>JAGCRW010000059.1 GCA_017964485.1 Muribaculaceae bacterium | reverse complement strand
TTACTTTTTGCAGCAGCACTATTGGCACTTCCCGCCTTCAACTCCTGCGACAAAAAACCCACAGGTGATCCAACTGAAGACGCCGAGGCGTTCCAGAGTTTATTAGAGAAACAACAGGACATCACTCTTGAGGCACAGCAAAAAATGGCCGATTTAGCTGAGTATTATGCCGAAAACGAGGATTATGACGCTTACGAAGACCTTCAAAAAGAGTTTTTCAAAATGGCCGAGGATCTTCAAGAACAATACGAAGATCAAATAAATGACCTCAGGAAAAAGATTGAAAAAGTTGAAAAGAAACTAGATAAGAAGAAAAACAAAGAGAGTGATGACGAAGAAGAGGATGACAGCGACAACGAGTAACGGTCAGTTTGTCATCAATTGACATATACATCCAAGTAACTATTTCACCAACAAGAGAAAAAGCCGAAACGCTCAAAAGGTTGTAGGCATCAATTGATTAACTTCTAGAACATAACTATTATGAAAAAATACTTATTAATAGCAACTGCAGCAGCTCTCACTCTACCATTAATATCCTGCGGGAAACCTACTGGTGACCCTAAAAATGACGTCGAGAACTTGAGAGGTCTAGCTGAAAAAACTATAGAGAATCAAATTGAAATGATGGAAAAACAGCTGGAATTTGCTGAGTACTATGCTGATGACGGCGACTATAAGGGATACGAGAAATTCCAAAAGAAGTTGAACAAACTCGAAAGCGCCATTGAAAAAGATTTCAAGAAAGAGCATAAGGCTGAGCTTAAAGAAGCTGAGAAACGCGTTGAAAAAGCCGAAAAGAAACTTAATAAGAAAAAAGGCGACAAAGACGAAGACGAGGAAGACGAAGAGTAGCCGATAACCTGCCATGTGCTTTTTCTCAAGAAACATGACTTTTTCATGAGCCAGGAAGGACAAGACGAATAATACTTAACCCCTCCAATCACGATTCAAGAAAACTGCACTAGTGGCACTATCGACAAGACGATAATATATTGTTTAACCAAAAAAGAAATTAACAAGAAAAAGCCGAAACGCTTTAAAGGGAGTAGGCACTAATTTTTTAAACTTATATTTTTTATTATGAAGATTAAATTTTTATCGATTGCATTTGCACTTGTAGTGGCTGTATTGTTCACAGCTTGCAGCAAAGGTCCTAGCGGCGATCCTAAAGCTGACGCAAAACAATGCGCACAGGAAATGGTTGATCTTATGAAGAAAGACCTGAAGACTCTCGATGACGTTAAGAATCTTGAGACTGAAGTTGAGGCTCTCCAAAAGAAGTATGAGGATTTCTACAAAGAGAAAGGTGAGGATCAGCTGAAGGAATTCCAAAAGGCAGTTGAGGATCTGGAGAACGACCCAGAGATCAAGAAGCAAGTTGAGGACGCTCAGAAGGTGATGATGGAAAACGTCACTAAATTAATGGGAGAAGAATCAAAATCTGAATGATCTTCTTCTAACTGCTTTTTGACTATTTAGATAATCATTTCACACAGAGTGTTGCATTTATGTTTACGTTTTCTAAACAGTAGATGCAACACTCTTTCAATAAAAACAAGAACAAACAAAAAATCATTTATTATTTTATTATTTATCAACACATTATGAAATTTAAATTTTTATCTATCATCATGGCCTTTGCTGTTGCATTGGCATTCACTGCATGCGACGAGAAGAAAACTAGCAGCAAAAGTGACAAGAGCGACAACGACAAGAGCGAGCAAGTAGAGGAAAAAAAGGCTGAAGAACAAGCTTTTGAACTTACTGGAGATCCTGCTAAAGACGCTAAAACAGCCGCCGAAGAACTGATTGCTTTCATGAACAATATAGAGTTCAAGAGCAAAGCTGATGTAGACAAATTCGAGGATGAGCTACAAGCCATTCAGGACAAATATGAGAAGTTCTACACTGAAAAAGGCGATGATGCGCTGAAGAAATTCAAAGAAGAATTCGACAAATTGGAGAATGATCCAGAAATCAGCGGCAAGGTAGAAAAAGCAATGGAGAATATGCAAAAGAAAGCAATGGAATTCATGAAGTAATGAGCTTCAAGATTGTTCCAACCTAATTTTGCTACTAATTCATTCTAAATAAGAGTGTTGCATCCAGTAAGCTAATGATGCAACACTCATTTTTCAAAACAAGAGCTATAAATCTTCAAACATCTTAAACACAATACATTAATGAAACTCAAACTATTATCAATCCTCATGGCTGTAGCAGTGGCTCTGGCTTTCACCTCTTGCGATAGCAAAAAGAGTCGCTCATACAATGACGATAGCGACAGCGATAAAAGCAAAAGCGAACAAATAGATGAAGTAGACAAGGAAGAAGCAGAAGAAGCTATTCATCCCACTGGCGATATAGAAAAAGACGCAGAGGCTTTAATACAACGCTCTATTTCTATCTATAAACAGATCAATTCGGCCGAAGACTTTAAAAATATTCAAAAAGGCTATGCCGATATGCAAAAAGAATTTCAAGAATTCTACAAGAATAAAGGCAAAGGTCAGGATTTCATCAAGGTATACACCAATATGATGCGAGATCCTAAATATGCCAAAGATCTAAAAGAAAGCGAAGAAAAAATACAGAAGCTGATTAATGAGGCAATCGATGCCAATAAGAAATAATAAAAGATCCCCTACCAAAAACTGGCAGGGGAGTTTTTTTGTTAACTTTACTACGAGAAGATTTTTAGTCATCCTTAAGATGTGAAATCTGCTCGTGGATGCTAGTGGAGAACCTGAGCGGATGACTGATGTACTTATAGCTGTTTGTCACCTCGCCTGTCGTAACCATCACAGTACCGTAGTCAAATATTCTTCCTGGAATTGACTGGTCCACCTGCACTCCCTCGCACTTCTTCAATAGCAGTTCGTGCGAACTCCTGTTTATGATACCACGCTTGAAGATAAGGCGATTATTGGTCACCACATACTGCCTGCCACCATAAATCGAGATGGCCCAAAAAAGAGCAATCAATAAAACCACAAGGCAGATGCAAGCATTTATCCACCACTTTTCAATGGGAATAAAAAACGCGCCAAAAGACAAAAGCGCCAAAAGAACAGGCCAAGTATAAATAATACCATGCTGCTTTGCCTCATAAGCGACAAACTCACCACTCATCAAATTCTTTTGAATATAGCCCATAAATAATTTGTTTAAAATTAATAATTTCTATTTTCTAGTGGCAAAATTACAACAAATCGCGTGAACTTGCAATTTTTCATTAAAAAAAGGAGATGGTGGACCAAATCGCTGGGTCCACCATCCTTTTCAAATGAGAAATCAAATTATTATTGACTTATTT
This sequence comes from Muribaculaceae bacterium, assembly GCA_017964485.1. GTDB lineage: Bacteria > Bacteroidota > Bacteroidia > Bacteroidales > Muribaculaceae > Sodaliphilus. Next base: position 22,377 of record JAGCRW010000059.1, on the reverse strand, counting down.
TTCCATCTCTTTACGGATGCGCTCGGTGAGCATGGGGACAATCTTGTGCAAGTCGCCCACGATGCCCAGGTCGGCAACGCTGAAGATTGGAGCAAACTTGTCCTTGTTGATGGCGATAATGAAATCGCTCTCCTCAATACCGGCAAGGTGCTGGATGGCGCCACTGATACCGCATGCCATGTAAAGGTTTGGACGAACGGTCTTACCAGTCTGTCCTACCTGGCACTCATGAGGCATCACACCGTTATCAACCATAGCGCGTGACGATGCTACTTGTCCGCCAAGCACGTCGGCAAGAGCCTGCAGCTTGTCGAAGCCTTCCTTATCATGCACGCCACGGCCACCCGAAACAAGAATCTTAGCCTCCGAGATGTCGGCAATGCTCTTATCGGCCTTGATAGTCTCAACTACCTTTACCTTGAATTTCGAGGTGTCGAATTTTGGCTCAAACACGGTTATGACGCCTTGGCGGTTTGGATCGCGCTGCATTTTCTGCATCACGCCAGGACGCACGGTTGACATCTGTGGACGATTGTCTGGGCACACGATGGTAGCCATGAGGTTTCCACCAAATGCGGGACGAGTCATGCAGAACTCTTTCTCCTCTTCCTTAACAGGCTGAATCTCGAGCTTGGTGCAGTCAGCAGTAAGACCAGTTTTGAGGCGCGAAGCCAAACGTGGAGCCAGATCACGGCCAATGGTAGTAGCTCCATAAAGCACAATGTGAGGCTTGCGGTCGAGAATAATCTGTGACACAGCCTGCGAATACTGCTCCGAGAGGAAATCCTTAAGTTCGGGAGTATCAACAACGATTACCTCATCGGCACCATGCTCAATGAGTTCCTGAGCCTTATCTTTGATGCCATATCCCAAGAACATGGCAACAACTTTCTCTTCAAGCACATCGGCGAGGTCACGAGCCTTGCCCAAAAGTTCAAAAGCAACTGGCTGGATTACACCTTCGCGTTGTTCTGCAAAAACGAATACGTTCTTATAATCTTTCTTTTCCATAGCTTTTACTTTTAGATGATGTGTTTCTCTTTCAGTTTATTAACGATAAGCTCTACAGCCTCTTCGGGAGTCACTTCGTGAACCTCACCGGGCTCCTTCATGGCCTTGGGGAATGAGCGGAACACCTTGGTTGGCGAGCCCGAGAGACCGAGCTTGCCCTCCTCAACGTCAATCTTGTCGGCACTCCAAACCTCAACCTCCTTGTTGTAGGCTTCCATAATGCCACTCACGCTCATATAGCGGGCGTCGAAAGCCGAAGCAAGAACAGTCAAGAGGCATTTACCTTCAGCCTCAAGCACTTGAACGCTGTCTTCGTTCTCTTTGTGAATGAGCAGGTTGCCATTCTCAAGAAGTTTTGCGTCGGCAACATAGGTAATCTGAGGCAAACCGAGGTGCTCGGCAAGCTCAGGACCAACTTGCGCGGTGTCGCCATCGATAGCCTGGCGACCTGCGATGATCAGGTCATAGTCGAGAGTGCGGCACAGACCAGAAAGAGCATAAGAGGTAGCCAAAGTGTCGGCACCTGCAAACTTGCGGTCACTCAGGAGGATAGCACGGTCGGCACCCATAGCGAGAGCCTCACGCAGCATAACATCGGCCTGAGGAGGACCCATCGAGATTACAGTCACATGAGCGCCATGAGCGTCCTTGAGACGCAGAGCTAGTTCGAGACCGCCCTTGTCATCAGGGTTCATAATGCTTGGCACTCCATCACGAATCAAGGTGCCTTTTACGGGATCTATCTTGATTTCGGTGGTATCGGGAACTTGTTTTACGCAAACTATAATATTCATATCTTGTGTCCTCCTTTATTATTTAAATAAATGACCAGCAATAACCATGCGTTGAACCTCGGATGTACCTTCATAAATCTCGGTAATCTTGTCGTCGCGCATCATGCGGTCTACAGGATACTCACGAGTGTAGCCATAACCACCATGGAACTGAACGGCCTTGGTAGTAACTTCCATAGCAGTCTCGGCTGCAAAGAGCTTGGCCATAGCAGCATCGGCACTATAAGGAATGCCGTTGTCCTTCTTCCAAGCGGCGCTGCGCACGAGCAAGCGGGCAGCCTCAACCTTAGTCTTGAGGTCAGCCATCTGGAACTGGGTGTTCTGGAACTTGGCGATAGCTCGACCAAACTGCTTGCGTTCCTTGGTGTAGCGCACCGTCTCATCCATAGCGCCCTGAGCTATACCCAGAGCCTGTGAAGCGATACCAATGCGGCCGCCATCAAGGGTCTTCATAGCAATGCCAAAGCCCTTGCCCTCAGCACCGAGCAGATTCTCTTTGGGCACTTCGCAGTTCTCGAAAATGAGCTCACAGGTAGCACTACCGCGAATACCCATCTTCATTTCGGGCTTGCCGATTGAGAAACCTGGCATACCCTTCTCAACTATGAAGGCTGAGATTCCCTTAGTGCCTTTAGACTTGTCGGTCATCGCCATCACGATAAACACGTTGGCATAAGAAGCGTTAGTGATGAAAATCTTGGTACCATTAAGAATCCACTTGTCGCCAGCGTCAACAGCCATAGTTTGCTGCATAGCTGCATCGGTACCAGCGTTAGGCTCAGTGAGACCAAAAGCTCCAATCCACTCACCCGAAGCGAGCTTTGGCAAGTATTTCATCTTCTGCTCCTCAGTGCCGTGCTCCATGATAGGAGCCATGCACAATGAGGTGTGAGCCGAGAGAACAACGCCAGTAGTGGCGCAAACTCTAGAAAGCTCCTCAACAGCCATGATATACATTTGCACAGTGCCACCTGCACCGCCATATTCTTTAGGCACGGGAATACCCATAATGCCCAGCTTGCCCATCTTCTCTACTGTCTCGAGGGGGAAGCGTTCCTGCTCATCAACTTCGGCAGCCAGAGGTTTTACCTCCTTCTCGGCAAACTCCCGAATCATCTGCAGGAAAAGTTGTTCTGTCTTTGAATAACTGAAATCCATATGTTTTAGTTATAAGTTTTTAGTTCTCAGTTCAATGAATTAGTATTTATAGAATCCTTCGCCTGTCTTACGACCGAGCAAACCTGCGCGAACCATCTTTCTCAACAATGGGTGAGGACGATACTTGGGATCGCCAAACTCGTTATAGAGCACTTCCATGATGGCTAAGTTCACGTCATTACCAATGAGGTCGGCGAGTGCCAATGGTCCCATTGGGTGGTTTGCGCCAAGCATCATACACTTGTCGATGTCCTCTGCACTAGCGATGCCGTCGGCGAGGATGCCCACTGCCTCGTTAATCATTGGGATAAGGATGCGGTTAACCACAAAGCCAGGAGCCTCATTCACGGGAACTGGGGTCTTGCCAATCTCAGTTGTGAGGTCAATGATAGCCTTAGCAGTCTCATCGCTGGTAAGCTGACCACGGATTACCTCAACAAGCGCCATACGATCGGCAGGATTGAAGAAGTGGCAGCCAATGAACTGTGCGGGACGGCTAGTGCAAGCAGCAATCTCAGTGATTGACAGTGATGACGAGTTTGTAGCAAAGACTGTCTCGGGCTTGCAAATTTTGTCAAGCTCCATAAACACGTCCTTCTTGAGCTGCATGTTCTCAACAGCTGCCTCAATTACGAGGTCGGCGTCGGCAAATGTAGCGTAGTCGGTAGTGGTTGTGATGTTTGCCAAGATAGCATCCATCTTCTCTTGAGTGATTTTACCCTTCTCCACGAGTTTATTGTAACCCTTAGAGATTGAAGCCATAGCCTTCTCAAGGCTGGCATCGGTGCGGCTCTTCATGACAACAGGCATCTTGGCGGCAAACGCCTTGACGATACCCTTAGCCATTGTTCCGGTTCCAATTACACAAATTTTCATAGTGTTTTGTTATTTAAAGATTATTGAATTATTTTCCTTCGAAATTGGCAGGGCGCTTATTCAGGAATGCGTCCATACCCTCTTTCTGGTCGGCAGTGGCGAAGCACTTGCCAAAGAGTTTACTCTCAAGCTCAAGAGCTTCGGGAGCGTTGAGGTCATAGTTCTCGTTAATGCTCAGCTTTGCAAGACATATAGCCACAGGAGCGCAGGCAAGCATCTTCTTTGCCATTTCAACAGCTGCAGGCATAAGTTCTTCAGGTTCATGAATGGAGTTAACCAAACCTATGCGCAACGCCTCATCGGCACGGATTATCTTGCCAGTGTAAATCATCTCCTTGGCATAGCCCTGACCTATGAGCTTGGGTAAACGATAAGTGCCCGAGAAACCTGGGATTATACCCAGCCCCACCTCGGGTTGGCCAAATTTAGCCTTTACCGAAGCGATGCGTATGTCGCACGCCATAGCAAGCTCGCAGCCGCCGCCCAATGCAAAGCCGTTGATAGCGGCAATCACGGGAATTGGCAAAACTTCAATCTTGCGGAACACCGCAGCACCAAGTTTGCCAAATTCATAACCCTCTTGCTCATCGAGATGCGCCATCTCGCTGATGTCGGCACCTGCAACAAACGACTTCTCGCCATCGCCAGTGATAATGAGCACGCGAGTGGCAGGATCTACGTTGTCAACGAAGTTGTCAAGTTCCGTCAATATTGTGGAATTGAGTGCGTTGAGCGACTTGGGCGCTGAGATTTTCAGAATGGTGATGCCACCATCAATTTTCTCAATCTTCAGAAAATTGTAATCCATATTACTTAGTTCATAGTTAAGAGTTCATAGTTCATAGTTAGTTTTCAGTTGGCGCAGCCCAACTATTAACTATTAACTGTGAACTATAAACTGTCTAAACATCCATTGGTTTGAGGTTTGGATCGATAATCAAAGTAGCGCCTGTGGCCTCCTGAACTTGCTCAACGGTAAACTCTGGATGTAACTCACGCAGAACGATGCCCTCGGGAGTGATGTCCATAACACCCATCTCGGTGATGATCATGTTAACTTGACCAGCAGCAGTGAGAGGCAGTGTGCACTCTTTCAAAATCTTGTGGTTGCCCTTTTGGGTGTGCTCCATGGTGAGAATTACACGCTTTGCACCTACCACGAGGTCCATAGCACCGCCCATACCGGGAGCCATCTTGCCTGGAATAATCCAGTTGGCAAGGTTACCTTTTTCGTCAACCTGCAACGCACCGAGGAACGACACGTTAACATGTCCGCCACGAATGATTGCAAACGAAGTTGCAGAGTCAAAAGTGCAAGCGCCTGGTTCCAAAGTGATGAAACCGCCACCAGCGTTAATCAAGTTCTTGTCTTCCTCACCCTCGGCAGGTGTTGGGCCCATACCCATAGCACCATTCTCGGTCTGCAGAGTAACCTCCACACCTTCGGGAAGATAGTTAGGAATCAATGTTGGGATACCAATACCCAAATTCACTACATCACCGTCGTGCAACTCTTTGGCTGCACGCTTAGCGATGACCTCTCTCATTTGATATTTATCCATAATAATACGGTTGATGATGTTAATAATATTTTGTTTTTAAATATTCTTACTATTTCATTCCGCGCTTCACCATTTCTTGCACGACAAACGAGGCAACGTCGTCGGCATAGGTGTTCATACCGAATCCAGCGTCGAAGCCAAGCTCTTTGGCAAGCTCGTGGGTAATGCGCGCGCCTCCGCAACAGCAAATCATCTTGTCACGCAGACCCTCGGCCTCCATAAGCTCTATGAAGTTTGTCATGTTCTGGATGTGCACGTCTTTCTGGGTCACGGTCTGTGACACTAGCAACGCATCGGCATGAAGCTCAATGCCACGGGCGATGAATTCCTCATTGGGAACCTGCGAACCTAAGTTATAGGCCTCAATCATATCGTAGCGCTCCAGTCCGTAGTGACCAGCATAGCCTTTCATGTTCATAATAGCGTCGATGCCCACGGTGTGTGCGTCGGTACCAGTCGAGGCACCCACAATCACAATTTTGCGGCCGATGTTCTCTTTTATGTATTCATCGGTCTCATACATGTCCATTGTGTTAGACTCCACTTTGGGGACATAGATATTTGTGTAATCTACCGTGTGTGTGCAGCTGCCATAGCAGTTAAAGAAGGTAAAGCCAGGTGTTAACTCCTGATAGAAGACCACGCTTGGGTTCTCGAGGCCCATCTTGCGCAGCATCTGCTTGGCGGCCTCCACAGCCTCGGTGCCGCATGGCACGGGCAAGGTAAAACTCAACTGCACCTTGCCGTCGTTCATGGTGTCGCCGTAGGGTTTTATCTTCGATAAGTCTAAGGTTTTGTCAAAATCCTTAGCTTCCATTGAATATAGTCCTTCGCTCATATCTTGTGTCTCCTATTCTTTAACGTTTACCTTTCATTAACTCAACAAACGGATTCAGGTAGTTGGCGCCCTTCATGGTCACGCCAGCAAGGCCTTTACCCCCGTTTTTGGGACGCTTAACGTCGCCAAAGATACCTTTCTCAAGTGCGGTGAACAAGCCCTCCTTGGTGATGTCCTCAAGCAGCTTGATGGTGTTGCCCAGCACTTCTTTCACACGGTTACGGCAGATACCGCCCTCCTTAAACTCCATCTCATCGCCAATGCTCTTCATGTTGTTGAAGATATACTTGGCATTCTCAATCGAGAGGTAGCGGTCGCTCATGAATGGGGTGTGGATGGCCTCGGTGGGCATACCCAGCAATTGGATTCCTTGATGTGTCCAAATACCAATCATATTGAACAACGCATCCTGTATGTGACCACGGAAAATGTTACCAGTCATGAACTTAGTGGGTGGCATATACTTGAGCGTTGCCTTAGGGAAGATTTCGCGGGTCATCTGTGCCTGTGCAAGCTCTAGCAGGAAACCATTCTCAAGCATTGGGTCCATCTCAAAGGCGTGACCAAGACCCATCTGCTCCTCGGGCAGACCAGCCATTAGGGCGAGTTGCTCGTTGATAAGGTCGCTGGCAAGTACTGTGTGGGCAGCCTCAACAGCATCGGCAGTTGTAAGGTAGTTATCCTCGCCTGTGTTGATAATTACACCTGCAAAACCGTTGATGATGCGGCTCATGTACTGATCAATGAGCGTGCGCTGCATATTGATGTCGCGGAACAAGATGCCGTAAAGAGCATCATTGAGCATCACGTCAAGCCCCTCAAAAGCGCCCATGATGGCAATCTCAGGCATACACAAACCTGAGCAGTAATTACACAGACGGATGTAACGTCCCTGCTCCTCCCCTACTTCATCAAGCGCCTTGCGCATAATGCGGAAGTTCTCCTGAGTAGCGAATGTTCCACCAAAGCCTTCGGTGGTAGCTCCATAAGGTACATAGTCGAGCAGACTCTGGCCAGTGGTGCGAATCACAGCAATCACGTCGGCACCCTGGCGGGCTCCTGCCTGTGCCTGAACCACATCTTCATAGATGTTACCAGTGGCAACGATGATGTAAAGATAAGGCTTGGGGCCTTCGCCAATTGTCTCGAGATAATGCTCGCGACGGGCACGGCGGGCACGAATGCGTGCCATGCTCTCGTCAATCACTGGTTGCAACGCGTCGGCAATCTGCTTGGGATCGGTTGTCACCACTTTGGTAATATCCAACTCTTCCTTGGCCACCTTCTCGGCAATCTGCTGTGGACTTAATCCAGTCTGTATCATAGCGTTGGCGATGAAGAACAATGCGCCCTCGTTAAGCACGCCTTTGTCCTTGAGCGCCTCAACCACCACATTTGGCAGCGGCACATCATTGTCGTCAACGCCATCAATGCCCATCAGTCGGCACAGTGTGCGCTCTACGGCGACAGTGGTGTATTGCTCCACAAAGGTCTGCACATCTTGAGCGATGCCTTTAGCCAAACCTCTGGCATATTCCACCTTTTCGAAATCTAGTCCTAATTTACTCTTCTGCATATTACATTATTTATATAGTATTTATTCTGTTATTTCTAGTTCGTGTCTCGCCAAGTCTATCCACTCAGGATCAATACCCAAGCTCTGAGCTATGTTGAGCGCCTCGTGTGGCACTTCTCCATCCTCAACCTCAACGAGAGAGTAATTCATCAAGCCATTGTCAAAGCCCTTCACCCGTAGGCAGTAGGCTGAGCCTGGCTCTATATCGTAGTGCGTTGTCATCACTAGGCTCATGCGCTTTTCGCTAAGCACCTTGAGCAAGGCCTGCACCAGTGCTGTACCCTCGGTGGGGTTTGTGGTGCGGGCTGGCTCGTCAATCAACGCCAATAGTCTTCTGTTTTCACGTGATGCCTTTATAACGGCATCGATGTTCTTCATCTCGGCGGCAAACGATGACAGGCCTTTCTCTATCGACTGCTCGTCGCCTATGCAGAACATTATCTCATCTTTTATAGCTATGCAAGCTGCGCTTGCGGGAATGCCAAAGCCAAACTGGAACAGGTACTGGCACAACGTAAGGGTTTTGAGTACCACTGTCTTGCCGCCCATATTAGCTCCTGTGATAAGGGTTGGGCGATAAGCATAGCTAATGTTCACTGGCTGGAACTGCTTTCCAGCACGACTCAAAGCATCTTTCACTTGAGGATGGAACATCGCCGTGAAACTGCTTGAGCCATCACCTGAAATCTCAGGAAAACATAACCCTTGCTCAACTATCTGTCGCGCCTTGGCAACGTCGATATCAACCTTAGCTAGAGCCACAAGAGCGCTTTCTATGTCATCGACATGGGAATGTAACTGGCGAGTGAGGTCTTTTCTCACGCCTTCCTCTATCTCGGCAGCCTCAAGAAGCAGTTCCTCTTGCTGATCAGGATTCTTGCGCATCTGCACTCGCAAATCCTTGAGCTGCTCGCAATAGCTGTCATAAATATAAAATGAGGCTATCTTCATCCCGTCCGGGTCGAGGATGGTTATCACCTCATTGAGCGATGGAATCTCCACCACTTGGTCAAGGTTATGCTCTTTGAGCAACTTAATCACCTCGGTTGAGAGGATGGCAAGATGTTTCATCTCAAAGAGTTCAATATCGTCAAGAGTTGACGACTGACGCAAGTTCTTGATAGTTGTGCGAATGTCCTTCACTCCCTGCAACCTGAAAAGCAACGTGTTGAGGAACGAAGGCTCAATAGAGCGCACAAAATCGACAAAATGTCGCAAAACGTCATAACACGCTGTGATTTCTTGCTCGCTAGTCATCATTTCACTATCGAGCAACCAACGACGTGCGAAACCCGACTGCAAGTCTAGCCCATCGAGCATAAACCGCAAGCCACAAGGTGATTCTATGACGTTTTTTAATTGCATTAGTTTTTTAATAAATCATATACAGGCAGATTTATTGCCTGTGAAAGTTTGTCGCAAAGTGCATCTGAATCAAGGACATATCCACTCGGCGATGTGGGGTTGACTGTAACGGCTATCAATTTGCTCTTTTGCAGCACCTTGATGTTGCCGCCGTTTTTTTCAAAGAGCCTTAGTTGCTGCGGCGTGACAAATATCTTGGTGAAATCGCGCACCACAAGCTCCACATTCTTGAGGCTTTTGTTCTTACGCACCTTCTCGAGAAACGAATCAACAAGCGCACCAGCAACATAAATGGTTTTGCAGCGCTCCATTCCATGAAACTGCACCTGCTGCGAGAGCGAGGTCACTGCTTCCATCTCATGCAGCTCACCATCGGTGTCAATCCACCAAATACCCTTATCAATGGGACCGAGAAGCGCCATATTACACTCGCTGGTCTTACCTATATTTATAAGGTCAACAATAAAGGCGGTGTGCTGAATCAAGTGACTCATGTTTATCGAGTAAGCAGCACCTGTGGCAAGTATCATTGACTGGCTAACCGCCGGTGAGGCTAGACTCAATCTCGACAGGGCTCCATCGACAATCGCCAAGTCAATGCTGTGGCGGCGTGTGTCACGCATCCAACGCTGTAGTCCAGAAGTTGACGACGGACCTGAGAGCAATATCTTGCCCTGTGTCAAAGCCAGTGCTGTAACCACACGTCCTAAGCTGGTGCTCTCGTCACTCACATCAATGAGCTCACTCACTAGTCTACGCTGGCGGTAGTGCGCCTCACTAGTACCGAAGTACATGCCCTCACGCAGCACAATCTCAGGCTTTTGCGTTCTTGTCACCTGGTCGGTGGTCTCTCCATCAATGCCTATCGAAGTCACAGCCACCCGCTTGCGGTCTAATGGCAGTCGCGCAAGAACATACTTCAAGCACTCGGTCTTGCCAGTGTTCTTTTGCAGCCCGACTATCGAGAGGCTGTCGTAGTTCAATATGTCATCGATGAAGGTCACCCTTAGCGCTATCGTCCGCTGCAGGATGGTGATGGTCAATCGCCATCACCATCACTAAAGCGGAAGAACTATTACTAACTATTTCGTTTCTCGTTGCGCTCGTGACGCTTCAATGCCTTAGGCTCGATATTCATGCGCTCACCCTCAAGCAAGGAGATAACACCATCAACGGCCTTGTCTGCAGGAACCTCAGCCTTTTTACGGGCAGCCTGACACTCTGGGCAGTTGCACTCGCTATGATACTCAGTGGGCTCGGTGTAAGTAGTTATCACGCCCTCAAAGTTTCGGAGAACCACCTTGCCAGGAGCCTGAGAAATAACGTATTGAGGCATAACGGGAGTCTTGCCACCGCCACCAGGAGCATCAACCACGAAGGTAGGAACGCAGTAGCCCGAAGTGTGGCCGCGCAAACCCTCGATAATCTCGATGCCCTTCGACACTGGAGTACGGAAGTGCTCCAAACCCATAGACAAGTCGCACTGATAGATGTAGTAAGGACGCACGCGAATCTTCACGAGGCCTTGCACCAAATGCTTCATCACATGAACGCAGTCGTTGATGCCACGCAGTAGCACGCTCTGATTGCCCAGAGGCACACCAGCATTAGCAAGCATCTCGCAAGCGCGAGTTGACTCGGCTGTAATCTCATTGGGATGATTGAAGTGAGTGTTGAGCCAAATGGGGTGATACTTCTTGAGCATCTCGCACAACTCTGGTGTGATGCGTTGTGGGCAAACAACTGGAGTGCGGGTACCAAGGCGAACTATCTCAACATGTGGAATGGCACGCAGGCGCGAGATGATATACTCAAGCTTCTTGTCGGCAACCATCAGGGCGTCGCCACCCGAGAGAAGCACGTCGCGAACTGTCTCGGTCTTCTCGATATACTCAAGCGCTTTCTCTATGCGGTCGTTGCCACACTCGGCGTCGGTCTGTCCAGCAAAACGGCGACGGGTGCAGTGACGGCAGTACATTGAACACATATCGGTGATGAGGAAAAGCACACGGTCGGGATAACGGTGAGTCAAGCCGGGTGTTGGAGAGTCCTCATCTTCGTGCAATGGGTCGAGAAGGTCAGCAGCGGCCTGATGTGTCTCAAGACCTGTAGGAATACACTGCTTGCGCACTGGGTCGTTGGGATCATCTGGATTGATGAGACTCAGGTAGTAAGGAGTGATCGCCATACGCAAAGTGGAAAGAGTTTTCTTAACACCCTCTTCCTCCTCAGGCGTGAGGCTGATGTATTTCTTCAAATCCTCGAGAGTCTCAATGCGGTTGCGAACTTGCCATTTCCAGTCGTTCCACTGCTCGTCGGTAACATCGGGGAATAATTGTTTTCTTCTTGATTCTGCCATGATAAATGTCATGTGTTTTTAAGCCGTAGAGGCGCAAGTGCTGCGCCCCCACAGCCATAATCCTAATTAAGCGTAAAGTTCCTCAAAAATCTTGCGCAGCTCGGGGCACTCACGCAGCTCTTGCAGAGTGAACACAGCGTGACCCTTGGTGTAGCCGTTACCAATAATCATGTTGGTGTCGGCACCAATACCCTCAGCACCAAGAGCAGCCTTGGTAAAGCTGGTTGCCATCGAGAAGAAGTAAACAACTCCGTCGTCGCGGGTGCAGAGCACTGCTGTCATCTCGCAGTCGGGAACGTTAACGCAGTTGATAGTAACATCAGCCATCTTGCCGTCGGTGAGCTTGCTAACGAGCTCATAAACCTGTACGGGAGTCATGCCGGCAACGCTCTCTACAACGTCGCAGAAGCCCAGGTCTTTGATGCGCTGAGTAGATTTGGGGCTGTTAGCAAGACCAATAACCTTACCTGTAACACCCACGCGCTTCTTAGCCTCGTAGCAGCAAAGCATACCGCTCTTGCCACCAGCACCAAGAACCACTACGTTCTGGCCATATTGACACAACTTAGCAGTCTGTGCAGGAGCACCAGCCACGTCGAGTGCACTCAAAGCCAATTTTTCGGGCATATCATCGGGAATTTTGGCATATATACCACTCTCGAAGAGGATAGCCTTACCCTTGATGTCAACCTGGTCAACGTCGGCCTTTATGTTGAGAATCTCGTCAATGCGCAGTGGAGTGAGCGAAAGCGAAACGAGTGTAGCGATGCGGTCACCTTCTTTCAGGTCGATTTTGCCCTTCAAAGCATCACCAATCTTCTCTACAGTACCAAGGAGCATACCACCTGAACCAGTGCGGCGGTTGCGGTGCTTGCCTTGGAGCTCAACGTTGAGGAACATCTCTTTCTTTATCTCCTCCATTACCTCGGCCTCATCATCAGGATTCTTGGCCTGACTCTTGGCATAGTTGTGGATATCGGTGAACGACGCAGAGTCGATGTTCAGGGTTTGAACGTCAATCAAGATCTCGTTATCGTAGATCTCGTCCATGTTGTTGTCAAGCTTGTTGGCGGGTTGTGGCAGTACGCCTACTGGTTCAATTACTCGGTGTGTACCGAATCTATTTCCATGTTTTTGCATTGTGTTGTCGTTTTGTTTTAATGTTTATACTCTTTTTATTTATTTGCTTAATAGTGTTGAGGCTTATTTGCGGGGAGGAAGGCCTAAGATTTCTCTAGCCTCATCGCTGGTGGCGATGGGGCGGCCGAGTTCCTTAGCGATGCGAACAACTTTCTCCACTAGTTCGCCATTCGACTTGGCAAGAACGCCTTTCTCAAGGTAGAGGTTGTCCTCGAAACCTATACGCACGTTTCCACCCATAGCGATAGCTGCGGCAGCCATTGGGAAGGCATGACGACCAACTCCTGTCACGGTCCAGGTTGAACCAGCGGGAATGCCGTTTACGAGCCAGCACAAGTTGGCAACGGTGGCTGGGGTGCATCCTGGCACGCCAAGCACGAAGTTGAACTGCATGGGAGCTCCAGGAGCCTCACCCTTCTTCGCCATCTTGAGGATAGTGTCGAGGTGCCCCATCTCAAAGCACTCATATTCGGGCTTGATGCCTCGCTCCATCATGCGTTTGCCAAAGGCACGCATCGTGGGCATGGTGTTGTCAAAAATCTCGTCGCCAAAGTTGCAGGTTCCGCAGTCAAGGGTAGCCATCTCGGGAAGTGGAGTGGTGTCGGTTGATTGCAGACGCTCATCGGGAGTCATACCCACTGCCCCACCGGTCGAAGGAATAAGAATCACATCGGGGCAAACCTTCAAGATTGCCTCCTCACACTCCTGGAAGCGAGCACGATCCTGAGTGGGTGTGCCGTCGTCCCAGCGAACATGAAGGTGAACGATAGCAGCGCCAGCGTCAACAGCCGACTTTGCCTCACGAACTATCTCCTCTACGGTATAAGGCACATTTGGATTCTGCTCCTTTGTGACTTCGGCACCGCAAATTGCGGCAGTAATTATCAATTTATCCATTTGATAGTTGTTAGTTAATGTTATTTGTAGGGACGAGACCGTCTCGTCCGACACTTTATCCTTTTCTTTGGCAGTCTTTTGGGGTTACACATGTTCCACTGGCGCGGCACACCACGATGGGCTCATCAAGCTCATCGGCAGCCGAGGGAGAGATGTCGGGGCGAGAAATCGCCACCTTACGGGCCTCAAACTGCATGTGACGCGATGTGTTGCCTTCCTTATCAATCCAGCCCTCTGCCTCGATGAAGTCGCCAGCATAAACTGGAGCGAGGAAGTCGATGCTGTCGTAGGCACGGAACAGGCCCTCATCGCCATCACGCATAATCAGGAGTTCGGTAGCCACATCACCAAAGAGGTGCACCATGTGTGCTCCATCAACCAAGTTGCCGCCATAGTGGGCATCTTTTGCGCTCATGCGCAGTCTAATCTTTGTTCTGTACTCCATAACGCAGATTATTTCTCCACATAAATGCCATCAACATATATTCCCGAAGCGTGAACGTGCTCTGGCTTGATCTCGCCAACCTTCACGAGTTTCTCGGCCTCAACAACCACATAGTCGGCAGCAGTTGCCATCAAGGGATTGAAGTTGTTGGTGGTTCCCAAGAACACCATGTTTCCGAACTCGTCAACGATGTTGGCGCGCAGGAATGCGATGTCGGCCTTCACGGGTTTCTCAAGCAGATAGTCTTTGCCGTCTACGGTAACAACGTCTTTGCCGTCGGCCATGATAGTGCCCATGCCAGTTGGAGTAAGCACGCCGCCTAAGCCAGCACCAGCCGCACGGATACGCTCAGCAAGTGTTCCCTGAGGCACATACTCCACAATGAGTGTGCCCTCGTTCTTCTGCAACGCGGTCTGCTTGTTGGTACCGGTGTGCGAAACGATAGCTTTCTTCACTTGATGGTTAGTCACTAACTTGCCATGGGCCACCTCGTCATAAGCGGTGTCGTTGGCAATGATGGTTAAGTCCTTAACGCCCTTCTCTACGATGGCGTCGATAATTTGTGTGGCACTACCCACACCGAGGAAGCCGCCGAACATGATGGTCATTCCATCGTGTACCTTCTCGACAGCTTGCTCAAGAGTGATTTGTTTGTTCATAATAGATGTTTATGTTTCAGATATTCTAATGTTGATGTTTTATAGTCTAATTAGACTGCAAATATAGTGATTTTTCCACAATTAACAGCCTATTTCAGCAGTTTTTTTATCCACATTTTAACTAATAATCTATAACCACAATAATAACAGAGGGTTGCAACAAAAAGCCACACCAATAACGACGGGAAAGAATTGAGCAATTGTCCCTGATAAACCATACTCCAACGCAAAACACTTTCGTCTTTATTCTTTCCAAAACCAAAAAAACAAGAAAGTTTGCACTAATTCTAAATAAATTAGGCTGCACCTCATCAATAAAAACAATTTTCATTTTGTATTTCTCTCGGTTTGCACTAATTTTGCCGAAAATTTCTAAAAAGCCTATTTATGAATATCGTAAAACGCGCCATTTTTGGAGGCATATATGTGGCACTGATTGTTGCGTCACTATTGTTATGGGACACTTGCAAGTGGATGTTTGTGCTGCTCTTTGCCGCATTTATCGTGCTGGGAATGAACGAGGCATCAAAATTGCTTAACTATGACGGCTCGAAGACCTCACCACTTATCAAAGTCGTTGATGCATTGGGTGGTATAGCCTTGTTCACGGCATTCTTTGTTTATTATAACTTCCCCTCTGCAAAGTGGCTGCCACTCACACTTGTGGCTGCTTATTTATTGATAAGACTCACCGCCCAACTCTACATGCCTGCGCGAAACGCTATTGCCGATGTGCGCCAGTCGCTAGGCGCCCTGGTTTATGTGGCTCTACCTATAGCGATGCTTAATACCATAGCAGACGTCTCCCCACGTATCGTGCTCGCCATGTTTGTCTTCATCTGGCTCAACGACACGGGAGCGTTCCTCGTGGGGTGCGCTATTGGCAAGCACCGACTCTTTGAGCGTATAAGCCCCAAGAAGTCGTGGGAAGGCGTGTTTGGCGGCGCGGCATTTGTCATTGCCGCTGCCATTGCCATCGCTTGCGTGTCGTGGCTTAGCAAAACATTCAATCCCAGTGGTTTTGGAATAGCGACATGGATAGCTCTCGGCGTGGCAACTGTAGTGGCATCCACTTTAGGCGACCTCTTTGAGTCATTGCTCAAGCGCACCGCTGGCGTGAAAGACTCTGGCAACATCATCCCCGGCCACGGCGGCATCCTCGACCGCATCGACAGCCTGCTCTTTGTGGCTCTAGCCACTGTCATCATTCTGCAAATTGCTACGGCTATACAATAAAAAACCTTTTTGGTGTGTTTATTAATTTGTTATGCAATCAAGTAGATATTTCATATTATCATTTATACTCCTGTGTTTAATCACAGCGGCATGCCACAACAAAAGCGATGAGAGCAAGTCGGCATCAACCGACTCCATGCCCACTATCGCCGTCGAGAACAAACTCCCCGACACACTGGTGGTTGGCACCATTTACAGCCCAACCAGTTTCTTCATTCTCAAGGGCGACACGCTAGGTTATGACTATGAGCGCATCTGCTCATTTGCCCGCGACAACGGCATCTCTATCAAGTTCCACGTGGCCAGCAGCATGAAGGAACTTATCTCCCTCATCGAGAATAACAAGGTGCATGTCGCCGCCTATGAGATTCCAATGACAGCTGAATACAAGGAGCATGTGATACATTGCGGCGAGCAGAATATCACCTATCAGGTGCTTGTGCAGCGTGCAACCCGCGACACTCTCACCGACGTCACCCAACTCGTGGGAAAGGATGTTTATGTTATTCATGGCTCAAGTTATGAGGCTCGACTCAAGAACCTTGACAACGAACTGGGAGGCGGCATCAAGATTCATGCCATTGACAACGATTCGCTCATCAGCGAGGAGCTCATTGATATGGTAGCTAGCGGACGACTGCCATATACCGTGGTTGACAGCGACATAGCGCAAATCAACAAGACCTACAACGACAGCATAAGCATCAGCCTGAAAATAGGCTTCCCGCAGCGCGCTTCGTGGGCGACTGGCAAAGACCGCCAATGGCTCGCCAATGCCATCAACAACTGGGCGAGCAACAATAACACTATTACCAATGCCCACACCATCAAACAGCGCTACTTTGAGATGAACAAGCATCACCTCGACTCGATGCGGGCGATGAACGACTCGGTTAACAACATCATCAATATAGCAAAGACTGAGACAGGCGAAATCGACTACTCCAAAATCTACAAGCGCCGCGTTGGAGACATCTCGGGATATGACCGACTCTTCAAGAAATATGCTGCTACGGCAGGAGTCGAGTGGACAGTTCTGGCAGCGATAGCTTACGTGGAGTCGGACTTCAACCCCAACGCCGTATCGTGGGCGGGAGCAGTAGGACTCATGCAAGTGATGCCCAGCACAGCAAAGAACTACGGCTTCAGCGAGGCCGATCTGCGCGATCCAGAGAAGAGCGTTTACGTTGCCAGCCTCATCCTCTCCAAGACCGACAAGTTCCTGCAGAGCTCCATCTCCAACCGTGCCGAGCGACTAAGGTTCAACCTCGGTGCCTACAACGCTGGCGTGGGCCACATCGTCGATGCGATGAAGTTGGCGCAAAAGTACAACAAGAATCCTCACATTTGGTATTCTAACGTAGAGGCAGCCGTGCTGTGGAAGACTCATCCCGAGTTCTACAACGATCCTGTGTGCAGCTACGGATACTGCCGAGGTACAGAGACCATCAACTACGTGCGACAAGTTGAGAATGCCTACCGAGTGTTCCGCAACTATGTCAACAAAAAGAAATAACTAGTTCCAAAGACTAAACACCCACTTAAAACTTAACACTTAAAACTTATAACTTATAATTTATGGCTACTCCTCACATCAACGCCCACACGGGCGATTTCGCAAAAACAATTCTAATGCCCGGCGACCCATTGCGCGCGCAGTTTATCGCCGAGAATTTCATCGACAACCCTCAGTTAGTGACCTCAGTAAGAAACGTGCTGGGATTCACAGGAACCTATAAAGATGTGCCCATTTCAGTGATGGCTAGCGGCATGGGAATGCCCAGCATTGGCATCTATAGCTATGAGCTGTTCCAGTTCTACGACGTGGAGAACATCATCCGCATTGGCTCAGCTGGCAGTTATACCGAGCAACTCAAGGTAAAAGACGTAGTGCTTGCCAAGTCGGCCTACAGCAACTCGTCCTACGCGCAAGTGCACAACGGCGAGACGAGCCACGAACTTCTTCCAAGTCAGCACATTAACGAGACTATCTTGGCAAAAGCCAAAGAACTTGACATCAAATGCACTCCTTGCAAAGTCTATTCCAGCGACGTGTTCTACGGAGGCCCCAACAGTGAGCCCTGGCAGCAACTTCGAGAGCGTACTGGCGTTGATTGCGTAGAGATGGAGAGTTTCGCGCTTTTCCAGAACGCAAGAGTAATGGGTAAAAACGCAGCCTGCCTGCTCACCATCAGCGACTCGCTGGTAGATTTTACTGCCATGAGCGCCGAAGAACGCCAAACCAGCTTCCGCACAATGATGAAACTCGCATTAGAATCAGCAATAGCTCTCTAACGATACAAGTCCATCAACTCTGGTGCAGCCAGCAAATACACCTTAATAATTTCGCCTGGCTCCAGAAGGTGGAAATATCCTAACTGCTCAATTTTCTCCAAACTTTCACGCTCAGATTTCTTCACATAGATGAAATGTGGGCGTTTTTTCTTGATTTCCTCATATTGCGATTCTATCATAGCATCGGTAGCACCAAACTGCTTGGCAAAATATTTGCACCCCGGCAGTCCGCCTGTCTCATCGGCGACATTGACTATATTGTTGCAGTTGAAAAACACAATGCGAGGCTCATTTACGCGCTTGACTGCATTTACATGACGGTAATATTCCGTACGTTTTGCCTTAAACTTTTGAGTCATTTCTTGTTTTACAGGTTTAAAGTTGGGCATTTGCCACGCTTTATAGAACGAAAAAACTCCCAAAAACACAACAGTCAACACCATTATAGCCACTTTCGAGAACTTTGAGCGCAAAAAAAACTCGCATAACTTGACCACAACTATCAACCCAAATAAGCCAAATACCATACAACTGTAATAATAGTACGACCATTCGGCATTCTGAACAGTAATTAGCAGGAACCAGAAAAACGCTACAATAGGCATCCACTCATATTTCTTTACAAGCAGGAACATGGCTGTAGTGCTGAGAGTCATAACAATGATTAACCCCGATAGGAAGCCGCCACTCAATACCCATCCTATCACATTTACCCGTGGTGAGTGTGATGAGATAATTGATGTGACAATAAAATATTCTCTAATAAAGTCATCAAAGTTTCCCAAGAAGACGAACATTATTAAAAACGGAACACACACCATCAACGCCCCAGCCAACAATCGCCATAAAACTTCCTTAACTCCAATTAAATCAGAGCGCCATGCCAGCACCACAAGCATAATGGCAAAGTAGAATATCATCACTGCTATTGTGAACTTGATCATCAGTGCCGCGCCTATCGATAATCCTATCATCCATGCGCCCTGCTTGAAACGATGCAATGTCCGCTCACTATAAGCCAAACGGCATATTACCCACAGACTCAAGGAAATTAATGGTTGACAGAAGTCTTCAGATTTAGTCTCATCATGAATAAAGTAATTGAAATAGACTGCCAACATCAACAAAGCTACCATCCAAGACAGCCACTTACTATTGATAAAGAGACTGGCAGTGCGATAGTTTATCAATGTAGTAACAATATATGCTACACATGTCAACAACCACACTCCCACAAAATTATAATTACTCAACAAATAACCAATGCCATAGATAAGCCATAGCAGTGGTCCTTTCGAGTCGCTGAAGTCAACGTATGGTACCATGCCATTCATCCAGGCCTTGCCTGCCGTGAAATACCATGACGAGTCAACCCTGCCCCATATTTCATAGCACGGAGAGTCAACAGACAGCATCAGTAGCAGCACAGGCACAAGTACGACTGTAATAACCACCATCAGAAGTGATGGGGGAGAATCAGATTTTTGAATATTTTTCTGAAATTCAAACACTGCAATTATAGATAATAAGCATCATTGTGCAGCACGGCGATACAGGAAGATAGCAATGATGGTATAAACGATGTTAGGAATCCACATCGCCAGACGCGGTGAAGTGTAGCCGCTGAGGGCAAAGGTCTGGGTCACAGTCATAAACAGAATATAGGAAAAACTCAGCAAGAGGCCGATTCCTATGTTCACGCCCATGCCTCCGCGCACCTTTCGTGACGAGAGCGACAGACCAATTACCGTAAGGATAAATGCAGCCGCAGTCATCGCAAATCGCTTTTCATATTCAAGCTCAAACTGCTGAAGATTGGCCACACCCCTAGCCTTCTGCTTGTTGATGTAATGCCTTAACTCAGGCGAGGTGAGCATTTCCTGATCATTCTTCGATATCAGGAAATCTTTTGGCTCCACATCGAGCATCGTATCAATCGCCGTGCCGCGTTTCAACGTCTCTTTCAGTCCATCAAACTTCCTGATGCTGTAATCATTGAGTTTCCATCTGCCCAATGTGTCATAAACCACATTATTGGCAGTGACACGTGACACTAGAGTGTTGCCCTTAAACTCCTCCATCGTGAATCGGTAACCGCGCTTTGTGGTATTGTCATACCTTGACAGATAGGCCATTATGCCAGGTTTTACCTGCAACTGGATATTGTCGCCAAAATCTACTCGTTTGTTCTTCACCCAGCGATTGGTGTATTCTATTCGTTTGACATTGGCTGGAGGTATGACATAAAGTGCCAGAACAAGCGTTCCAGCCGCGATTAACGCAGCGCTGACTAGATATGGTACCATCAATCGTTTGAAACTGATGCCACTCGACATCATTGCGATAATCTCACTGTGGTCGGCTAGTTTAGACGTAAAGAAAATTACCGTAATGAATACAAACAACGGGGCAAACTGGTTGGCAAAATAGGGCAAGAAATTCAGGAAGTACTTAAACACTGTCTCCTTGAGCGGCGCAGTGAGCATTGCATCAAGTTTCTCGTTGATGTCAAACACAATCACTATAGCCAGCAGCACCAATATAGCAAAGAAGAACGTGCCCAAGAATTTCTTCATGATATAGGCGTCGAAGCGCTTTATCCACGGTTTGCTAACCTTCTTGCTTGTGTTTTCTTCAGTTGGCGTTACATTTATATTATCCTCATCGGGAACCACCTCAGTGGCAGTCTCCTGAAGGTTCTCGGGGGCGATTTGGGGCACTTGCATTTGGGTAAAATCAATGTCGGAGCGCACAGTTTGTCCGCTCTCATTCATCAGCTCCCATTGATTGCTGTTCTGTACAATGGTTTCACTGCTCTTCTTATTTCGCCTAATCAGCCCCATCTATTTTTACAATCTTCGAGTAACCCTCTCAATCATAGCGGTTTTCCACGTCTTGAAATCACCAGCGATAATGTGACGTCGAGCCTCGCCCACGAGCCAAAGGTAGAACGCCAGATTATGGATACTTGCAATTTGCATCGCAAGCAGTTCATTAGCGACAAACAAGTGGCGCACGTAAGCTTTACTATATATTCGGTCAACCGCCGATGCTCCATCCTCCTGAAGCGGCGAGAAGTCATCAGCCCACTTCTTATTACGCATATTCATGATGCCATGCTGAGTGAACAGCATGCCATTGCGACCATTTCGAGTGGGCATCACGCAGTCCATCATATCCACGCCTCGGTCTATTGCCTCTAGGATATTGGCTGGCGTGCCAACGCCCATCAAGTATCGGGGACGGTCTTCGGGCAATATCTCATTCACGACTTCTATCATCTCATACATCACCTCCACTGGCTCTCCAACTGCTAGACCGCCAATGGCGTTACCCTCAGCTCCAAGGTCAGCCACGTGTTTGGCGGCATCTTGACGTAAGTCGGTATAGGTACACCCCTGAACAATAGGGAAAAACGCCTGGCTATGACCATAGCGTGGCTGGGTCTCTTTGAAGTGCTTCCACCCGCGCTCCAACCAGTGCTGGGTAAGGCGAAGCGACTTTTCAGAGTACTGGTAATCGCTGGTTCCTGGTGGGCACTCGTCGAGCGCCATCATAATATCGCTGCCTATGCTGCGCTGAATATCAACCACCTTCTCTGGAGTAAACAGGTGCTTCGAACCGTCGATATGGCTTCGGAAAGTCACACCCTCCTCTTTGAGTTTGCGGTTCTCGCTCAATGAAAAAACCTGAAAGCCGCCACTATCGGTCAAGATCGGCCGGTCCCAGCTATTGAACTTGTGAAGGCCTCCAGCTTGCTCAATGATATCCATGCCTGGACGCAAATAGAGGTGATAAGTGTTACCAAGAATAATCTGCGCCTTTATGTCATCGCGCAACTCACTCATGTGCACAGCCTTAACACTGCCTACAGTGCCCACTGGCATAAAGATGGGAGTCTCTATATCGCCATGGCCTGTGCTTATCAACCCGGCACGAGCCTTAGTGTCTTTATTTGTCGCTACTACTTTGTAGTCCATATAGTCTTATTTTAGTGTGCAAAATTACAACAACCTTAATGAATTGCCAAATTTATTTCGGCTTTTCAATAATTTGAACAATTTCAGAGACGAGATGAAAAGAATAAAAGAATTATAGGTATTAAAAGGAAACAAATAACCCAAATTAGTAGGGAAATTGGTTAATAAAACTGAATTGTTAATAAC
>JAGCRW010000003.1 GCA_017964485.1 Muribaculaceae bacterium | reverse complement strand
GGCGTCGGGGGCACTCAGGTCGGGAGCCCACAGGAACGACTGGCCTCGCAGGTCGATGCTCGATGGGAAGAACCAGAACATGGCGATGAGGAACGGCATCTGCAGCAGCATGGGCAAGCAACCGCCCATTGGATTGGCGCCAGCCTGCTTGTAGAGTTCCATAGTCTTCTGCTGCTTCTTCATGGCGTCGGCCTGATCGGGATATTTCTCGTTGATTGCCTGGATGTCGGGCTGAAGAATCTTCATCTTGGCCTGCGACATGTAGCTCTTGTAGGTGAGAGGCCACAGCACCAGTTTGAGCAGGATGGTGAGAACGAGTATCACGATTCCCATAGGCCAGCCAAACTTGCGCAGCCAGTTAAACACAGGCATCACGATGGCTGAATTTATCCATCGGAACAGTTTCCATCCAAGCGAAACGAGTCGCGTGAGGTGCAAGTCTTCGTTGCTTGAGAACTTGTCGTAACTCGAGAGCAGGCTGTAGCGGTTAGGGCCAAAGTAGAAGTAGAACGACGCTGGCGCAGGATTGGAGTAACTGTAGTTGAAACCTGTGTAGACGTCAATCTCCTTAAGGTATTTCTGATAATCGGCCTCTTTGTCCTTGAACGCTCTACTGTTAAACTTGGTGTCGCCGCTGAAGCAATCGTTGGCGATAATCACCGACGAGAAGAACTGGCTCTTAGCCGATATCCATTTCACCTTGTCGCTGACGTTCTTGTCGTCGTTGCTGCTCTCGCTCAGGTTGTCGACATCGTTGTCGCCCTGGAGTTTCCAGTAGAGTGCGCTGTAGCGGTCTTCAAACTGCTTACCTGCCTCTTGACGCTGCATCTTCTGGTTCCAGTGGAAGTTCATGCTGGTGATGTTGTTGTGCATGATTCTGTCCATATTGGACTGCAGAATCTCGGTCTTCACCATGTAAGTGCCTTTCTCGAGCGTGTATCTTATGCTCCACTTGGCGCCGTTGGGCAGGTTGGCGAGCGTCATTGTGACAGTAGAGTCGCCTTGCTGGTTCTCGGGCACGAAATAGAAGTCTTTGGTGTCGAAACTCTGGTCTCGGTTGTTGAGGATGAAGCTGTAGTTATTGTTGCCGGGGCTCACGAGCTCAACGGGGACGCTGTTGTTGTTTTTATAGTCTTCTTGCGAGTGATAAGCCTTGTAACCATTGAGCGTGGCACGTGTAATCATGCCGCCCTTGGTGCTGATTTCAATCTTGATGGAGTCGTTTTTGAGAGTTACCGTCTGGTTGGTTCCGGTAAGGCATGCGCTGAACATTTGCGCATTATTATATTTGGCTATCACCTGCTTGACGGCATCTACCGCATTGACGTTGGTGTTGACGTTGTCGAGGCTCACAGTGTCGCTTCCTGCGATTACGGTGCCTGTGAGCTTGTCGCCCACTTGCTTGATGCTTACCGGGCCGTCGTTGATAGCGCTGTCGTTCTTGGCGACGAGAGCGGCGAGAGTGGCCCAGTCGTCTTGTGAAAGCGAGTCGGTGGGTTGTGCCGGGGTGTTATTATCGGTTTTCTCGGTTTTGGTGGCTTGTTTGTTCTTGCCTTGCTGCGCCTCTTTGTTATTGCTCTGACAATACATGAAGCCAAAGATGACCGCGCACATGAGCAACATTCCAATGACCGTGTTTTTGTCCATAATCGTTTAAAGTGTGTTTTTTTGCGTTTTTTTATTTCGTTATTATTGTTTCTTGTTTTTCTCTTCAATAGCGGCCTTGACAAAGTCCATGAACAGTGGGTGCGGTGCGAGCACCGTGCTGCTGTACTCGGGGTGGTATTGAGTGCCGATGTACCACTTCTTGTCGGCAAGTTCCACGACCTCAACCAGGTGAGTCTCGAGGTTCTCGCCCACGCAGTCCATGCCTGCCGCCTCAAGTTGCGGGCGGAACTCGTCGTTGAGCTCAAAGCGGTGGCGATGTCGCTCCTCGATGTCGAGCCTGCCATAAGCATCAGCAACTTTTGTGCCAGGTTTCAGATGGCAGGCATAGCCGCCCAGTCGCATGGTGCCGCCCATGTTGGTGATGCTCTTCTGCTCCTCCATCAGGTCGATGACGTTGCTGGTGGTCTTTGGGTCGATCTCCATGCTGTTGGCGTCGGAGAGGCCCAGCACATTGCGTGCAAACTCGATTACCATGCACTGCATTCCGTAGCAGATGCCAAAGGTGGGCTTGTCGTGCTCACGGCACCACTTGAGCGCGGCAAATTTGCCATCGGTGCCTCGCTGGCCAAAGCCGGGAGCCACCACCACGCCGTCCATGCCGCTGAGCAGCGCCTCGGCGTTGCCGTCGTTGATTTTCTCACTTGAGATATAGGTGATTTTCACTTTGTGGTCTTGATAGACTCCTGCGGTGAGGAGGCTCTCGTCGATGCTCTTATAGGCGTCTTGCAGTTCCACATATTTTCCCACGAGGCCAATGTTAACCACCTCGCTGGCGTTGCGCATCTTGTCGAGGAAGAAGTTCCACTTGGTGAGGTCGGGCTCGCCGCTGAATGGCGTGCCGGTCTTTTCGAGAATGATTTGGTCGAGCCTCTGCTTGTGCATCATGAGTGGCACTTCGTAGATGCTCGGGGCGTCAAGGCTCTGTGTCACGGCGTCGGGGCTCACGTTGCAGAACTGCGCCACCTTGCGGCAATGCGCTGCGGGCAGTTCAAGCTCGGTGCGCAGCACCAGCACATCGGGCTGTATTCCCACTTGCTGCAGCTGCTTCACACTGTGCTGTGTGGGCTTGGTCTTGAGCTCGCCTGCCGCCTTGATATAGGGAACGTAGGTGAGGTGCACCACCACGCAGTTGCGGCCCAGTTCCCACTTGAGCTGTCGCACCGCCTCGAGGAACGGCAGCGACTCGATGTCGCCCACTGTGCCGCCTATCTCGGTAATCACGAAGTCGTACTTGCCGGTGCTTCCCAGCAGTTTCACGCAACGCTTTATCTCGTCGGTGATGTGAGGGATAATCTGCACCGTCTTGCCCAGGTAGTCGCCGCGGCGCTCCTTGTCGATGACGCTCTGATAGACGCGGCCTGTGGTGATGTTGTTGGCGCGGGTGGTCTTGATGTTGGTGAAGCGCTCATAGTGGCCCAGGTCGAGGTCGGCCTCATGGCCATCGATGGTCACGTAGCACTCGCCGTGCTCATAGGGGTTGAGCGTGCCGGGGTCGATGTTGATATAGGGGTCAAACTTCTGCATCGTCACGTTGAAGCCTCGCGAGAGCAGCAGCCGCGCTATCGACGAGGAGATGATGCCCTTGCCCAGCGACGACACCACGCCACCTGTTACAAATATGTATTTTGTGTCCACTATTATAGTTTATATTATATTATTATTTTCATTACAAACTGCAAAGGTAAGCATTTTCTCCCAACCAATGCTCTTGCGAAGCAAGATTTTTTTAAAACTGAACAAAAAATGGCCTCCACAGGGGGGCAAGCCTTGCCGTAAGTGCAAAAAAAAAGTCCCTGAGTCGATTCGCATCGTGCAGGGATTTTTATTGTTTACTTAACTAATTTCTTATTGACTTGATTTTTTTTCTAAATAAAATGCTCTCGCATAATCGCATTTATCAACTAATAACTAATTCACTTTAAAAATATGTTGCAAAGTTAGAGGTGCTGGCTGTTGTGTGCAATCACTAAGATTTGGTATTTTGTGGGAAAGAAGTCATCAATGTTTGTGTTTTTGCATTAAAATGCCTATTTTTGCGGTCAAAATGGTTGTGTTTTTACAATGCACCGACGCATAATCTTGCCGCGCAAGCGCGGAAATTAAAGAGCCTTCGGCTCTAAAATTAGTTATATAATTATTGCGACTTCGTCGCTAAAATAAATTTTAATAAATAATTTTAGTGCGAAGCACCATTATAATTTTAGCGAAGCTCAAATTTTCACTCCGCAGGAGTGGCAAAAATGATTACTGGGAAATAACACTTAATATTATACAATTATGAAGAAATTATTGTTTGCTTTTTTGCTTTTATTGCCTTGCTCACAGGCCAATGGCCAGTTGCTGTGGCAGGTGAGTGGCAATGGCTGTTATGAGACGTCCTATCTGTTTGGCACTCTGCATCTTGAGACCGAAGAATTTATCGACAGCGTTGCAGGCCTCGCCTCGGCGATCGAGAGCGTTGACGTGATATTTGGCGAACTCGAGGGCAATAACCTGACGAGCATGTCGACCGCGTTCCAGATGATGAAGGAGGCCACTGCTCCGCGCGACAGCACCATCGACAAATTGCTCTCGCCCGAAGATTACGCCCTCGTTGACGCTGTGGTGAAGAAGTATTTGTATGGCTTTGGGCTTAAGGAACTTGGCGTGTTGAAGCCCGTCGCTCTCACCACCTATATGAGCATGATGCAGATGAGAGAGATGTATCCCAAGAGCCTGGACCCTGGCAACTTGATTGATGTGGCCATCCAAAAGCGCGGAAGGGCGCTCGGCAAGCGCATCGACGGCCTTGAGAGCGTAGAGGACCAAACGTCGGTGCTCTTTGGCGCTCCTCTCACTGAGCAGGCCGAGGAGTTGGTGGACTTCTGCCGTAAGGACGACAAGTTTGTTGACGGCAGCAAGCAGCTCCATGATGCCTACCGCGCCCAAGACCTTGCCGCGATTGAGGAAATAGTCTTCGACACAGAGGTGGGCATGGACGTGGCCGACATGGACCGATTGAGCTATGAACGCAACCGCAAGTGGATGGAGAAAATCACCCAGACGATTCCCGTGCAAAGGGTGCTGGTGGCCGTTGGCGCCGCGCATCTGCTGGGCGAGCAGGGCCTGATAGCGCTGCTTCGCGCTCAAGGCTACACTGTTGAGCCGGTGCAAGGTCAATAAAGTTAGACTTTTAAAAATGATTAAAAACGTTATAATTATAGATAAATAATAAGAATTATTGATTACCTTTGTACCTTTGTAATAAAAATTAAATAAATACTCTTAGAATAAAAATTAAAAACGGTGTATATTTGAGATTGAGCGTTATGTTGCTCATTGTTGGTCTTGCGTCCTGCAAGATTGACATGCCTAAAGAGACAGAGACATCATTTGAGACAATGACGGTGAAAAAGACCGACATTGAGGTGCCAATAAAATTCAGCGCGAAAATGAAGGGCCAGTCCGACGTGACGATTTCGCCTCAGGAGAGCGGCCAGCTGATGAAAATCTGCGTGACCGAAGGCCAGCAGGTGAGCGCGGGCCAAACTCTCTTTGTCATCGACTCCCGCAATGCCCAGCACGAGCTGCAGTCGGCGCAAGCCTCTGTGCAATCGGCGCAAGCCAACGTGCAGTCGGCGCAGGCCAGCCTTCAGTCGGCACAAGCCAACTTGCAGTCGGCACAAGCCAAAGCCAATAGCGCTCAGCTCAACGAGGCAGTGAACATGTATGATGCCGCAAGAGCAGTTATCGCTCTTTACATCGCGTTAGGCGGTGCAACACGATAAAAACCATTAAATTAATAATCTTGAAAAACACAAAAAAATGAAAGTAATTAAGAAGATTCTATGGACTTTGGTGGGAATTGTTGTCGCCATAGTCGTTGCAGGAGGACTAATATGGCTGATTGACGGGCGTTCGCCTCAGGCAATCATTGTTAGTCATGCTTTAACAAAGTCAACCATGGAGGACTATGAGAAGGCCAAGGGAGACAAGACCGACAAGAGCACAGTTGAGATTCCTGACGGAGTGGAATTCCCTCGCGAGATGCGTCAGTACCGAGTGGGCAATATGCAGGTCTTTCATAGTGAGCCAGCCGACGACAGCAAGCCCGTCGTGCTTTACATTCATGGTGGTGCCTATCTGCACAACTTCACCGATAGGCATTGGCTGGCTATGGCAGAGTGGGCCGAGAAAACTGGCTGCGGCATTGTTGCGCCCAACTATCCGCTGCTATACTGCTACACAGCCAAAGATGCCCATCCGCTCATGTTGCAGCTCTACCAGCAACTGCTCAGGCAATATCCCGCTAAGCGCCTAAGAATCATGGGCGACTCGGCTGGTGGCGGCTTCACGCTCGCCTTGGCGCAGCAACTGCGCAACGACTCTATTGACCTGCCCGCTCACCTGGTGCTTATCTCGCCCTGGGTAGATGTGCTTGGCGGCGATGATGCTTTACAGGAAAATGACACTTTTCTCGATGCCAAAGTGCTAAGGAAAGTTGGAGCCGACTGGGCAGGAGATATTGACCCTCTCAGTCCAATGATCTCACCCCTTTATGGCGACATGAATGGCTTGCCTCCCACCGACATTTATGTTGGCACCTGGGAGATATTCTATACCGATATCGTCACGACCTACGACAAGATGAAGTCGGCAGGAGTTGACGCGCAATTACACGTCGCTGAGAAGATGGGCCATGTCTTTCCACTGTGGCCTTGCCCTGAGGGCAGTAAAGCACGCAAAGAAATTGCGGAGATTATTACAAAATAAAATATACATTATGATAAAGAAATTATTAATCAGTTTTATACTGTTTTTATCAGTCATTTCGCTTAATGCGCAGCGCGTTCAAGTGCTTGATAACGAGGGTGTGCCCATCCCGTTTGTGACAGTCACCACTCCCGATGGCAAGTACGTTGCCAGCACCGACATTGACGGCTGGTTTGATGTTGCCGATGGGAACACTACCATCACATTGTCGCAGGTGGCATATAAAACCCTGACACTTGAAGCGACCGACATTAAGGGCGGCAAAATCGTGCTTGAAGATGCCACCTACGACCTGCCTGAAGTGGTGGTAAAGCCCAAAGAACTGATTTACGGGCAGACCTATTTCCGCCTTACCTACATTGATGATAATGGTCCCATCTATTATCGCGGTGGCGTGATTGACAACACCTACGAAATTGCAAAGAAAAAAGTGAGCGCAAAATCAAGGCACATCTCAAAGGCGGAGTTTGGCATTATACGTTTCGTGGTTGACCGCCTGGTAGGCAAGTTTGACCGCTTCTCATGCTTGCCCGAGTTTTCATATTATCAGAAACTCTTGCAAATGCGAGATAATGGCGAAATCACCATCACCGATGCCAGCAACGGCCGTCAGGTCATTGCCGACGACGTGAGTCCCCTGGGATATATCTACTGGGATAAGAATGAGCGCACCCGCACTGTCTCGTTTGACATGTTCAAGTATGACAAGCATCAGAAGGAAGCCAAGAAGCGCGCCAAGGCCGAGAAGAAAGGCAAGGCCTACGAGGCCGATACCACAATGTCGATTGATGGCACTATCTATCAGGTGTATCGCACCGATTCGGTGGGCAATTCCAGAGTAGAGGATTTTGTGATGTCGCAATACACCCAGTTGGGTCACCACAAAAGGCAAAATGCTGATTACATTATTCAGCTGCAGTCGTTTGCTGCCGACTATGCTTATATCGACAAAAAAGAGTATAAAAAGCTGCGCAAAGACAACAAGGTGGAGATGAACATCAAAGAGCTTCGCCAGTTTGAAAAAAACAACAATATACCGCCATTGGCACCTAACATTCTTGAGCAAATCAATAAGCTCTTTGAGAAGGACCTGTCGCAGTAGATATTGATTGGAAATTGTATAATTTTTCTTTTATTAAGAAAAAAATTGTATCTTTGCCGAAAATTTTGGAAATATGCGAACATTTTATATTAATTTGCTGATAGTGATTGGCGCTTTGGTACTGCTCTCATCTTGCGAAAAAGATGAGGTCAAAGTCAAGCGCCGTGGCGAGCGACAGATTTATGTGCTCACTTCCGAAGGTCACATTTATGACCTTATGGGCGACAGAATTATGGAGCTCCCCGACTGCGAGTATGCAAGTGAGATAATTAGCGATGGTGATGACTATTTTGTCTCGGGAAAGAGCACCAAGGACAAGGTGGGATACTGGAAAAACGGCAAGTGGAACACGTTGCACATCGATTTTATCGATAATGTGAGCCATGAGACGCAAGGTATAGCCAAGTGGGACTATTACATCTACCTCTTTGACTATCCCTACATCTTGAAAAACAGTGGTATCTTCCCAATTGATAGTTGTGAGAATTTCAACACTTCGGGCCAGTGTATTGCTGTGAGTAATGGCAAGTGCTATCTCGCAGGGATGGAATACCACAATGGCGAGCCTAACGATGCCGTGCTTTACTATGAGTATAAGGGCCGCTATGCCAAAGCCATTCTCCCAAAGCCTAGCAATGACGTGAGCGGTCACGCCACTACGATTTTTGCCTACGACACTGTACATACTATCGTGGGCGGACATGTGGGTACCGAACCTTGCATCTGGGTTGACAAGGAGCTGCAAGTTCTTCCTCGCACTTTTGACGCACCTCCTTATGAATATGACCTTCCCCTTGGTCACGTGAGCTCGACTACTTATCTTAATGGCCACATCTATGCTTGCGGATATGAGGATGATGAGGATCACACCATGCACGCTGTGCTGTGGGTTGACGGTATTCCACAGCATATTCATTCAGGACGTCAAGAAAAAGTTCTCTTTTCCTTTGCCGAAGAGCTAATTGCTTATGGTGAAGATTTGTATATGCTCACTTTTGAGTGCTACGAGTATAAATTGCCAAATGGCGAGATTGACACAAATTTAGATATCTTTATTTGGATGAACGACAGGATAATCGCAAAGTACAATAAAATTGATATTATAAATTTCACTGTGGTGTGAGATTAGTTCATAGTTCACAGTTCTTAGTTCACTTATCATTTTGACACATTAAAAATAACACTTAAATGTATATGAGATTTTTCAGGATTATAATAGTATTGGTTCTTGCAGCTGTTGCTTGCCCTTCTCAGGCACAAATAGTTACAAAGATGTTGGGCAAAGAGCAACAACAATTCAATGTCGATAGCATCATTCACGATTTTGACAACCGTCCTTTCTTCGGCATCTTCAAGGACAACTATTTCGCTCTTGGTACAGCCTTGAACCAAAAACCTAGCGAGTATAACAGCGACGTTAAGTTTCAAATTAGTTTCCGCCAGCGACTGACAAAGTCGATACTTCCACTTCACAGCCACCTTTTCTTGAGCTATTCGCAGAAGGCTATGTGGAACATCTTTGAGGAGTCGCTGCCATTCCATGACCTGAACTTCAACCCGGGAATTGGTGTGCAGACGCCTATTTTCGTTAAGGGCCGACTTGTGGGAAGTACCACTATCATGGTTGAGCATGAGTCTAATGGCCGTGATGGTGAGGCTTCGCGAAGTTGGAACAAAATCTCGTTTGCTGGTTCGGCTTTCATCAACCGCAACTTGATGTATCATGGCAAGGTATGGATTCCCATTATCGACGGTCAGCAAAACAAGGATATCCTTAAGTACAGTGGTATCTTCCAGCTTGGCGCACAGTTTGTTTCTAACAACAGGCGCTGGGTGGCAGACGTGACTTTCGTAAAGCGTCAAGGCTGGAACTTCAGTTTCAACACCATCATTAACGTGGGCTTCCGCATCCGCGAGAAGGACAACCAGTTCCTTATGTTGCACTTCTATGACGGTTATGGCGAGAACATGCTCGACTACAACAAGTACCACTGCCGCTTGCGCTTGGGTCTGCTTATTCGTCCTTCGTTCTTCAGCGATTTCTAAGCAAACAAGCAAACAAGTAAACAAGCTAACTAGGCAATGGCAAACGATAATATACAAGCAACACCTGAGGCGACAATTTCTGTTGTCTTGTCAGCTTTTTCCAATATGAGAAAGTGTTTGCTAATATTCATGGCTTTATGCTTCCTGCCTGTGCTCTCGTGGGGACAGCAGGCGACTGAGCAATCGGTCGTGCCTGTGCAGCAAGACACAATCACAATGCAGCAAGACTCTGTGGCTGTGGAGCAGCCAAAGTTGAGCCTAAAACAACGCATCACTAAGCGCATTAACGACAAACTTAATGAACCTTACGACACCACTCGCGATAGCCGCTACTGGTGGCGCGCTATGAAGCACGGCAAGATCAATTTCAAGGACAGCACTATGGGATATCCCAAGTTTGTCATGTTCTGCTACAAGACCTATATGTGGGGCGACAAGGCATTTAACAGCTACGACAGCGCCTATGTGAAACCCACAGGCAAGAACTGGAAACTCTTTCTCAAGAGCGACAACTGGTTTGACTCATACATTGGCACGCCCTTCAAGGACATGAAGGTGATAATGAACAGCCATTTGGTGTCAAACATTGGTGTGACACTATCATTTATGGCTGTAAGCCTCGGCTACTCGATTAGCATCAGCAACCTTATTCATGGCGGCAAAGTGTCAAATAAGGTTGACTTTTCCTTCACTTGCGCTAGGTTTACCGCCGATGCCTACTACTGGGAGAACCAGAACGAGATCAACGTCACCTATGTCGACAAAAACACCGACAACGAGCGTCACAAAATCAGGCAATCGGGAGTCACTCGCAAAGCGATGGGACTCACTGCCTATTATTTCTTCAACAATCGACGCTATGCTCAGGCTGCAGCCTACTGCTTCTCAAAGTATCAGAAGCGAAGTGCCGGCTCCTTTTTGGCGGGAATCAGCCTCCAGCATTTTGATGTGAAGTTTGATCCAGAGAAGATGCCCGAAGAGGCCTACGACTATCTCCCTATGCAGGCCGAGTTGCCACGCATCCTTTATAACGACTACTGCGTGCTTGTGGGCTATGGCTACAACTGGGTGCTCGGCCCCAAGTGGTTGCTGAATTTCACTCTAACTCCCTATCTTGGTTATCGTTACAATATTTTGCCACAGCCAGGTGAGAGGCAAAGCGACTTCTCGCTCAACATAAGGGCCCGCATTGGTGCAGTGTATAACCACAAGAATTTCTTCATGGGCTTCCAGGCCTATGGCGATCATCACCGTTACAAGAAACACGACAGCCGCCTCGTGAGCTCCTTGCTTGATTTCTCGGTATTGGCAGGAATAAGGTTTTAAGGGCGGTTTTTGAAAGACTCAAAACGAAATAATCAACTGTGCTTGCTCTCAAAAAAAGTAAGCACAGTTGATGTTTTATATATCCGATTATATGTTTTTACTGCAACCCCTTTCATATTTTTTATGGTAGTATATTTGCAGTATTATCTAAAAAGTGGTAATTTTGCATCTTTGTTATAGTATATAATTATAATTATCTTCATTATTGGGAAATGAAAAAGACACTAACCATATTGTTTATTATATCCATTACTGTTTCGGCAGTTGCTCAGGTAACGCTCGATTCTTGCCGTCACATGGCATTGCGCAACAACAAGCATATGAACATAGAGCAGCTCAAGATTGAGCAGGCTGGCTACCAGCGCAAGCAAGCCGAGGCTGCCTACAAGCCGTCGATTGACTTCGCGGGCACCTATATGCACACTGGCCGCAATATCTCGCTTGTCGACATCAACGATATCACTCCCACACAGTATCTCAATCCCGCGACAGGCAACTACGATTTTGTGCTTGATGCGCTGTCGGGGCTTGGCATTTCGATTGACGGCAAGTATGTTGACGCCGCCACCCAAAAGGTAAAAGAAGCTCTCACGTTCGACGCCAAGAACATTTTTGCAGCTGGCATCCTCGTGACTCAGCCCATTTATATGGGCGGCAAAATCAAGGCCTTTAACCAGATGACTAAGTATGCCGAGCAGATTGCGCAGCTGCTTCACGACAATAAAGCCGAGGATGTGATTTGCGAAGTTGATCAGGCCTACTGGCTTGTGGTGTCGCTAAACTCAAAGGAGCGTCTTGCCGAGAGTTTTCTTGACTTGGTTACCAACCTCGACAACGATGTGAAGAAGATGATGGAGCAGGGCGTCGCAACGCGTGCCACGCTGCTAAGTGTGGATGTGAAAGTCAACGAGGCCAACGTTGCCCTCACTAAGGTGCGCAACGGTCTGGTGCTCGCCCGCATGGCGCTGGCACAACTCTGTGGCGAGCCAATTGACGAGCCCATGATACTTGCCGACGAGCTACGCTCCGACCTCGACGTGTCGCTGCATCCTAGCACCATCGACATGAAGCAGGTATATGACCGCCGCAACGACTACAATGCCCTTGAGCTTGGCGTGAAAGTCTATGACGAGAAAGCCAAGATTGCCCGCAGCGAGATGCTGCCCACGATAGCCGCTGTGGGAACGGTTTTCACCTCCAATCCTCATGTGTATAACGGCTTCAAGAAGGAGTTTGGCTTCAACTATGCCATCGGTGCAGTGGTGAAGATTCCGCTGTGGCACTGGGGCGGACTGAGCAACAAATATAAGGCTGCCCTTGTCGATGCCAAGATTAAGCATCTTGAGATGGAAGAGGTCAAGGAGAAAATCGAGCTCCAGGTGACACAAGCCAACTTCAAATATCAGGAGGCTTACAAGAGCTACGAGGCTGCTAAAACCAACCTCGCCAAGGCCGATGAGAACCTGCGCATTGCCCAACTGGCCTTCCGTGAGGGCATGGCTACCAGCGACGAGGTGCTCACCGCTCAGACTGCCTGGCTCATGGCTCACAGCGAGAAAATCGACGCCGAGATCGAGGTCATGATGTGCGACGTTTACCTCTCTAAGGTTACTGGCAACTTGAAATATTGATATCAATTTACAGTTATATGTCCTTCATTATCTAATGAACTTAACACTTAACACTTAACACTTAACACTTAACACTTGACACTTAACACTTACAAATAAATTATGGGAAAGAACAATAACGAGAAGAAACACGACGAAGGCACCAAGACCGAAGGTTTCCCTACCTTTGAGGAAAAAAATGATGCCGCTGTCGATGTGAAAAACCAAAATCCTGACAATCCCGTGAAGGAAACGGCCGAAGTTAAGGCCGATAAAAAACCGATGACCGACCAGGAGGAGAAAGCCCGCCGCCGCAAGATCAGGCAGGCCAAGCGCTTGGCGCTAATTGGCTCAATGCTCATCCTCGTGGCAGTAGTAGCCGCTATGGCAATATGGGGCATCATGCACTTGAGACCCAGTGACAAGTCTATCCAAGGTCAAGCCGACTGTGAAGTTGTGCGTGTGTCGGGCAAACTCGCTGGACGACTGGTGGAACTCTATGTCCAAGAAGGCGACTATGTACACAAGGGACAGCGTCTTGCCAAGATTTACTCTTCAACCACCGATGCCACTTATTCTAAGGCCAAAGAGATGAAAAACGTGGCTGCAAACCAAAACCTGAAGGTTGAGCGAGGCACTCGCTATGAGATTATTGAGTCGGCCCGCAAGATGGTTGATCAGGCCAAGTCGGCTCGTCAGCAAGCGATTGCTGCCGAGGAGATTACTCGTAAAACCTTTGAACGCACCAACAACCTTTATAACGAAGGTGTAGTCTCAGAGCAGAAGCGTGATGAGGCCAAAGCTGCCCTTGATGCCGCCACTGCTGCTGTGGGTACTGCTAATGCTGCTGTTGAGGCTGCCGAAGCACAACTGCAGATGGCTCAAAATGGTGCACAGGCCGAGGACAAAGCTGCATCGCGTGGCATGGAGAATGTGGCTCAAGCTTCTGTGAGAGAGGTGGAGGCACTTCTTGAAGACGAATACCTGATTGCACCATGCGACGGTGAGATTACTAGCATCTATCCTCATGTGGGTGAGCTTGTGATAATGGGCTCTCCTATCATGACCATCGCTAATATCGATGACATGTGGGCCGCATTTAGCGTGCGTGAGGAGAAACTCAATGACCTGCCAATGGGCAAAGTGATTGATGTTGAGATTCCCGCTTTGGACAATAAGAAGGCCCAAATGAAGATATTCTATGTGCACGACATGGGCAGCTATGCCACATGGAGCGCAACAAAGGCTTATGGCGAGTACGACAGCAAGACATTTGAAGTGAAAGCAAGGCCAGTCAGCCCCATTCCGAATTTCAGGCCAGGCATGTCAGTAATTCTCAAATAAGCGCTCCGTGCAGTTTCAATGCACCTTCTCCTAAGCACTTAACACTTATCACTTAACACTTATGTTAAGAATCCTTGTCAATTCAATAATACGTGGTTGGAAGCAGCTTGCTCGGCGGCCGTTGTACATTTGTATGATGGTAATCGTGCCGCTTGTGAGCGCATGGTTCTTCTTCGACCTGATGGAGGATGGCGTTGTGAGACGCTCTCCTGTGGGGATTGTTGACCTTGACAAGAGCGACATGTCGCGAAGACTTACCCGCAACCTCAGCGCATTGCAGCAGGTAGAGATAAAAACGACTTATGGCTCTTACCAAGAGGCCATCGATGCTGTGCAAAGAGGTGAAGTGTTTGGTTTCTTCTTTATTCCCAACGATTTCTCTACCAAGGCGCTGAGTGGTGAAAAGCCCACGCTTAGCTACTATATCAACTACTCCTTCTATGCCCCTGCCTCGATGCAGTTTAAGGGTTTCAAGACCCTCACCGTGCTTGCTAACGGAGGCATTGTGAGCAGCGTGCTCACTACCGCTGGTATGCCCAAGGAGATGGTGAGTGCCACCCTTCAGCCGATAGTGACTCATGTTCATCCTCTCAAGAACCCGTGGATGAGCTATAACTACTACCTTAGCAGTTCGTTTGTGCCCTGCTTGCTGGCATTGATAGTGTTGCTGATCACCGTGTTCAGCATAGGCATGGAGTGGCACGCCGGCACAAGCCGCAACTGGCTGCGTACTGCCGACAACTCGATAGTGCTCGCCACTTTCACTAAGTTGTTCCCACATTCTTTTATTTTCATCAATGTGGGGCTGGCGATTCAGTACATGATGTATGTGAAATATGGCTTCCCGTTGAACTGCAACCCGTGGCACATGATTGTTGCTATGGCGTTGCTGGTGCTTGCATGTCAAGGGTTCGCGCTGTTCATTATCAGCCTGGTGCCAAATTTCCGCTATGCTTCAACGATATGCACGCTACTTGGAATGCTTTCGTTCTCGTTTTGCGGTTTCTCGCTGCCCGAAGAGGTAATGTACTCTTGGATATCGCCATTAGGATATCTCATGCCCATCAAGTATTTCTTCCTGATAAATGCCGACCAGGCGTTGAATGGCATCGACCTCCACTATTCACGCCTCTACTATGTGATACTGATACTTTATAGTCTTCTCCCCGTCACCATGCTGTGGAAGTTGAGGAAGCATTGTCTTGAACCATTCTATATTCCTTGATTATGGAAAAGAAGCGCGACAGTAAAATATTAGGTTGGCTGCACAGCATAGTGCTCTCGATGAAGCAGGAGTTCAAGCACATCTTCCGCGATGAGGCTGTGGTGATATTCTTCGTCGTCTTGGCGGTTGTCTATCCGCCACTTTATTCGTTAATTTATAATCCCGAGGTGGCTCGCGACGAGGCGGTGGTGGTGGTTGATGACAGTCATTCGGCACTAAGTCGCCAGTTTGCGCGTGACCTTAATGCCAGCCCCGATGTGAACGTGGTGGGCTATGCCCACGACATGGAAGAGGCGCGCGAACTGATGGCAACGAAGAAGTGCTATGGCATAGTGTATTTCCCCGCCGATTTCGAGACCGAGGTGATGAGCGGCAATCAGGGACATGTGTCGCTCTACTGCGACATGAGCGTGATGATGCGCTACAAGGCGATGCTAACCGCGCTCACCAATGTGCAGATGGAGACCTGCTCGCGACTGCAGGGCGAGAAATCGTTCCGCATCATCAGCCTTGACGGTGGCATGGTAGAAAGTCGTCAAGTGCCGATAGGCAACACCGGGATGGGTATCGCATCGGCTGTGCTGCCGTTCATCTTGGTCTATGTGCTTCAGCAGGGCATGTTAATGGGCATTGCCATGCTCCATGCGGGCAGCATGGGGCGTCGCCGCCGTAACCGTGGCATCGACCCCATCGACGAGGTGAAAGCCACTCCTGGTGCTATGCTCATGGGCAAGACATTGGTTCACCTGTTCTACTATCTTTTCCCCGCTATATTTGCGTTGCACATCATTCCAATAATCTTCAAGTTCCCGATGAACGGCAGTTTCCTTGAGATTGCAATGCTCATGTTCCCGTTCCTGATTGCCTCGTCGCTCTTCGGGCAGGTGATGCGTGTGTTTGTCAACAACCGCGAGGGAGTGTTCCTCATCTTGGCGTTCACATCGCTGATTTTTGTCTTCCTCACTGGTGTGTCATGGCCACATTATCAGATTGCCCCCTATTGGGACGCCATCAGCCGCATGATACCCGCCTACTGGGCTTCGACGGCCTACGTGCAGATGCAGGTGGCAGGGGCGTCGCTGTCGCAGATGAGCGAATTTTATTGGGCGCTGTGGTCGCTAGTGGTGGTATATTTTGTGCTTGCCTACCTTATGGAACTCCTTGTGCTGCGTCCACGCTATCGCGCTATGCAACTCGAATCGGAGATTGACCCCGAAGCCATGCAAAAACGCACTCTCTACCTGCAGGGCGACGACGATATGCTCAACCCCGAGCTCCTCGAAGACGAAGAAGAGGACGAGTAACTTTACCTCCAACCTTTACCTCCAACCTTTAACTTTTTAAACTCTTTTAATTCTATTTTAATCAAAATCTTTCCTATCGTAAAAACTCGGTGTCTCTAATTTATCATAATCATCTTTGTTATATAAAAGAAAAGTGACACACGCAATGTATTCTTCCGTATCACGATTGTACGTTATACTTACATTGATTAATTCTAACTTATCTATATACCGACTAATAAAACAATTAATCGTTAATTCAAGATAATGTAAACTCTCATCTTTAAAAATTCTAATACGTTTTATTGATTTACTCTCTTTTTCCATATTCTATCTGCTTTTAAATTTTTTCAACAATGCAAAGATATAAAAAATCACCGAGATATACAATACCCCATTGATAAGTTGATATCTATTTAACAACACGAACAACTACTCCAAAACTGTCTGGTAATTCATCTTTATCTATCCTGTTCTCCCAGCAACACATTA
The DNA here is from genome assembly GCA_017964485.1 of Muribaculaceae bacterium. Classification (GTDB taxonomy): domain Bacteria; phylum Bacteroidota; class Bacteroidia; order Bacteroidales; family Muribaculaceae; genus Sodaliphilus. The sequence goes on along the minus strand of JAGCRW010000003.1, from coordinate 8,402 downwards.
TATCCAAATGTGACATCGGCAATGTTTATTACACCGTCTTCATTAAGGTCGAGTTTTTCGTTGTATTCGGTGTCGATGCCGAGGATGTAGTTGTAGATTTGCGTTATTGTCGCGGCATTGATGGTCTCGGGCTCCACATAGTCGTTGTGCCAGCGCAGCAGTTTATTACTTATGAATTCGTGGTTCCTGTTATACCAGTTCATGACATACTGCACTTCATCATAGATGTTCTCGGCAATAATAAGCCTCTCGTCATCTTCCTGCGTGAGGTCTTTCCATAGGTTATACTCCCGATTCCAGGCTCCGCTCTCCACGTAGCGCTGGGCTATAGCGTTGATGTGGCTCTCCAGGTTCTCGGGCGAGAATACTGAGTCCTTGAGTTCGTCCCACCGCCTTGCGACGCGGTCCTTAAAACCGTCGATGTTATAAAGAACCATACGGTTGAAGGGCCCGAAGGCGTTGAGGCGGCTCAGCTGAGAGGTGTATTGGAATTCGTTGCCGTTGGGAGTTCGCCCTAAGCAGGCGTCAAGGTCCCACGGAGTGATCATGTAGCGATGCTCGAAGTTGATGTCGGGAGTGGAGAGGAAGGTGTTCTTGTAGGGCATGTCGTCGAGCCCCAATGCCACCAGCAGAATGAAGTAATCGGCTAGGTTATCAACGTAATACCACTCATTGTAGTGAGCCTTAAAGTAGTCAATATCGGTCTTGCCATTGAAGTCGATAAGGTCCATGAGCGGCTGCCAGGTTTCAAGCGATGGATAATCGTCGGGATATTGCAGCTCAAAGGTGTTCCACTTGATGGTGTCGGTGCGGTCTTCTTCGTAGTCGAGCAGGGCATTCGACACTCCGCTGCCCTTGCCCTTGTAGAGCAAGCCTTTTATCGTCACGCTGCCGTCATCCTCAACCTTGGCTTTGCGCAGGTTGAGAAGCTGGCGGTTGATTTTGTCGCTCACGTGGTAAATGCCGGCATATTCTCCATTGACAAAAGCTTCTACCATCGTGCCCACGGTGCCATTGCGGTTGCCAAACTTGGTGTCCCACATCGTGTGGCTGTACTCGTTCCAGATGTCGAAGCACACGCGGTTGCGCATCCTCAGTTTGTCGATGCCCATGGCGTCGACAATCCACGTGTTGTCGTTGCGCAGCCCCAGCAGGTTCACATCAAGTTTCTCGCCCTCTTCGTCAACAAACTTGATGGCAAACGACCACTTGGGCATGAACAGTGCCGTCTTGCCTCGTTGCCGCACCAGGCAGTTGTAGGTCTGGAAGGTTGCCGCGCCGTCGATGTACTCCACAAGAGTGAAAGTGCCTGGGAAGAAGTAGGTGTAGCCCACTGAGTCGATTTCCACCTCGATGTTGACAAGCGGCAGTGATTGCTCGCTCATGCCAGCCACCATGTCGTCAAAACTTTGCGCCCATCCCAGCAGTGGTAATAGAAACAATAAGATAATATGTAGTAAACGTTTTGTCATTCTCGATTTGATAGTTAGTGTAAAAGATTATTGGTTTTGTGTGTCGTCTTCTTGACCTAGAATGATGCTGTAGGCTTCGGTCACATCGGCCGAGGTGATGGTGCCATCTTTGTTGAAATCTAACTCCTCATAAAAGGTGCTGTCGATGCCAAGCAAGTAATTATAGAGTTGAGTTATTGTGTAGGCGTTGACCGATGAGTTGTGGTCATAGTCATCGCGCCACCTGTTTATGTCAAAGGTGATGTGCTCCAGGTTGCCGCAATACCAATTCATCACATACTGCACCTCAGCGTTGATGTTTCGGCCTATTCTGACTTTCGTGTTTTTCCATCGCTCATATTCCCGCTCCCATGCCCCGCTCTCCACAAAACGTTGAGATATAGCGGTGATGTGGCTCTCAACATTGGCGGGCGACAGCACAGTACCTGTTAGCTCTTCCCATCGGTTTGCCACTTTCCCCCTGAAATTATCTACATAGTTTGCCAAGATGCGGTTGTAGGGGGCAAAGCGGTTGAGCCGTGTCAATGATGAGTGCCCAGGCTCTTGCGAGCCGTCCCATCCTCGTCCCAGACATGCGTCAAGGTCCCACGGAGTGAGCATGAAGCGATGGTCAAAGTTGATGTCGGGGGTAGAGAGGAAGGTGTTTTTATAGGGCATGTCAGTGATGCCTAATGCCACCAGCAATACCCAGTAGTCGATGAGATTATCCAAGTAGTACCACTCCTTGTAGTGTGCATTGAAGTACTCGTCATCGGTCAGGCTGTTGAAGTCAATGATGTCCATCAATGGCTGCCATGTTTGGAGCGAGGGATATTCTTCGGGATATTGCAGCTCAAAATCGTTCCACACCACCGAGTCGGTGCTTTCTTCATCGTAGCTGGTGAGAGTTGACCAATAGTCTCCTACGCCTTTGTAGAGCAAGCCCTTCACCGTTACCGAGCCGTCGTCATCAACTCTGGCATTGCGCAGGTTGAGCAGTTGGCGGTTGATTTTGTCACTCAGGCAGTAGATTCCGTTGTAGGCGCCGTTGATAAAGACCTCGACCATTGCGCCCACGGTGCCGTTGCGGTTGCCGTAGTTGGTATCCCACATCGTGTGGCTGTATTCGTTCCAGATGTCGAAGCACACGCGGTTGCGCATCCTCAGTTTGTCGATGCCCATGGCGTCAAGAATCCACGTGTTGTCGTTGCGCAGGCCCAGCAGGTTGGCATTCAGTTTCTCGCCTTCTTCGTTGATGAGCTTGACGCTGAAGGCTTTTTTGGGAAGAGTTAGTGCCAACATTCCGCGATATCGCACCAGGCAGTTGTAGGTGTTGACTTCCTTTGTGTTGTCTTTATATTCTGCGACAGTGATATTTCCTTGCACGAAATATTCATTGCTCACCGAGTCGATTTCAACCTGAATGTTGACCAGTGGCAGTGACAGCTCGCTCATGCCCGCAAACATCTCGTCGAAACTCTGACTCCATCCTAGCAAGGGCATTAGACACAGCAAGACAATATATGGAAATCGGCTCTTCATCACTGTCATCTTTATCAAATGCAAAAATATTGATTTTTTTTCTTATAAATGCAACAATCACTCGAAATTCTGTGTATTTTTAGATAAAATAGGCTGCACCCCGTAAAAATGCGATTGTAGGGACGAGACCTGTCTCGTCCTATGCCTTGCAGCGAGAGCATTTTATTCAAAAATGCGATTAAGCGAGTAAAAGCCAAGCTTGCTTGATGCCTTTCGAGCGAAAGCATTTTATTCAAAAACGCAAATAAATTTGGTTTTTCTCTCGGCTTGCACTACTTTTGCAAAAAATCAAGATTACTATGAGAGGTTTCCTTAGAACGATATATGCCTTTTTGATGATCGCAGTCGTGGTGCTTTTGCCGCAGTCGGTTATGGCACAGAGCGATAGCACGAGCAATTACCTGCTTATGCCGCTGGTCTTCGACAAGCAGCACTCGCAGTTTTCGCTTGAAACGCCAAGCGACACGCAGGGGCTTAAACTCGATGACGGCTGGCTCAACAAGGCACGGCAGCAATGGGGGAGGGTGCGAGATATGCGCTACCGCCTGATGATTGAAAGCCCCGAGCTGGTGCCATTCAACGAAGACCTGCTGCCCAAGCCGCCCAAGGAAGTTGTGGTGGAGACCGACCCCTCAAAAACTGAGCTGCAGGTGGAGCCACGCAATATCGACAGCGAGAAGTTCAAACCCGTTGACCGCCGCGAGGTGAAGATGCACAACTGGCTGCACACCTTCGTGGGAAGTCTGCACGGCACACAGGCCTATATCAGCAACAACTGGTATCAGGGCGGCGAGAACAACCTTAACTTGCTTGCCGATGTGCAGTGGGACTGCAACCTCAACCAGAATCTGCATCCCAACTGGCTTTTCAACAACACTCTGCATTACCGCTTGGGTGTGGCGACGGCTAAGGGCGACAGCCTGCGCAGCTACAGCATCAACGAGGACAATTTCCAGTTCAACTCGCAGCTTGGCTACAAGGCTGTGAAGAACTGGTACTACTCGGCTACATTGCTCTTCAAGACGCAGCTGCTCAATTCCTACGTGACCAACTCCCGCGATCTGGCGGCGTCGTTCCTCTCTTCGGGAGAGCTGAATGTTGGTCTCGGTATGACCTACAACTACAAGGACAAAGAAGGCTACAAGGTTTTCACGCTGTCGATTGCGCCGCTGTCCTACAATATCAAGATTTGCCGTGATATCGTGAGGCTCGACCCAACGAAATTTGGCATAGAAGCCGGGCATCACACTAAGCACAACTTCGGTTCAAACGTGGAGGCGAAATTTGAGTGGAAAATCACACCGAGCATCACTTGGAAGACAAGGCTCTATGCCTTCACCGACTATAATTATGTGCAGGGCGACTGGGAGAACACCCTCTCCTTTGCCGTCAACAGCTTCCTCAATACACAGATTTTCACTCACCTGCGCTACGACAAGTCGCGCCCCTGGGTGGAAGACTGGAAATACTGGCAGTTCAAGGAAATCTTGAGCTTCGGCCTCACCTACAAATTCGCCACTAAGTAAGTGTTACATTAGTTGCATTGTTTTTTAGGCACACTAATATAACTAATTGAAACTGAAATTGTTCGCTCTCTAAATTTTCTCAAGTTCTGGTAGGACAACTGAGTCATCAGTTGCATGACTGTTGTCGTGCTTGATAAACATGCTATAATAGATAGGCATATAGGTTATTCCGTCCTTTTTGTGAATTTGTCGCTCATTAGAAAACACAATTGCACGGTTGATTCCGTAGTCAGGAGTGTTTAAGAAATTAGTCAGCGCGCTGTGTTGGGTATAGTCTTTTCCGCTTTTTATTTCTATAGGCAACACTTGTAGGTTATCATAGTCATCAACAAGGAAATCAACTTCACCACGCTTTTTGTTATCGTAGTAATGTAAAGTAAATCCATGTGCTTTCAATTCTTGAGCGACTACTGCCTCATAGACATTGCCTAGGTTGATGCTCTCCAAGTCTTGTAAAACGGCATTCACGTTTAGGCCATAAAGAATAGATGTCATTAAACCTACATCATTTAGATAGAGCTTAATCAGCCTCTTTTGTTCTGATTCAATCAACGGGAATTTTGGATTTGAGATTGCTGTCACCTCCAAGGCGATACCTGAGTTTGTTAGGTATTCAAACTCGTTGGCGTAGTCTGAGAAGTAATTTCCTTTCTTGTTCTCGATGTCTTTATAGACGATTCTGTTTTTCCTGTTTTCCAAACTGCTGGGAATTAGGTCATATATGCGTCGAATCTTTAATTTGTGCTCTTTGTCATATTGAGATGCGTCAATGCGGTAGAGTTCATGAATATCTTTGTGTGTGGCTCTCACACGTGTGATGTTGCTGTCATCAAGATATTTGTTTATTGCTTCTGGCAGTCCACCAATGAGTAGATAGTATTTAAAACGTTTGAGAATCAAATTGTGAGTTACTTCATCAAGTGCTTCTTCGTTTAGATAATTGTCATGCATCTTTTTTATGAAATCTTTGCCTACTCCAGTTGCCCATAGAAATTCTTCAAAATCAAGAGGGTACATCTGCTCTATAGCAATGCTGCCTAATGGAACAGAGGGTGTTTGTGACAAAGCAATTCCTAACTGAGAACCGCTGGTAATGAACCTATACTTTTTCTCTTGGTTGAGGAATTTGAGAAGAGTGAGTAATTGTGGATAGCTTTGAATCTCATCAAGGAAAATTAGCGTGTCGTTGTGATTACCAAGAGGTTTGTTGTGGAAATTACTTAAAACAAAGTACAAGTCAGAGGTAGTGTGAACGGTAGAAAATAATCGATCACTTTCTTTGTCCTCTTTGAGGTTGATTTCGACGAAGTGTTTGAACAATTTTGTTCCTACATGACGAATAATATATGATTTGCCAACTTGTCTGGCACCATTTACCAAGAGTATTTTATCATTCTCGTGAAGCAAAAAAAACTCAAGGAATTTTTCAAATTTTCTTTCTAACATAGTAGTGACTTTTGTATTCGGCTACAAAAGTACAGATAATTAATTAAATAAACAAGAAAAAAGTGATTTATTCTATAAAAAAGTAGCCTAAAAAAGTGACTTATTCCATAAATATGTGGCCTCAAAAAGCGACTTATTCCATAAAATAAAGACTAGAAAAAGTGATTTATTCCGTTTTTGATGCATAAAAAATTGTGTTGTTCTTTGTAGTATAAGAAAAAATATTTACCTTTGCTCATTATGAAACGATTGATATTTGCTATATTGCTTGCTGTGTTTATCGCTGCTGCTTGGGCGAAGACTGAGCTACCTGAGCAGTCGGTGGTTGTGCCGGGCTTCAGCGAGCAGGTGGCGAGGGAGAGGCTCATGGAGAGCGACCTGCAGCCGCTGGAGGGAATATGGTACTATCCCAACGAGGACATGACCATCGTCATCGAGCGGTGGCAGCCCGAGCCGTCGCACAAAATAGGCTACCGACTGCTGCTTGTAGCCAGCGACGACCTTGAACTACTGCCAGGCACGGTGATTGGCTACATCGAGGCGAGCGCCGTCGATAATAAGTATCACTTGTGGCTCTACAGCGAGCGCAACAAGGTGACGCTGTGCGGACCAATGGAGTGCGTCGCCACGCTCAACAAGGACGCCACGTCGCTCACTTTCGACCCGCCGCATTGGGATGTGAAGGTGCGAGTGAACTTCGCCCGCTTCCTGCCGAGCCTTTTCAAGGGCATCTCGGTGATTCCCGATGTCGAGAAAGAGAAACTGCCTGTGGGCTTCAAGAAAATCTTCCCCGCCGACGGAAATGGCAATAAGTTTGACAGAGTGAGATATTTATAGATTTGTCGAACGCCGACAACGCGGCGCAATACATAAACAACATCCAAGGCAACATAAAACTGTCAACCGACAATGAAAACAAAACTTGCAATAATTATAACACTCGTGGCTGTGGCGGCATCGATTGCTACAGCGCGCACTAAGACCACGCAGACTCAACTGAAGAACAACTCGATGATTGTGGAGCAGATTCCTGACGCCAATGTGCCCGACTCGCTGCTGCGCGACCTCGAGCCTAATGCCGTCACTCTCAAGGGCTACAACAAGAAGGCGAGCGACTCGCGTGAGTCTTTTTTCGTGACCAACAACACCAACCACCGCATCTCACACATCCGCCTGCTCATGCGTTACTCACAGATGAACGGCGAGATGCTTCACGAGCGCACAGCAACGGTGGAGGTTGACCTGCGGCCGGGCGAGACACGCCTTGTAGCCATCAAGACCTTCGACGTGCAGCGGCTTTTCTACTACTATGCCGGTCCCAAGCCTCGCAAGAGCGCCACGCCATTTAAAGTGGCCTTCCGCCTGATAGGTTACGACATCCCAGTGGGAATGTGACAATTCAATGCGTGGCAGCGGTGAACTGACACAAATAAGGAGGGCACCTCATGGATGTCCTCCTTATTCTATCAATAATGTTCAGTTGATTACCAAGCAAACATTGGGAAGTCTTTCATCATCAGGTTCACTTTCTCGCGAACGGCGGTGATGGTGGCCTCGTCCTCGGGCTTCTGGAGCACGGTGTCGATAAGCTCAACGATCTCGCCCATCATGTCTTCCTTGGCACCACGAGTGGTGATGGCGGGAGTACCGAGGCGAATACCGCTGGTCTGGAAGGCGCTGCGGTCGTCAAATGGCACCATGTTCTTGTTTACGGTGATGTCGGCAGCTACGAGAGCGTTCTCGGCAACCTTACCGGTCAAGTCGGGATATTTGGGACGCAGGTCGAGGAGAATGCAGTGGTTGTCGGTGCCGCCACTGGCAATCTTATAACCCTTGTCGAGCAGAGCCTTGGCCATTGCCTGTGCGTTGGCCTTAACCTGCATCTGGTAAGCCTTGAACTCGGGTTGCAGAGCCTCGCCAAAGGCAACTGCCTTAGCAGCGATAACGTGCTCGAGTGGACCGCCCTGAACGCCTGGGAACACAGCCGAGTCGAGCAGCGACGACATCTTGCGCACTACGCCCTTCTTGGTGGTCTTGCCCCATGGGTTGTCGAAGTCTTTGCCCATCAAGATGATACCGCCACGTGGACCACGCAAAGTCTTGTGAGTTGTACTGGTCACGATGTGAGCCCACTTCAATGGATTGTTGAGCAAGCCAGCAGCGATAAGACCTGCAGGGTGTGCCATGTCAATCATAAGAAGAGCACCTACTTCATCTGCTATCTTACGCATACGTGCATAATCCCATTCACGGCTATATGCAGAACCACCACCAATAATCAACTTTGGTTTGTGTTGCAAAGCCAACTTCTCCATTTCGTCATAGTCCACACGACAAGTATCTGGATTAAGATTATAACCAATTGGGTTATAAAGGATACCGCTGGTGTTTACATGACTACCATGTGACAAGTGACCACCGTGATCAAGGTTCAATC
>JAGCRW010000058.1 GCA_017964485.1 Muribaculaceae bacterium | reverse complement strand
TTGCTAAATTTGCAATCATAACCTTTTACCAATGATATTATGGCAAATAAAGACCGTTTAAACTCCTATAAGATAGAGCGTCGTGAGCTTCATGACAGGGTAATTAATTTCTTCAACGAACAAGATGAGGCTGCGTTTAACTACAAGCAGATAAGCGCTCAAGTGGGTGCTAAGTCTCCTAAGCAACGTGCGCTGATTGTGGAGATTCTGGAGCAGCTGTCGATGGACGGATTCATTAATGAGATAGCCCCTGGCAAGTTCAAGGCAGCTCAGCGCAACAATGTTGCTGCGGGTATTTTTATCCGTCGCAGCAACGGAAAGAACAGCGTTCAACTCGAGGGCGACGACAGCGCACCCATTATGGTTGCTGAGCGCAACTCGATGCATGCCCTTAATGGCGACAAGGTGATGGTGCACATCAGCGCAGCACGCAGTGGCTTTGAGCCAGAGGCTGAGGTTATCAAGATTGTTGAACGCAAAGACCAGGTGTTTATTGGCATTTTGAATATAAAGAAATATTTTGCCCACTTGGCTACCAACAGCAAGTTCCTCGCCACCGACATTTTTATTCCACTCGACAAACTTGCTGGCGGAAAAACTGGCGATAAAGCAGTGGTGCGCATCATCGAGTGGCCCGACGGCAGTAATAGCCCCATCGGTGAGGTAGTCGATGTGCTGGGTAAGGCTGGCGAGAACAATGCCGAGATTCATGCCATCCTTGCTGAGTTTGGCTTGCCATATCACTATCCTGAGAATGTGGAGCGTGTTGCCAACAAACTCGAGCCAGGTATTACCGATGAGGAAGTTGCTCGTCGCCGCGATATGCGTAGCGCAACCACATTCACAATCGATCCCGCCGACGCTAAAGACTATGATGATGCCCTCTCAATAGAGAAGTTGCCCAACGGCCGTTGGCAGATAGGTGTTCATATTGCCGATGTGACTCACTATGTGAAACCCGATACAGTGATTGACAAAGAGGCTTATGCCCGTGCAACCTCGGTATATCTCGTTGACCGCACGATACCAATGTTGCCCGAGAGGCTGTGCAACTATATCTGCTCGCTGCGTCCGCATGAAGACAAGCTGTGTCACTCAGTTGTATTTGAAATGGACGATAACGCCAAGGTTTATAAATACAAAATATGCCATACAGTGATCAACAGTGACCGCCGCTTCTGCTATGAGGAGGCTCAGGAAATCATTGAGACAGGCAAGGGCGACTTGGCAGAGGAAATCCTTACCTTCCACAAGTTGGCACAAATTCTTCGCAAACATCGTTTTGAGGAAGGTGCAGTGGAATTTAACCGCGAGGAGAAATACTTTGACATTGATGAGAATGGTGTGCCCACAGCAGTGCATCTGCATGTGTCGAAAGAGGCCAACCAACTAATAGAGGAGTTTATGCTCTTAGCAAACCGTACTGTAGCTGCCCACATTGGCAAGGTAGCACCAAGCAAAAAGGCGAAGGCTTTTGTTTACCGCATCCACGAACAGCCCGACATGGAGAAGCTGAACAATGTAGCCGACATCGCTGCACACTTTGGCCACACCCTCAAGATTAATGGCTCTGCCAAAGAGGTAAACCGCTCAATCAACAAACTTCTTGTAGATATCAAAGGCAAGCCCGAAGAAGACCTAATCTCTCTGCTTGCCATCAAGTCACAGGCTAAGGCGGTATATTCCAGCGAGAATGTGGGCCATTATGGATTAGCATTTGACTATTATACTCATTTTACCTCACCTATCCGCCGTTATCCTGATGTGATGGTTCACCGACTGCTTGACAAGTATGCCGAGAAAGGCGCTCGTTCAGTAAATCCCGAGAAACTAGAGGAAGACTGCAAGCACGTGAGCAGTCAAGAGCAACTTGCCGCCAACGCTGAGCGCGCCTCTATCAAATATAAAGAGGTGGAATATATGGGCGCAAGACTGGGCGAGGTTTATGAGGGCAAAATCTCAGGCGTGACAGAATGGGGCGTGTATGTGGAACTTGACGAGACCCATTGCGAGGGAATGATTGCCGTTCATGACCTCGATGATGATTTCTATGAGTACGACGAGAAAAACTATATGATTCGTGGTCGCCGCCGTGGCAAGAAGTACCAACTTGGTGATGCCGTGACGATACAAGTGGCACGTGCTGATTTGGTTAAGAAGCAGCTCGACTTTGTGCTCGTTGACAAAGAGAATCCCGCTGGTAGCCATCGCATCGATAAGGCTCCAATAACTTATGCTTCGCAAATGTCACATGAGACGGCTACCGACAGGCTGCGTGCAGAGTATGAAGGTGGCAGAGCCTCACGCCGCCAGAAACGTGGCCAACGCGGCAACAGCACTCGTCGCGAAGTCACCAAAGGACGTGCCGCCAAAGGCGGCAAAACTGGAGGGAAACGCGGACGCAATCCACGCAAGGGCCGTCGTTGATATTCTAAAAGACAAATAAGGTATCTCCAATAAAATTGAGCAACAAATGGATTCCATCTGTTGCTCAAATTTTTATTAGTAGTTTATTATTGTTTGGATTACTTGAGGAGTGTTGCGGGGTCAAGGTGGGCACTTTCTATGTCCTTGAAGTAGCGGTATGTGCTAACCTTTAGCTCCATAGTGGCATCTTCATCGCAGATGATAATTGCCTTGCGGTGCATCTGCAGGGCACTGAGGGTGCACATTTGAGAAACTCCACCTTCCACCGCCTGTTGCAGTGCGCGGGCTTTTTTGTAACCGTTAACGATAATCATCACGCTGCGGGCTGCCATTACGGTGCCGACACCAACTGTGAGGGCAGTTTTGGGAACTTTGTTCACGTCGTCGTCGAAGAAACGACTGTTGGCGATTATAGTGTCTTGAGTGAGCGTTTTCATGCGTGTGAGTGATGTGAGTGACGAGCCGGGCTCGTTGAAAGCGATGTGGCCATCAGGACCAACACCACCCATAAATAGATCGATGCCGCCGGCTGCCTTGATACGCTCTTCATATTCGGCACATTCTTTCTCGAGGTCCTCGGCATTACCGTTGAGGATGTTCACGTTCTCCTTCTTGATGTCGATGTGCGAGAAGAAGTTGTTCCACATGAAGCTGTGGTAGCTCTCAGGATGTTCCTCTGGAAGACCCACATACTCGTCCATATTGAATGTCACAACATTCTGGAACGATACTTTGCCAGCCTTGTTGAGTTCGATGAGTTTGCGGTACATGCCCAGCGGTGAGCTGCCAGTTGGGCATCCCAGCACGAATGGTTTCTCAGGAGTAGGATTAGCGGCGTTGATGCGAGAAGCAACATAATTGGCTGCCCAAGCCGATACCTGCTCATAGTCAGGTTCAATAATAAGTCTCATGTCAATTATAAGTTATTAGTATTTAGTTTTTTAGTTTAGTACTTAATTCTATCTAGCTTTGACGCCCATTTTTCAAAGTGGTCGATTGCGTTCTTGTCAACGACATGGATAAAGGGAATACTGCGATGTTCATAGCGCTTGCCAATCTCCTCATAGATGAAGTTGTCGTCGAAGTCAATGGCTGTGGCTTCGAGTTTTGTGTTGGCGTAATAGACTTTGCTGATACCAGCCCAGTAGATTGCACTCAGGCACATGGAGCATGGCTCGCAACTAGAATAGATCACGCAATCGTCAAGCTTGAAATTCTCAAGCTTGTTGCACGCCTCGCGAATGGCGTTAATCTCGGCATGTGCTGTAGGATCATTTGTTGCGGTAACGCGGTTGCATCCGGTCGCCACAACTTCCCCGTCTTTAACTATTACAGCGCCAAATGGTCCACCGCCGTTATCAATGTTATCACTTGCGAGTTCGCAAGCCATCTTGATAAATTTTTTGTCGGTTTCGGTAATTGCTGTCACCATATTTTCCAAGTAAGCAATTTTACGAATGAAAAAGATTCATCTCTCCATTCTCACTCTCCACTATAATTATCGGCGTTTTGAGGGTTTGTAAACTTTTACGCGGTAGTCGCAATCTACTTTGCCTTTCAGCATGTTGTTGAGTTTGTTGCGAATCATCTGTTTGCGGATTGCCGAGATTTTATCGGTGAACACGTGTCCTTCCAGGTGGTCGCACTCATGCTGGATGACGCGAGCGAGGAAACCCTCAATATCCTCATCATGCTCCTGCCAGTTCTCATCAAAATAGTTGATGTGAAGCTTGGTGTGGCGTGTCACGTTTTCGTGAATGCCAGGCACACTAAGGCAGCCTTCCTCTCGGCTCTCGGTAGGGCTATCCTCGTCAATATCGATTTCAGGGTTGATAATCACCATGCGCTTGTCTTTGAGTTCTGGAAATTTGTCGCTCAGGGCATCCACATCGATGTAAACAATCTGTGCGCTCACACCCACTTGTGGAGCAGCGATACCAATGCCATCGCTGTCATACATCGTATCCTTCATGTTCTGGATAAGCTCGGCGAGGTTTGGAAAGTCTTTGTCGATGGGTTCTGCCACTTTTCGCAGCACGGGTTGTCCGTAAATATAAATTGGTAGTATCATAATTCGTTTTGAATTTGTTTGCTTTGTAGATAATCATTTAGAATGATGCTAGCTGCTATGGTGTCTACACGCGCTTTATCGCGACGATCGCTCTTCTTCATGCCACCGTCAATCATCGCTTGGTGGGCGAGGGTAGAAGTGAAGCGTTCGTCAACCATCTCAACTGGCACATTGGGCAATTCTTTCCTTAGGCGGTAGAGAAATTGCGTGATATAGCGCATGCTCTCGCTAGGCTCACCATTGAGCTGCATGGGCTGCCCCATGACAATAAGCTCTACATCCTCATGACTCATATAATCTTTGAGGAAGTCCATTAGCTTGTGTGTTGCAACCGTTTCAAGGCCATTGGCGATGATTTTTAGCGGATCGGTCACCGCAATCCCACATCGCTTGCGACCATAGTCTATAGCAAGTATTCGTCCCATAAAAAAGCATGCAAATTTACTACTTTTTACTGGAATAGATAAAAAAATACTGAGAAATCTTATTACTATTGATGCAAATATATTATTTTTGCAAAAATAAAAAACTGGAAAAAATACAACTATGAAACGGATTTTATATTTAGCAAGCCTTGTTTTGGCATTAGTTGTTCTGATAGTTCCTCATGCCGAGGCTACTGTAGGAACAGTTTATAATGGTTTTATGAGCCGTTGTGACGTGAACCATGATGGTGTGGTAACAGCTACCGATGTCACTATAATTTATAATTATTTGTTAGGCTCCGAAGACGTATCTGACTACGACTGTGATGTCAACTTGGATGGCGCAGTGACAACTGTCGACGTCACAATGATTTATAACGTGATACTCAATGGTGGATTCTACAACTCCATCTTCGACGCATTTGACTTGAGTGTCGCCAACTATTTTAATCGTCAGTATTACAAGTTCATGTGGGATGATGTAACCACATTAGGTTATGAACTGACAAACCCCGTTTATATGCTTGTAATAGGTACTGATAGTACCTTTTCAACTTTTTGTTGCATCGACGTGAGTAGCACAACAACTACGATAAGCTATGAGTCGCTATCAGAGATGTTTAGGACGGAACTCGGCTGGAATTCACCAAGTGATGTGCCTAATACTATGAATCTTGTTGCAAGGGTAGAGGTTAAGCTCGACAATGATCAAGATGTGATTATTAGTAATGAGAAATCGTTTCTCTTCTTGCCGCAACTCACTTTTGAGTCATCGTCTCTACCTATTCACCTGTGGTGGCTCACAGGCAGTTTCATTGGTGCTAATCCCTGGAATAACACTTCTCATCCATATGGTCCTTTTAGCATGTTGCCTATGTATCCTGTTCAGGGCGCTACCTATAACGAGAATGGCGAGGGTCCTATGGAATTTTACGGTTATTTTCCCTCAGGCGGCGAGTTTAAGCTTATAGAAAACCCCGGCAGTTGGGATTACGTAATAGGTGGTGGCAACGAGAATGGCGGTCAAGTATATTCGGGTAACACATCGAGTTCTCCAGATAATATCGTTATCAATCAGGGTGGTTACTATAAAATTGACCTCAACACCGTCAACAAGACCATGTCGATGACAAGGCTTAGCGACAACCAAGTATCTTACAGCGCCATCACCATGCCAGGTGAATATCAGAGCTGGTCGGTCGAGAACAACCATATGATAGCTATGACTCCCGACAACAACCATGACTGGTATCACTCATTATCGCTCACTAATGACAGTGAGATGAAATTTGCTCCAAGCAGTTGGGACTATGACTGGGGCACCGACCAGTTCCCTTGGGGAAAAGGATATCAAGGCGGTTACAATATTCCTGCAAAGGCAGGCATGTACTATGTGTTCTTCAACGATCTATCGGGAGACTATATGTTTCTAGATAGGCCGAGTGGTTCAATTGGCTCTAATTACTTGAGAATTACTGAATATAGTGTTGGCGATTATCTCAATCTCACCTTGAACTATGCCAGCAGCACAGATGTCAAGCTGTGCGACATCACCACCGACTTGGAGGGGCCTTATCAGTTGTGCTTCGGCAGTCAATCAATCACGATAGACCAAGACGGCAAGGTTAATCTCAATGAGCTGAAAGAGGCAGTGTTTAGCGCCTACAACCGCCCCCGCACTGGTGGATGTCATCTCTACTGTCATGTCGAAGGCAAGGTTGGCAATCAAACCTTGAAGTCTAACACCATCGCTATCCCTGTGCTAATGGAGAATTACTCGATTCTCATAAATGGCAGTGGAGAGATTATTGGTATGACTCCCACAGGCTTAAACACCTATAAGGCGACAATTCCTGCCACTGACAGCGACATACGTTTCAATATTATGCCAGAGTCATCTGACGAGGTGAGTGACATGATTACTTCGCCTTACGACTATGATGTTGCTTCTACCAATGGATCCTTTGGCTTTGGCATGCAAGGATATTTCAATATTCCTTATAACTGGATATATAGTGAATATGAAGTGACAATAGATTTGGGTTATAAGACTTATACTATCGAGGGACATGACACTTCATCTAAGATTTGGCAGGTAGGTGCCGCCAACAACTGGGGCAATCCAGCTTCAGGTTTGTCGATGAACTCTGATGGCTCCTACACTGGTTATATGTTCTTGAATACTTATTTCCAGTTCAGAGAATATGAGGACTCATGGGATGGCACTCATTGGGGCGGTGGGAATTATAATGATGATTATTCCTATGGCTATCTTGTGGCTAATGGATATAACCTATACACTCCACAGGGATTCTATAAAGTTGACGTGAATTTGAACGAACTTTATTACACTCTCACTGCCATTTCGAGTGTGAGTATTATTGGCCCAGCCGTGCAGGGAACTGTTGCATGGGAAACCGACAAAGACTTGACCTATAATCAGGAGACTCTCGCATGGGAAGTGTATTGTGTGCTGAATAAAGGCGATTTTAAGATTCGAGCAAACCATGACTGGAATCTCAACTGGGGCGGCTCACTTGACAATTTGGTGTTCTGGGGCAACAACCTGACTGTGTCACAACCTGGTCCATATAAAGTAGAGGTGTTCCTCACCTATGACGGCAATAGTCATGCAATAGTGACAAGGCAGTACTGTTGTAAATTTTAAGTGTAAAATTTTAAGTGTTAAGTATATTGCGACGTTTTTATCGTTCAACTACTTAAAACTTTAAATTTGTCCTTTATAATTCACCTAATTTTTGATTTTGGGGTTTACCACACGTTCGCCTATAAATTTTGCAAGTTCTTTGCGGGTTTGGTAGAGGTTCTGGAGTTGAGTCATCAGATTGTTAGCCTGCTCCCCTTGAGCATATTTCAGTTGCTCTTTTACGACAAGAATTTCGTAGTTA
>JAGCRW010000057.1 GCA_017964485.1 Muribaculaceae bacterium | reverse complement strand
GCCGTGCACTTTGGCGGTGATGGCACGCCCACCAGCAAGACACCATCGCTTGGAGTGAGCCCAGGGTTCTCTCCCATAGAGCAGTATACTCAAGTCAAGAACTTTGACCCACGCCTCGATGTCTATGCCTTCAGTGCCACTTGCCTTTACCTGCTTACAGGAAAGGCCCCAGTGGAGGCGTTGAATATGCCTGCAGGATATGTCAGGAGCGTGATGCCTCAACACGTCATCGAGAATGTGGCTAGTGCCATAGAGCGTGGCATGAGCAAAGAGAAGGATCAGCGTACAGCGTCGATTGCAGAGTTGCTTGAAAGCTTTGTGCCAAGTGCTGTGCCGCCCACCGTGCCTCCTATGCCTGCGGGTCAGAACATGGCGCCAACAAGGGCATTGCCTCCAGTGGCTCCTGTTCCTGCCGCTCCGCTCCCTGTTGCGCCTCCCGTTATGCCTCCAGTGCAGCAAGAAGTGTATTCTGGAGGAAACGCTTATAGCTATGATCAGCCAGAGCACGAAGGCGGCAGCAAGAAGAAATTGGTGCTGGCCATTGTATGCGGAGTGCTGGGATTAGCGCTGCTGGCAGGTATCGCGTTCTGGGTGATAAAAGGCAGTTCTAAGGGAAATGATCAGGCAAGCGATGAATTAGGGGCTTCGGTAGAAAGTGTGAGTGACGAAGCGAGCGGATATTTCGATGAAGAGGTCAGTGATGGCATGATTGCCGGAAATGACAATAATGTTGAAGCGAAAAAAATACCTGCCGACAAGCCCGTAATAGAGCCTCCCAAGACTATTGATGAACTGGAGGAAGATAATCGTGTTATTGGTGCTGTAGACGAGGATAAGGGAACCGATGATATAAGACCCTTATCCAAAGTTGAGGAAAAGAAACCTGAACCCAAGAAAGATGATGAGGTGTACAAGAGCGTAACTTATATGCCCTCGTTCCCAGGTGGTGATGCTGCGCTGATGAGTTTTATTATCAAAAATATAAAATATCCTAAAACAGCTCAGGATAATGGCATACAAGGCAAGGTTGTTGTCCAGTTCGTGGTAGAGAAGAACGGAAAGGTTGGTGAGGTTAGAGTGATTCGTGGTGTTGACAATGATCTTGACCGTGAGGCAGTTCGCATCTGCAAGATGTTGCCTGCTTTCTCGCCTGGACGTAACGCCGCAGGTGACCCAGTACGTGTGTGGTACACCCTGCCAATAAGCTTCAAACTGCAAGGCACAAATTAATAAAGCTTTGATTTCGGAGCTGAACAATAAGAACAACGCCACAAGCTAATCGGTGGCGTTGTCTCCTTGAAAATCACGATTTGCCTTAGTCATTCCTAGTCACTCCTAGCTAGAGCAAAACAAAAATCGGTTAACTCGCTTGCTTGAAGCATGTTAACCGATTTTCGTGTGACCCCGGAGGGGCTCGAACCCTCGACCCACTGATTAAGAGTCAGTTGCTCTACCAACTGAGCCACGGAGTCAAAAAAGGGAAACCCTTGATGATTTCCGACTGCAAAGGTACAACTATTTTTTGAACTGGCAAGCGTTTTTAGTAGATTTTTTCAAAAAAAGTAAAAAAAATCATCTTGGCTCGATTTTTTTGGTGTTTTAGGCTAGTTTTTTTTCAATTATTATTGTTGTTTTTTAAAAAATTACTACTTTTGTACTTTTGTATAAACAATTTAACCAAAAAACAAAAAGATATGAGATTAGAAGGACGCAGAGAAAGCGAAAAAGTAGAATATCGCCGTGGTATGAGTAGCGGCGCAAAGGCCGGCGTTAGCGGCGGTTTGATGGGTATTGTCATTGCTGTTTTATTCGCTCTTCTATCCAATGGTGGAGGATGCAGCAGCATGGGCGGTCTCGGAGGAGGCACAGGTGCTGGCGGCGGTATGGGTATTGATTTAGGCGATGTCCTAGGCGGCATGTTAGGTGGCGGTGGCTTCACCAATGACCAGATTCAAGCTCCAGGACACACCGAGTTTACCGAAGAGGAGCAAGCTCTTTACAAATTCTCTAGTCAGATTCTTGCTGGCACCGAGGATATTTGGTCTCAGATTTTCAGTGAGCAGAATTTGGGTCAGTATAAAAACCCCAAGATGGTGATTTACACTGGTGCCACAAGCACCGCTTGCGGTCAGGGTCAGGCAGCTATGGGTCCATTCTATTGCAGTGGTGACCAATGCCTATATATCGACCTGTCATTCTTTACTACCATGAAGTCGCAGCTGGGTGCTGATGGCGATTTCGCCTATGCCTACGTGATTGCTCACGAGGTGGGCCACCATGTAGAGCACCTCACTGGCATCCTCGACAAGATTCACGCCAAGATGCGCCAGTATGGCCAAGGCAGTGCTCAGGCCAATAAAGAGAGCGTGCGCATTGAGCTTCTTGCCGACTACTTGGCAGGTTGCTGGGCTCACTACGACAACGAGGAGTTTGCATCACTCGATGATGGCGACCTGAAAGAGGCTATCGACTGCGCCTTGAAGATTGGCGACGACTACCTGCAGAAGCGCGGCCAGGGCTATGCCATTCCCGAGAGCTTCACTCACGGCACCAGCGACCAACGTATGCGCTGGTTCAAGGCTGGTTTCGAGACTGGCGACGTGAAAAAAGGTATGCAAGCCGCTATGAACCTAAACTACAACCAACTGTAAGATTTCGGTTATAGTATAATGTTAATGGAAGATTGTGGTGAGAGTAACATCTCTACAATCTTCCATTATTTTTTATTGCCCATCAGTCTTCTTTATAATCTAGCACTGCCCGATAGAGTGCGGTGGGATTGGGTGGTGTGAGTTGCAACGTGCCTGAGATAAGGTGCCCATTTTTTATGACAGCCTCTTTGCTTTGCGGCCACGGCTTATTGGCGGTGGATCGTTGCTCAATGCGGAAGACAGATGTGGTGCCAGACACAAGCATTTTGTTGCCTATCACACTTGTTATCGCCCCCATAGTGGGACGCAAGTTCAGTTCCACACAGGGGTTGATGCCAGTGCCAAGTGTAGAATTTGAGAATTGCGCATTATGCTTTATGCATTGTGCATTATATAAGAGCATATCCACTCCTAGCCATCCTTCATAGTGTGGCGCTATCAATTCATTAAGCACCTGTGTCAAGGCGGCTACCACTTCATCAAAATTGGGATATAGGGCTGTAATTCTTGCTTTTAATTCCTTTTCCTCGGCTACTATGCCGTGGTCATATTGGCTATGACTGTCGGTGGAAAAAAGGGAGTAGCCTCGCGCTATTGTCTTGCCATTCTCGCAATAAAACTCCACGCCAAGGTCCATGATATTATCTAATGCCTGCTCACAGAGCAACGACCCTTGCCGCTTCAATGCTCCGAGACACCACTGCTCGAGTTCAGGGGATGCGCCATTAATGGTGTGGTAGATGCCACGCCCGCTGTTAGACCACGGTGTTTTAATGAAGCATTTGCGGTGCTGTCGCACAAAGTCAAGTACATCATCGGCAACAGCCAGCTCCACTGGCATAGGACATAATTGCCTGCCCAGCAGCTCCTTGAGGCGCATGTGAATGAGTATTGAAACACGGCGGTGTGAGAGTCCACGCAGGTGATTGACTTGCTCTTTTGATGGGAGACAATCGTTTGCCGCCCCCCACTTGATTAACCGCCGCCGCAGGTCGAGGCTCCAACCCCATGGCATAATGCGACAGTTGGCGAGTTGTCGCAGCTGGCTGCGCTTGATGGCGTGAACATCAAGACCGAAAGTAGTGTTTAGATATTCCAACCACTCAGCATCAAGGTCGCTGTCGGTAATTAGCAGTGAGCCTGGCTCGGCAAGAAAGGCTGGCAGCACGGCAAGGTCATGAGCCATATGCATAGCAAAAGGCGGCGCCACATAATTGATGCCGCCCGTTGCCAGTGCCAAGTCATTCTGCGGGTTGAATATATAAACCTGCTTCACCAATAATTATTTGAGTTTCTTTCCGTAAGCGGTGAGCAGGCCTTTAGCCTTGAGAGTCTTTAAGGGAACTTTCACATCTATTTGGCCATCGCTGAAGGGACCGATAGCATAAGGTGCAAAAGAGAACACCATGTTGCCATCCTTAATATAGAAATTATCAATGTCTATCTCATTGATATTGTCCCACCACTTGACATCCTTGTCGCGCTTGTCATATTTTGGCAACAACTTCAACACCTTGCTGCGATTTGTGATGATGTCATCTAGACGAATAGGACGGTCGAGTGCCGCATCAAAGGCAAGGTAATTATACATAAAATCTGGATGAACACCACCATAATAGATTTCATCATATTCGACAAAAAACACGAGGTTGCCCACCATGTGGCTTAATTTGAGATCGGTAAACTCACACCAGCAACTCATGAAATTCTCTTCTCTGTTAAGGTCCTTCAGTCCTGGGGTCCCATAGTCTTTAATTGTGTAATCATCAAGCATTACATTTTCATGCAGAATGTAGTTTACCCAGTTCTTCACACAGCCAGTGAGCGTGTTAACATCATTGATATTGCCGGGGAAGAATTGTGGGTTGTGGCTAGCGTAGAACACATCTTCAATCAAGAAGTCGTTAAGTGCCTTTGACTTATTACCATTGATAGTTGTGGGCCAGTCGGCAGAGACGGCCTTTACAAACTTGTATCCCTCACCTTGAAGATCTTCAGGTTCAAAAAACCGAATAGAGTCGGCGACTTCAAAATGCTGGCTTTTTACCTGCACTTTTGTCGCGCCATGAGCACACAAGGCAACAAGAATCATTGCGATAACAAATAATTTTTTCATAACTTGATTAATTTAATGAGTTAGAAAATGTCTTATTTTAGTGAAAATTTAATTGACTTTTTTTGCACAAAAGTAGAAAAAATGTGCGATATCAACAAAAAAACAAATCAAAAAGCCAAAAAATGTTGGAAAAATCGTCATTAATACTAGTCAAAAACACTACACACGAATTTTGGACTACTTTTTTGGATATTTTTACCTTTTTCGCATCTTAAATCGTGACTACCTTTGCATCGCATAATAATTAGGACAGCAATATTATATTGCACTTTTCTATACAGATTCTATTCATAAATTTAAAGTCCCACTCGTGAGAGCCGGGCTTTTTTTTATGCATAAAAGCATAATTCACAGTGCATAATTGGGTTGCGCATGATTGCACATTTCACGCAATTGTATCGTTCAAAAAAACTGACAACTGGCAACTGATAACTGACAACTTTTTACTACCTTTGCACCCGTAAGTGAAATTGACACAGTTATGACACGGTTTTTCAGAAATATTACCATAATTATAATAACACTCTTTGCCGTGTGGGGACAATCTTGGGCGCAGAACGACACACTTCGCTTTGACACTACCGGCAATAATAATAACACCCTCATTCTCCCTCATAAACCTTGCGACGTTGAGGTGAGCCTTATCACCTTTTATCCTGGTGATGAGATTTTTGAGGTGTTTGGGCACTCCGAAATTCTGGTGACTAACGCTGAACGAGCCTATTATTTTAATTATGGTGTCTTCGACTTCAACTCGCCAAATTTCCTCGGGCGTTATATCATGGGCGAGACCGACTATATGTGCGCCATCATGCCCCCTGCTATTGACGGCGGCGTGAGGGCTGGTCGCAAGATGATAAAACAGGACCTAAACCTCACTCCCGAGCAGGCGCAACAGGTACTCGACATGCTACAGACCAACGCTCGACGCGAGAACTGCGTATATCGTTACCGCCACTTCAGCGACAACTGCTCTACCCGTCCACGCGACATTATCGAGAAGGCACTCGGTCATGAGATTGACTACACCAAGTGCGACTACATTGTGGGCAAAACGCTGCGGCAAATCATGTCGCACTACACCCGCAACTACCCGTGGGAGCAGTTTGGCATTGACCTCGTGCTGGGAGCCGCCTGCGACACCGTGGTTGACGCTCGCACCCAGACCTTCGTGCCGATGTTCCTGATGAACGCCATCAGCACTGTGGAGGTGGACAACGGTAACGGTCCCGAGAAACTCGTGAAAGACACCAAAGTGGTGATGGAAGGTGACGATAATGGCCTCGTGCTTCCGCCCACGCCCTGGTATCTGCACCCGCTAACCATGGCCTTCCTGTTACTGCTTATCACGGTATTAGTCTCCCGAAAAGATTGGAGAAAACGCAAAGTGTCGCGATGGTACGACACCGTACTCTTTACCGTTGCCGGATTGGCGGGATGCATCGTATTCTTTGTAGAGTTCATCTCAACTCACGAGGCAGTGCTACCCAACTACAACATCCTGTGGCTGCATCCGCTGCTGCTGGCTCTCGCCATCCTACCATGGATAAAAAATGCTAAGAAATCGCTGCGCTGGGCACATCTCATCAACATCGCCCTCATTGCCACTATGGCAGTGGTGTGGATTAGTGGCCTGCAAGTGGCAAACACCGCATTCTATCCCCTCATTGCTGCACTCTTGCTACGTTCAATTGTCAACATCCGAAAAAACTGACAACTGATAACTGATAACTCAAAACTTTTTCGTACCTTTGCAGCTTGTTATGGAATTGGCACAGTTTTTGCCATATTCTGTCTTCTATTGTAAATAAAAACAATAATATAGATATGTCTTTAAATACTTTTTT
Organism: Muribaculaceae bacterium; assembly: GCA_017964485.1. Taxonomy (GTDB): domain Bacteria; phylum Bacteroidota; class Bacteroidia; order Bacteroidales; family Muribaculaceae; genus Sodaliphilus. Next base: position 3,465 of record JAGCRW010000057.1, on the reverse strand, counting down.
GAAATCCATCTTCGGCAACAAGAGTGAGCGCGACTTGAAGAGACTCATGCCCATTGTGCGTGAAATTCAGGCCGTTTATCCCGAAATTGAGAAGTTGTCGAACGATGATTTGCGCGCACGAAGCGCAGCAATCCGACAGGAGATTCAAGATTATGTGCAACCACAGCGCGACGAGATTGCCTCTATCAAAGCCAAAATCGAGACGCTTGAATATGAGGAAAGAGAGCCGCTGTGGGCTAAAGTAGACAAACTGGAGAAAGAGGTGCTTGACCGCATCGAGGAGAAGCTCAACGAGGTACTGCCTGTGGTGTTTGCCATCGTAAAAGACACCGCCCGCCGTTTTACCGAGAACGAGCAAATAGAGGTGACCGCCACCGACTTCGACCGCAAGTTGGCTGCCGACGGCCATGATTTCCTCGAGGTCAACGGCGACAAGGCCACCTATTTCAATACTTGGGTAGCAGGCGGTAACGAGATGACCTGGAACATGATCCACTACGACGTGCAGTTGATTGGTGGCTCGGTTCTGCATCAAGGCAAGATTGCCGAGATGGCGACTGGTGAAGGTAAGACCCTCGTCGCTACCCTCCCAGTATTCCTCAATGCCCTGGCAGGCTGCGGTGTTCATGTGGTTACCGTGAACGACTACCTGGCCAAACGTGACTCGGAGTGGATGGGTCCACTTTATATGTTCCACGGCTTGAGCGTAGCATGTATCGACAAGACTGAGCCCAACAGCGAGGAGCGCCGCGATGCCTACAACTGCGACATCACTTTCGGAACCAACAGTGAGTTTGGCTTCGACTACCTGCGCGACAACATGTCGATGGTACCCGAGGACCTCGTGCAGCGTCCCCACCACTACGCCATTGTCGATGAGGTGGACTCGGTGCTTATTGATGACGCCCGCACACCATTGATTATCTCTGGTCCTGTGCCACGTGGCGAGGATCAGCTCTTTGACGAATATAAACCCAATGTAGAGCGCGTTTACGAGGCACAGCGCCGACTTGTCACCCAGCTTTTGAGCGATGCACGCCGCATGATGGCGAGCGATGACAAAGATGAGGTGAAAGAAGGCACGCTGCTGCTGTTCCGCGCCTTCAAGGGTCTACCTAAGTATAAGCCTCTTATCAAGTTCCTCTCGCAAGAAGGCGTGAAGCAGTTGATGCTTAAGACCGAGGCGTTCTACATGCAAGACAACAACCGCGAGATGCACGTGGTGACCGACCCACTCTACTTCGTTATTGAGGAGCAGAACAACACCGTGGAGCTCACCGATAACGGTATCGATGTGCTCACTCGAGGAACCGACGATCCCAAGTTCTTCGTGTTGCCAGACATTGCCACCGAGCTTTCTCAAGTGGCAAACGAGCCACTGAGCGAGGAAGAGAAACTCGCCAAGAAAGACGAACTGTTGCAGAACTACTCGGTGAAAGCCGAGCGTGTTCACACCGTTACTCAGCTGCTCAAGGCCTATACCCTCTTCAACCGTGATGATGAGTATATCGTTGATGAGGAAGGTAAGGTAAAAATCGTGGATGAGCAAACCGGCCGTATCATGGAAGGCCGCCGCTATAGTGATGGTCTGCACCAGGCAATCGAGGCTAAGGAGGGCGTGAAAGTGGAGGCTGCCACTCAAACCTTCGCCACCATCACCCTTCAGAACTACTTCCGCATGTATCACAAGTTGGCAGGTATGACTGGTACCGCGATGACCGAAGCGGGCGAGTTCTGGGAGATTTACAAACTCGACGTAGTTAACATCCCAACCAACCGCCCCGTTATCCGCAAAGACCAGCCCGATCGCGTTTTCAAGACCGAGAAGGAGAAGTTCAATGCCGTGATTGAGGAAATCGTAAATATGCGCGAGGCAGGACGACCCACGCTGGTGGGTACCACTTCGGTAGAAATCTCAGAGCGACTGAGCCGCCAGCTAAGTCTGCGTCACATCGAGCATAATGTGCTTAATGCCAAGTTGCACCAAAAGGAGGCCGATATTGTGGCACAAGCTGGACGCCAAGTCAACGGCAAGGGCGTTGTTACCATCGCCACCAACATGGCAGGTCGTGGTACCGATATCAAGCTCACCCCTGAAGTTAAGGAAGCTGGTGGTCTCGCAATCATTGGCACCGAGCGCCACGAGTCACGACGCGTCGATAACCAGTTGCGTGGTCGTGCCGGTCGTCAAGGCGACCCAGGTAGTTCAGTGTTCTTTGTGTCGTTCGAGGATAAGGTAATGCGTCTGTTTGCCAGCGAACGCGTAGTCAGACTGCTTGACCGCCTTGGCTTGCACGACGGCGAGATGATCGAGTCGCCAATGGTTACCAAGAGTATCGAGAACGCCCAAAAACGTGTTGAGGAGAACAACTTCGGTATCCGTAAGCACACCCTCGAGTATGACGACGTGATGAACTATCAGCGTAACGCTATCTACACCCGTCGTCATCATGCTTTGCTTGGTGAGCGCATTGGCATCGACATCATCAACACTATCTATGATAGTATCGAGGAGACCGTAAACAAGTTTGACCCGTCGTCCTACGAGGACCTGAAGATGCAAGTGCTCTCGCTTTATGCCATTGAGCCGCCATTCGACGCAGAACAGTTCCGCAAACAAGATTCCCAAAAGAGCATCGACCAAATCTTCGACGCTGTGATGGATGCCTTCAAGCGTAAGACTGAGCGTCTCTCAGAGGTTGCCAATCCTGTTATTCAGAGCATTTGCGAGCGACAGATTAGCGAAGGTGCACCCGAGCCTCACGGCAAGATGCGTGTGCCTATCACCGACGGACGTCGCACCTACGGCATCGTAATTGACCTCAAGGAGGCCTATGAGACCCAATCTAAGTGCCTCGCCAAGGCATGGCAGAAGGCTATCCTGCTTCTCTCTATCGACGAGAACTGGAAGGTGCATCTGCGTGACCTCGACCAGTTGCGTCAAAGCGTGCAGAATGCCAGCTACGAGCAGAAAGACCCATTGGTAATCTACAAACTCGAGTCGTTCAACCTCTTCCAATCAATGCTGGCCGATTTGAACAACAAAGCCATCTCGTCGCTCATGCGTGGACAGATTCCTACTCAAGAAGGCAATCCCGAGGTGAGCCGCGCTCAAGAAGAACGCCGTCAGCGTCAACGCTATAACGAGGGACGTGGACAAGATGCTGTGGCAGCAGCAGCCGCCGCTCAACGTCAAGCAGGTATGAGTGCCAGCCAAGCCGGACGTGGCCCTGTGGCTCCCATCCGCAACGAAGGTCCAAAGATTGGCCGCAACGATCCCTGCCCATGCGGCAGCGGCAAGAAATACAAGAACTGCCACGGCCGTCTCGACGCCAACGCATAATGAAGAAAGTCATCCTTTCGGTAACGGAAGACCTCTACACCGACCAACGGGTGGACAAAATGTCCCTTTTCCTGCAAAAAAAGGGCTTTGATGTTACGCTCGTGGGCCGGCGGTACGGAGAT
>JAGCRW010000056.1 GCA_017964485.1 Muribaculaceae bacterium | reverse complement strand
GTTACTGCCGACGGCTACTACGTGATTAGTCATGATGAGACTACCAACTCAGTGGGTGGCAATCTTACAGTAGCCAATGCTACTCTTGCCGAGCTTCAGGCTGAGACCTATACCCAAACTCGCGGCGGCGTAACCTACACTGGTCACATCTGCACAGTTGCCGAGTATCTAGACATCTGCGCTGAGAAAAATGTGATTCCTGTAATCGAGTTGAAATGGACCACCGGCATCAACAACAATGACATGAGCAAGTTCCCTGGGCTTGCTGCGCTCATCGAGGAGAAAGGATTGACCGACAGAGCTATTATCCTCACCTCGATGCGCAACTCTCTAGAGTATGTTCGCACCAATTACCCTGCCCTCAAGTGCCAATTCCTGTGCAACAGCAACTGGTCAACCTATTTCGACTGGATTGTTCAGTGGAATCTCATGCCAAGCATCGAGGCTGGATGTTTTGACATCTATACAGTGAAACGATTCCACGACAAAGGCCTGGAAGTGGCTGCGTGGACAGTGAACTCTCTTGCCAACTATAACCTTTATGGTGCTATGGGCGTGGCAATGATTACCTGTGACTACCTCATGCCAAGCGAGATGCCTGATCTTGCCGACATTGACTGGGATGCTATTGTGGAGCCAATGGAACCACTTGAAGTAGTGGTAGACACGGTGTTTTCCTACACCCGCGAGAAAGGAAACTTGCCCGCAAATTTTCCCTCGGGGCTTGACGAAGATGGTTCACCCTACAAATCAGCTCAGCAAGCCGCAATAACCAACGATGGCACATTCTATGCAAACAACTACACCACCAGCAAGCTTGTGATTCTTAAGCCTGACGGCACTTTGACTGAAGCTCCTGGAACCAACAGCCACGGCATCTGCTTCGACAGCGCAGGAAACCTCATCCAGCGCAACGACGGAGTGACCTCTTCTCCCAGCAAATTCATCATCTATCCCGGTGGCGATATTACAGCCACCCCAATCCAGGTTGAATTTGAGCTTGACGAAACTGGCCAAACCAACTTCATCAGCGCTATCGGTGACGTAATGAGCGACGAAGGCGGCTATGTTTACCATTTCCAAAACGGGAAATCATATATTACCCTCGTCAAGATTGTAAACGGAGAGTTTGAGGGCACCGAAACAACCGAAGCTGTGTCTTTTGCCGGTTCTACAGCAGGTGTCATCTACCCTATCGACAACGACCCATATCACTTTGTCTATCAAGTTCGCAATCAAGGTTACTACCTCTACAACAATGGTGACAAGGGCAAATATATCCCTGGCTCACTCAACACCACCACACCCAACAGCAACTCATCGGTGGGTGGCGCCTATTTTGAACTTGACGGCCACGAGATGTTTCTCTACACCAGTGGCAGCAACTACAACGGCGGTTTTTCGATTCGTGACATGAGTGCTGAAGCGACAGCGGTGGCAACAATTCCACCCATGGGTACTGGAGGCTATTATGCCAATCCATCAGTAGGCTCGTTTTTCAATGTAGTACCTGAAAGGGGAAAGAGCGTAATGGTGTATGAATACACTATGGGCAACGGCTATGCTGCCTATCGCGTCCACACCCCCGACTACACCGCTATAGACAACATCAACGTTGAGACTCCACGTACACAGGACAACAACTACTACGACCTCACAGGCCGCAAAATGAACAGCACAAACCTCTCCCCTGGAATATACATCCACAACGGCAAGAAGATAATTATTAGATAATCAAAACAACTTAACAACACAATAAAGGCGGTTATCCAGCTCATAGCTAGGAAAACCGCCTTTAAATGCATTAATGAGTTTACGTCACCAGGTCTCTCCAATTCGTATTAGGATGTCTTGAGCTAGTCGATGACCTTGGCGTGAGGATTCTTTGAACCACTCTATCGCTTTGTGGGCATTCTTTGCCACTCCGTCGCCACTAGCATAGCAGAGGCCGAGCATATACTGCGAGTCGGCATCGCCTAGAAGGGCTGCCTTACGATACCAATACACAGCCTCTTCCTTGTTCAAATCAACGCCTTCACCCAGCTGGCAGCAATTGCCCATGTTAAACTGGGCACCAGGATAACCCTGCTCAGCGGCACGACGGTACCAACGCACAGCAACCTCTTGGTTCTGTTCAACTCCGCCATTGCCATAGTCATAGATTTTGCCTACCACAAACTGAGCCGATGGGTCGCCAGCATTGGCACGTGCCATAGCCTTTTCGTAGGCTTTCTGATAGAGAAAATTGGCATTGCCCATATTAGCAGAACACCCCTTGCCGGTCTCATAGCAATAGGCCAAGAAATAAAGTCCAGCGGGATAATCCTGTTCGGCCGATTTCTTTGCCCACACAAAAGCTAAGGAGTCGTTCTCCTCTACACCATATCCACTGTGATAGCAATCAGCAAGCTGATACTGCGCCTCTGGGTCACCGTCACGAGCAAGCAGGTAAGAGTTTAGCGCTTTGCCATACATAGATTCAGGCACATCGCCATTTCTCTCATGCGATGCCAACAGCGTAGCATAGCACGAGACCAACAACAACGATATGAGTCCTAAACGTTTCATGGCAAGCTTCACTTCAGATGGTTACAGCAACGCCTCAACCTTTGCCTTGAGGGCATCTTTGGCGATAGAACCCACGTTGCGGTCTTGCAACTCGCCATTCTTGAAGAATAGGATTGTGGGGATGTTGCGAATGCCGTACTCTGCCATGAAGTCTCCACCTTCGTCAACGTCGTACTTGCCAATCTCAACTTTTCCATCAAACTCCTGAGCCAGCTCGTCAACGATTGGCGATACAGCCTTGCATGGTCCGCACCACTCAGCCCAGAAATCAACTACTACGGGTTTGCCCGATTGGATAATCTCATTAATGTTCTCGTCATTAAATACTTTTGCCATAATTGTTTTTCTGTTTTGTGCTCAGCAAATTACTGACATAATGTCACAAAGTCCACTGAACGATATTTATATTTCGACTTTATATTTTATTCCTAAGTCATCAAGTTGCTCAATAAACTCTCGCGTGAGCGGAATCTTGAACTTAGACTTCATGTCAACATATCGGTTTGTCTCCAAGTCATGAATCCTGAATACTAAGTCACATTTCGTATCGGCTTTTGCTTTAAGCTGCTCATGTAATAAGCTGCCAAACTGCAACTGCTTCTCGTTGAGACTAATGATAATGCTCTGAACCATTTTACCTTTTAGGTCCTTGAGGAAAGCAATGTTGTTCAACCTCAGAGCCACCTTATTGCCATAATAGCTCATCTCATACTTACATCTCACAGCAATTGCCGTGCCAGGAATGCAATAGTTACGATATTCGGTAAACACCTTGTCAAATATCATGAATTCAGTGCTGCCTGTCTTGTCCTCTATCTTGAGTATGCCAAAGTTATTGCCGCGCTTTGAGGGACGCTCAGTGTAGTCGGTGACCACACCGCCAAGCACATATTCGTGACCTAGGTGCTGCTCACCAGTCTCAACGAAATTCTTGATGGTAGAATTGCAGCCAAACTTCATCTCCATAAAGAACGGGTCGAGCGGATGAGCCGATAGGTAGATGCCCACCAGTTCACGTTCACGCGATAGTCGCTCCATATTGGGCCACGGCTCGGCTTTTGGGATTGGAGGCTTAGATGTGAAGGAGTCCATCATGTCTCCAAATAGACTGTTGACCTGGCTGTTCTTATCGAGCTGGTATTGCTGGCCATATCTCACAAGCACCTCGCTGAAATCCTCGCCTTTAGTATTCTTCTCAAAAAACGCCTCACGCTGCACGCCAAAACTGTCGAAGGCACCAGCAAGCGCTAGCGACTCGATTGCGCGACGGTTGCATGACGAGAGGTTCACACGCTCTACCACGTCATATATATCTTTGTATGGTCCATTCTTTTCACGCTCATCAATGATAGCATCTACTGAGTTGGAGCCAAAGCCCTTAATACCGTTTAGTCCGAAACGTATAATGCCTTCCTTGTTGGCACTGAACGACTTGAAACTCTCATTGATGTCGGGGCCCATGACCTTTACACCTATAGATTTGCACTCGTCCATAAACTTGGTCATCTTCTCCACGTCACCCGAGCGGCTAAGCACAGCAGCCATATATTCGCTTGGATAATTGGCTTTAAGATATGCTGTTTGATAGGCTATCCAACTATAGCAAGTGGCATGGCTCTTATTGAAGGCATAGGATGCGAACGCCTCCCAGTCGCTCCAAATCTTCTCTAGAGTCTTTTGGTCATGGCCACGCTCCTCACCGCCTTTTATGAACTTGGGTTTGAGTTTGTCGAGCTTGTCTTTCTGCTTCTTACCCATCGCCTTGCGCAGCACATCGCTCTCACCACGAGTAAATCCCGCCAGTTGGCGCGACAAGAGCATCACCTGCTCCTGATAGACCGTAATGCCATAAGTGTCCTTAAGGTATTTCTCCATTTCGGGGAAATCGTAAGTAATTGGATCACGACCATGCTTGCGTGCAATGAACTGAGGTATATATGCCATAGGACCTGGACGGTAGAGGGCATTCATCGCTATCAGATCTTCAAAGGTGCTGGGTTGCAGCTCAATAAGGTATTTCTGCATACCCGCTGACTCAAACTGGAAGGTTCCCGTAGTCTTACCTTCACAGTATAACTGGTAGGTCTTAGGGTCATCAATAGGAATCTTCTCAATGTCGATGTCGATGCCATGCGTCTGCTTGATATTTGCAAGGGCATCTTTGATGATTGAGAGTGTCTTCAATCCCAAAAAGTCCATTTTGATAAGGCCCGTTTCCTCAATCACACTTCCCTCATATTGTGTCACCACAAGACGCGCACCATCTTTATCTTCCTTATCGATAGCGGTGCTAACAGGCACATAGTCGGTGATATCGTCACGACCGATAATTACACCACAGGCATGCACGCCAGTGCCACGCACATTGCCCTCAAGTTTCTCGGCATATCTGATGGTATCGCCCACTAAATGGTTAGGATTGTCAAGCTCTGCCCTGAACTCTGGAAAGCACTTCAAGCAGTTGCCGATAGTAATCTTATAGTTCTTGCCTTTTTCGTCCTCAGGCATATCGTTAGGACGTGTGGGAATAAAGTTTGCCAAACGATTGCTCTCTGGAATAGGCAGGTCATGAACACGCGCCACATCTTTTATCGCCATCTTGGCTGCCATTGTGCCGTAAGTGATAATATGAGCTACCTTCTCGGCGCCATATTTCTCTGTCACATATTTGAGCACTGCGGCGCGGCCGTCGTCATCGAAGTCCACATCTATATCGGGCAATGAAATGCGGTCGGGGTTCAAAAAACGCTCAAAAAGCAAGTCGTACTTAATGGGGTCTATCTTTGTGATTCCCAAGCAATAGGCAACTGCCGAGCCAGCTGCGGAGCCACGGCCTGGACCTACTGAGCAGCCTAGCGACGGCGCCACACGGATGTAGTCCTGAACTATAAGAAAATAACCAGGAAAACCCATCTTTTTTATAGTCTCGAGCTCAAAATCAATGCGCTCGCGATGTTCCTCATCCATATCGGGCCAACGCTCCTTGGCGCCCTCATAAACGAGATAGCGCAGGTAGTCGTCTTCGTTGTCAAAGCCGTCAGGCAGCGGGAAATCGGGCAAAATGGGTTTATGGTCGATGGAGTAAATCTCCACTTTGTCCAGAATCTCCATTGTATTCTGCAATGCCTCAGGCACATCAGCAAAGAGCTCGTTCATCTCCTCTTGTGTCTTGAACCACTCCTGCTTGGTATAGAGCAATGTACTTTCATCGCTCAAGCGCCTGCCTGTGGAGAGCAGAACCAGTCGCTCGTGTGCGTCAGCATCGTCTTCGTTAAGGAAATGTGAGTCATTCGTGCATATCACCTTCACATCTAGTTCCTTGCTCAACTGCAACAGCACAGCATTCACCTCTTGCTGCCTTTGGAAGGTCTCGTGGTTGGCATGTGCAACAGTGGCTTTGTGCCGCTGCAGCTCAAGGTAGTAATCGCCGCCAAACACGCTTTTATACCACTTTATCGCCTCACGTGCGCCATTGATGTCGCCGTTCATAATAAACTGAGGAATCTCGCCACCCAAGCATGCCGAACAGCAAATCACTCCTTCATGATAAGCAGCAAGCTCGTTGTGGTCGGTGCGGGGATGGCTGTAGAAACCATCGGTCCATGCCTTCGACACTATCTTAATAAGATTGTGATAGCCCTGCAGGTTCTTGGCGAGCAAGATAAGGTGACGACCAATATCGCGCTTGTCGGTGTGGGAATGCATGTCCCCGTTGGCGACATAGGCCTCACAGCCAAAAATGGGTTTGAACAGCTTACCCTCCTGTTCGTTAATGTCTATCTTGAGATTTGCGATGACATCGGCATCGGGCGTTTCTTTTTCCTGCTCTTCCTTTAGCTTCTTCTTGAGATCCTTGATGGCGCCGTTGACATCAGAATTCTTTTTATTTACATAGTCGTGCAACTCCTTGATGCCAAACATATTGCCGTGGTCGGTAAGTGCCACGCCACGCATCCCGTTGGCGATTGCTTTGTCAACAATCCCCTTAACAGGCGCCTGACCATCAAGAAGCGAATATTGCGAATGAACGTGTAGATGAATAAACGGAATCATGTATAAGTGTATAGTGTTAAGTTTTAAGTGTTAAGTAATTGCCTATTATACAGGAACAATGTGTGACTTGTCAACATAGAGAGCAAAACCATTTTTCCTCACTTATTGGCAAGGAAAAACGTCTTTTTTTGCGAGTGTAAAGTTACAGCAAAACTCTACCACCCGCAAAATTTTTCCACAATAAGTTATTAACAATTTTCATGCGACATCTTTAACACCGCATTAAAAAAGGAAGAGTGACTTAATTGCCACTCTTCTCATTATTGTTTCATTGTTTTAAACACATTTAAGGATGATACTGCACAAATGCTTCTATCGCCTCATAACTGGCGAGGCCTAGGCGACTATAGAGCTCGGCGGTCTCTTGGTTACGCTTGAGAGAACGCTGCCAATTGAGGTCCTCGTCTTCGGGGTCGATGAATGGCGCGTCGTGCACTTGCGATTGGTGTTTGAGGATTGCGTCGCGCTTGTACTGGAACTCCTCTGGACTCATGGGTACTGCCATCTCAATGTGGTCGATGTCCCACTCTGCCCATAGTCCACGGTACATCCACACGCGGCAGTCGCGCATAAACGGCTCGTTTTTGAGTTCATCAATAGCGGCAAGCACCACATTGGCAGCAGGCTCATGAGTGCCGTAAGGATCGTTCAGGTCATCGGCAAAGAAAATCTGATGCGGTTGAATGCGCTCTATCAACGCTTTTACTGGTAGTACATCGGCCTCGGTGACACGTCCCTTGCCAAATGGCGCATCCACATAGAACGGCAGCGCCAACTCGTGAATGTTGTTCTCTGCAATTCCTAGATAACGGCAGCTAGTAATTCCCTCACACATAAATATCTCTCCCTTGCAGAAACGCACCTCGGCGATATCGGCGTCACCAGGCATCTTTCCCTTGAGACTCTCTTCTATTTTCTCAATCATAGCGCGCTGCTGGTCGCTGTAGTAACCATTGTTTTGCGCCACGCGTTTCGACACCATCACATAACGCTTCATATCCTCATCGTTGACCATAATGTCGCCTGAAGTCACATAGGCAACATGTACATCATGTCCCTGCTCTACTAGCCTGCGTAGCGTACCACCCATCGCCAGAATCACGTCGTCGGGGTGCGGGCTGAAGGCTAAAATACGCTTGGGGTAAGGCTCGGCACGCTCAGGACGATAAGTATCGTCGGCATTGGGCTTTCCACCTGGCCAACCTGTGATAGTGTGCTGTATGTCATTGAAAATCTGAATATTCACATTGTAGCCTGAACCATAGACTGCCACAAGTTCGCTCAATCCATAGTCGTTGTAGTCTTTGTTGGTAAGCTTAAGGATGGGCTTGCCAGTCTGTTCACTGAGCCACACCAGAGCGCGACGTAACAGGGTGCGATTCCACTCGCAGGAAGTCACTTTCCACGGGTAGTTGATGCGTGTCAAATCGGACGCGGCATCAAGGTCTATCACCAGCTGCACGTTGTGATGCATCTGCAGGAACGATGCAGGATACTGATCGGTTATATTGCCCTCAATGGTGTTGAATACCGCTTTAGCACTACCCTCGCCCCATGCTGTGCTGATAATCCGACTAGCGTTGAGAATATTGCTGATGCCTAGCGTGACGGCAGTCTTTGGCGACTGCTCGCACTGGTAGCTGTCAGCGATGCGAGTGCGGGTCTCTCCTGTGAGCGACACAAGTCGGCATGACGACATACTTGTTGAGCCAGCCTCGTTAAACGCCAATCCGCCATTCTTGGTGAGCTCGCACACCACGAGGTCAAGACCTCCAAACTCGTCAATCTCGGTCTCGTAGGCTCGGCACAGCTTAAACACATTCTCCTTTGTGGCATCGGTGCTGAAGGTGTGGATGTTCTCGGGGGCAATGTCAACTTTGTTGAGGAAACCGTCGCTCAGACGTTTGAGCGTGCTCTGACCGTCGTCAACAGGCACACCCAACCCTAACTCAGTCATATTAAAGACAATGACATTGTTGAAGCTCACCTTGTCGGCAAAATACAGTTTCACCAGCTCGCCATACACGTCCATAGCGCATCGCCCGGCACCTAGACCGAGCACGCAGCGTCCTTTCTCACGCACACACTGCTCAATGGTGTCAACCACCTCACGAGCAGCCAGTGCTGCACCCTCAAGAGGCGTCTCCACAACATCGGTTTGCACCTTTTCATATCTAGTGAGAGAGATAAGCTCCACCTCACTCTCAGGGCGATAGCACCTCTTTGATACCTGTTCGAGCTTTATATGTGAACTCAAGTCAAATTTCATATCTGCTTGGAACTATTTTGTGTTTTTAATTTCAATTAATTATAAGCGTAAAGCGCGCCCTATGGGCATCTAATGTACTTTAAACTTAAAAACTTATTTCCAATTCCACTGGGCAATGGTCACTACCGAATATCTCGGTATGGATTTTAGCACTTACCATCTTGTCGCGGGCATCATTGCTCACGAGGAAATAGTCGATGCGCCAACCAGCGTTCTTCTCGCGTGCCCTGAAGCGATAACTCCACCACGAATACACGCCCTCCACATCGGGGTTGAAAAAACGCCAACTGTCGGTAAAGCCGCTATTGAGCAGTATCGTCATTTTCTCACGCTCCTCATCGGTAAAACCTGCGTTCTTACGGTTACTTTTGGGATTCTTGAGGTCAATCTCCTGATGTGCCACATTGAGGTCTCCACACACTATCACTGGCTTCTTCTCGTTGAGTTTGAGAAGATAAGCCCTGAAGTCATCTTCCCACTTCATGCGGTAATCAAGACGCTTGAGACCATCCTGACTGTTAGGCACATACACGTTCACGAGATAGAACTCATCCATCTCAAGCGTGATGACGCGCCCCTCATGATCATGCTCGTCAACGCCGATGCCTAAGGCCACATTCAGAGGCTCTTGACAAGTAAAAATGGCGGTGCCAGAATAACCTTTCTTGTCAGCATAGTTCCAATAGCTTTTATAGCCATCAAACTCCAAATCAAGCTGCCCAGCCTGCATCTTGGTCTCTTGAAGGCAGAAGAAATCGGCATCAAGCGCTTTGAATGTCTCAGCGAAGTCTTTTCCCACCACGGCACGCAGGCCGTTAACGTTCCATGAAATGAGTCGTGTCATTGCTCATAATCACTTTTATAGTCAGACTGCTCTTCAACTTGCTTGTCGATCTGCTCATCAGCAATAACGCCGTCCTCTATTGCTTTGTCAACGGCATCTTCCTTGGCGGCATTTTGCAGAATCTCAGCCTCGATGCGGCGACTCTCGGCACGGTCAATCTTGCGGGCCTTGATAAAGAGGAAAATCGATGCCACAAGAGCCACAAGTGCTATTAAAGCACCCACGGCAAGCAGCCAGTAAGGTACTATTTCTTTAGTGCCCAAAACCAGCAGCGCTAAGCACAGCACCAAACATAGCACGTCGAGTATAAACGCATGCTTCATCAATAATTTCGCTTGGTTCATAATAGTAATTATTTTTTGGTCTATAAATCTCAGAACATTTTCTTACAACTCACAAAGGTAAACAATAATTTATAAATTGACCAATTTTTTCGAAATAAATCATTAAATTTGCACATTATTTTAAATATACAAGATTATGGCAACACGAATGAACTGGGAACGACTGATTTGTGACACTCGACTGGGACAAGAGCATTACAAGGACAAGAAAAGTGGCGTGCGCAGCGACTTTGAACGCGACTACGACCGACTAATCTTCTCATCACCATTCCGGCGACTGCAGAACAAGACTCAGGTGTTTCCATTGCCAGGCAGCATCTTTGTGCACAACCGACTGACTCACAGCCTTGAGGTATCGTGTGTGGGACGATCGCTAGCCAATGAGATTGCCATACGACTGCATGAGCGTCATCTTCAAGAGCCTTGGCGTGACAAGCTGTGGAATATGGGCGAGATTGTGGCGGCGGCCTGCTTAGCTCACGACCTTGGAAATCCACCCTTTGGGCACTCTGGCGAGAAGACCATAGGCGAGTTCTTCTCCAACGGAAACGGCAAGGTGTTCCAAGATCGCCTCACTCCGCAGCAGTGGGCCGACCTCACTCATTTTGAGGGCAACGCCAATTCATTCCGTACCCTCGTTCACCAGTTTATAGGTCGCCGCCCTGGAGGCTTCGCCATGACTTACTCCACCCTAGCCTCAATAGTGAAATACCCTTACTCCTCAAGTCATGCTGGCGAGAAGGGCAAGTTCGGCTTTTTCACTACCGAGAAGGACACTTTTGAGAAAATCGCCAATGAGTTAGGAATGATCAAACTCGCCGACGAGAAATATTGTCGCCATCCTTTGGTATATATGGTGGAAGCTGCCGATGACATCTGCTATCAGGTGATGGACATTGAAGACGGACATAAGCTGAAACTCCTCTCTACAGAGGAAACAATAGACCTGCTAACGGGACTCTTTAATGACGAGAGAAAACAACACATGCGTGAGGTTATGGAGCATGTCTCTGACCCAAACGAGAGAATTGTGTATCTCCGCTCATGCGTCGTGGGGCTGCTCGTGCAGGAATGCGCCAAGACCTTCGTCGAGCACGAGGACGAGATAATGGAGGGGCGTTTTAATGGCTCGCTCATCGACAACATCTCATCATTGCCCAAGCAAGGATACAAGCATTGCAGCGAGGTGGCTTTCAAGAAGTTGTATCGCGCCGGCTATGTTGTTGACGTGGACCTTGCGGGAATTCGCATCATTAACCTGCTGCTCGACAAACTCACCCAGGCTGTGCTGCACCCGGAGACAAACTATTCGCAGCTTCTACTCAACAAGTTCCCACAGCAGTATGATGTGCATGCTACTTCACTCTTCGAGAAACTGCAAGGCGTACTCGACCACATCAGCGCTATGACCGATGTATATGCACTCAACCTCTACCGTCAGCTCGACGGCATCAGCCTACCAACGGTTTAATCAACGCAAAATTCAAATTATACAGTGCACAATCACGCTCTCCTCTCAACTCTTAATACTCAACTAAATTATAACTTTTTTGCATTTTTTTAGAGAAAATGCAAGCCTTTTTGCTGTGTTTTTATTAAATTTGTCAAATTATTTTTACTATTATGCTATCTTTCCTGATAGCATATAATAGAGAAACTTCTGATTAACAAACACTTAAAAAACATATTATTAACCATCTCAAACAAAATCAAAGAACTATGAGCAAGAAGATTACTCGTTTATCTTGGTTGCGCGGTTCGCTGCTGGTCATGGCACTTGCTGTGGCGGTGATTGCCAATGCGGCTAAACTCACCGACGTGATTGGCTATAACTGGACAACTAGCGGAACTAACGCGACCTTAACAAAGTACACTATCAACACTATAACTGTTGATGGCGTATCGGTTAAAGACTCTCTATTCTACACTGGTGACGAGAACAACATCGTCAACATTCCTGAAACATTTGAGTACCAAGGCATCACCTACACTGTGGTTGGTGTTGATGCCAATGCTTTCGTGAATTGCCGCGACATCAGGGAGATTCACTTGCCTGCAACTTGCGTTAAGTTTGGCAACAACTGTTTCCGTGGCTGTACCAACCTCACCAACTTCCCAGTTACCGAGACTGCGACAACAATGGGTAGTGGTGTAATTTGGGAATGCCCTAATGTTACCGAAGCTTTTGTTCCATCGGGTGTCAATGGCGCACAAATTTCTAACCAGTTTGCCAGCACTGGTGTGAAGAAACTCACCATCATGGCAAGCACTACCCCAATTCGCATCAACAAGAAAGCTTTTGGTGCTTCGACCGCTGAGTATCCTCCTCTCGAGGAACTTATCCTTTATCGCACAATCGACAACCCCACTGCTGAGAATTATGGCGACAGACCATTCCACTACTTCCCATCAATCCAGAAGGTTGTGATTGGTGAGGAGTGTGACTCTATTTACAGTGATTTCTTCATTGGCTGTACAGGAATTCAAGAAGTTATCTTTGAAGAGAATCATAAAGTATTCTTCATTGGCTCTGGTGCTTTCCAAGGCTGCTCAAGCCTCCCCAGCATCGAGGTGCCTGCTTGTGTGACTTCGGTACCACAGAACTTGTTCCTCAACTGCTCGGGCCTCCAACAGGTGACATTCCTTGGTGATCTAACTTCAATTCAGCAGAGTGCGTTCAACGGCACGACCTCGTTGCAGAATTTCAACTTCCCCGCAACACTGAAGACAATTAGCGCCACGGCATTCTTAAATAGCGGACTAACTGGCAATATTGTTTTTCCTGAGGGCTTGACATCTATTGGCACAAGTGCTTTTGCTGGAGCCAATAACATTACAAGCATTAGCTTGCCATCAACAATCGCAACTATCGGCAATGCAGCATTTGGTCCCATCGAGAACCTTGCCAGCATTGAATTGGCCGACGGCAACAGCGCTTTCGCAGTCAACAATGGTATTCTGACCAATGCTGCTGGCACTCGTCTGCTCGTTACTGCTCACGAGGGTGAGATTGGCACTGCCATCGACAATGCCACAATCGAGACCATCGACAACTATGGCATGGCATTCTCGCCATATATCGATGTCAACCTCCCTGCGCTCACAGAGATTGGCACCTACGGTTTTTATCGCGCAGCAATCAAGGAATTCACCTACAAAGGCGGTATGACAGTTAATGCTAACGCCTTCCTTGAGAGCGAACTCGAGACCCTCAACACAGAGGAAGGTGCTCGCGAAATTCCAAAGAACCTGTGCTTAAACTGCACCAAATTGACTACCGTAAACATCTCCAACACAGTCACTAACATGTTCCAAGATGCATTTGCCGGATGTACTGCTCTCAAACACATGGACCTGGGTGCCAACATCAACTATATGGAGAAAGGTTCGGTTCCTGCTACTATCGAAAGCCTCACAGTGCGCAATGTCGTGCCTCCAGTACTCGGCGCAGGTGTGTTTGAGCCAACTCAGAGTAATGTAGTTTGCACCGTTGCAGCAACTTCGGTTAACGACTATAAAGCTGCTCCTCAATGGCAATACCTTGACATTCAGGGCGACCCATCAATCACTGGCGAGGGAACTGTACTTGGCTGCCCAAGCGGTCTCTACTTCGCTACTAAGGACTGCCGACTCATGTATCGTGACAATGAGGGTAACATCATCGACACTGAATTCAACACTGGCGAGCACGCCTTCAACATCCAGAGCTACAAAAACCGCATTTATGTGGCAAGTGCCGGTCACAACTTTATGTATCAAGGTGCCGACGCTCAAGCCAACGGTGGTGATGGTGAGCTGTTCTACGTGAACAAAACCGATGACCTGTGGTATCGCGTTACCGTGCTTAACAACGTTGGTTACAAGGCATTTGAGGACCCATTCTCAATGTATATCTCTGCCATCGACAACAAGATCTATATTGCCGACCGCAACGTGGGTATCCATGAGATGAGTGCCGACACAGTAGGTCTCTACGGCACTCAGCCATTCTTTATGGAGAATAACTGGTTGCCCTATTATGGCGATCAACTTACTTATGGCGCTATTGGTGCTGGCATGACAATGCGTGCTATCGACGTGGTTTCTGCCGAAGGCACAACCCGCAACAACGTTTACTGGGTTGCCAAGAAGTTCAATGGTCAAGGTATCTTCCGCTTCGACAAGAGCATGCTCTACAGCGACGGCAGTGGTTCCACTCACACCGACCAACAGCTGCCAGTTTATCTGTACAACGTTCAGATGACTTCATTCTACCTCGATGAGGAGAACGGATATCTCTACTTCTTCGTCCAGAAAGACAATGTTGGCGGTTCTATTCCAGGACTATACCGCATTTCTCTTGCCACTCTTGAGGCGAAACAAAATCTGGCCACAGTTGCCGAAGACGCAGTACTTATCGACAACTCGCCAATCTTGCTCGAAGGCTCGGGCGACGAGATTACCGGTATCACCCAAATCACTGGCGACGGTGAGAACATCTACTGGGCTTACATCTCTTGCGGTGAAGGCACTTCGGTTCCTAACATGGTGGCTTATGATGCAACCAACCCATTGCACCAAACTGGTATCAAGATGATAAGCGCTAAACCAGCCGACGCTTCTGTAGTACCTCCAATCTCCTATGCTGTAGAAGGCATCGCAGCCTACGGTGTTACTACCGCCAAGTTTGAGGCTCCAGTAGTAGTCATTCCTGGCGATGTTGACGGCGATGGTGTTGTTACTGCTAATGACGTAACTGTTATCTACAACTTCCTGCTTAATGGCGACACCACATATATCGATACAAGCGATGTTGACGGTGATGGCACTGTTACCGCTGCCGATGTAATGTTCATTTACAACATCCTGTTGGGTAACTAATCCAAATTTGATATAGGAGTAATTTATTTTTCAGTTTTTCGACAAGACCATGCTATAAAGTATGGTCTTGTCATTTTTTTTGTGTATCTTTGTCCCCAAAACAGATAATACACATTCTATTTATCTATAAACATGAAAAAGATATCGCTTTTAATCTTGGCGTTAATTACCGCCATCATAGCGAGCGCAGAGCCCGCTAACCCCACACCCATCAACGTGACGCAGCCCGATGGCTCCACGCTCCTACTTAAGCTGGTGGGTGACGAGTTCTACCATTTCAACACAACTATCGATGGATACACCATCATCAACAACAACGGCACATGGGAATATGCCGTCAAAAAAGGCAATGAGCTGCGCGCCTCGGGCATCATGGCTCACGACCCAGCAGCACGCAATACGCAGGAGATGCAACTGGTAGCGTCGCTCGACAAGCACCTTGTTGACATTGCCGGAACCAAACGAGCACGCGAGAATCGCGCTACACGCGACATCAAGAGAAACCGACAGCAGAACGAACCTGTGATTGATTACAACCAGTTCCGTGGACTTATCATCCTCATCAACTTCAATGACCGACAGTTCTTGATGGATGACCCCAACGACTTCTACTACCAACTGTGCAATACCGAGAACTACACAGGCTTCTATCACAATGGCCGTTTCCAGCGTTGCACCGGCAGCGTGCGCGACTATTATTACGACAACTCTATGGGGCAGTTTGACCCCGATTTTGACATTGTGGGCCCAGTCAATCTCGACTACTCGTGTTATGAGGGCAACGACCGTGCGCGCGAGATTTTCAAAGCCTCCCTCGACTCTGTTGACGATCAAGTTGATTTCACACAGTATGACGCCGACAACGACGGCGAGATCGACATGGTGTTCTTTATGGTGGCTGGTTATTCGTCAAGCTATAGTGGCAACAATAGCGGCTACCTTTGGCCACACATGAGCTACCTTATTGACTGGTGGTCGGGTTGGCCACCACAACCATATATTTATGACGGCATGAGAATGGGAACTTATGCATCATCATGCGAGATTTATGGATGGGAATCGCAAGGCTACCCTATGCCTAATGCCATCGGGACAATATGCCACGAGTTTGGACACGTGCTGGGTTTGCCCGACCTTTACGACACCGACTACAGCAGCAGTGGCGGCGAGAGCAACCATCCTGATGACTGGGACGTGATGGCGGGCGGCAGCCACTACAACATCGGACGCACGCCAGTGGGCTACAGCCTTTGGGAGCGCTGGGAGCTGGGTTTTACCAATGAGCCTCCCACATTGTCACTTGGCAGCTATACTCTCTCGGCTCTCGATTCAAGCAACACTGGCTTCATGATGCAGTCGCCTAACGAGTACGAGTTCTTCCTCTTCGAGAACCGTCAACAAAACAAATGGGATTCAGCACTGCCTGGGCATGGTTTAGTTATTACTCGCGTTGACTACAGTAACGAGCAAGTTTGGTGGAACAACGAAGTGAACTGCAACCCTGCCCACAACTACTACGAGCTAGTTCGCTCTTCGGGCGCAGGCTCTGGAGAGGTGCCCTTCCCTGGCTCAAGAAATGTGACTTTCATCAACTCCTCAAGCTACCCATCGCTCGCTACCTGGGCTGGAGAGACTTGTGAGTTTGGTTTGAGAGACATCAGTGAGGACGACAAGATAATCACCTTCAATGTGGTCAAAGATGTGCCACCACTGACTCTTGTCGAAGACTTTGAACTAATGCCAACTGAGCTTCCAGCCAACGCCGTTGGCGTTCAAGGCAACTTCGCCACTTGGAACTTCCCTAAAGCCAACGTGGTTGAATATAACGCCCAGCATGCAGCATCGCTGCAGATGCCTGGAGGAATAGCCATGAACAGCGACATCGATGTGCAACCAATCATGCTATCTCTTGATGCCGTCAACACATCATCAACAGCATCAAAACTTCAACTCTACTACTCTACCGATGAGGGTGCGACATGGACCTCAGTAGGAGTCGAGGGTGTGGCGGCAAATTCTGAAGAGAATATAAAATGGCGCTTAAATATTGAGAAGCAGCCCATGCGATTCAAGATCAATCGCACAACAGGTTCTAAGAATGTGAACCTGATAATCGATAATGTAACGATCCATTACATCGGTGATAGCCTGCCTGGCGACGTGAACGGAGACGGCACAGTTACAGCAGCCGACATCACAGCTCTCTACGACTATCTCCTCAACGGCGATAACAGCTCATTAGCCTATGGAGACCAAGATGGTGATGGGGCAATTACATCCAACGACATAACCACGGTTTACAACATTCTTTTGGGTACAAACTAAGGCATTAAACAGTTTTTTCTATATTCACTTATTTATTAACCCATTAAACAACTACTTTCAATTTTTTATGAAAAAGTTATTATTAATGATTGCGACAATCGCAATGATGACTGCTTGTAGCGGTAACGACAAATCTTCAAGTGCGGCCTCAGGTTCTGAGGCAAGTGATGCTCCAGAGTCTTACTCTATTGAGTACAACCTTGGAAGCAATGGCGGCACTAACTATGCTTGCTTCGACACCTTTGGCAGTAGCGACAAAATCAAAGCCGATCTTGATGTTAAGATTGATGGCGACAAGGTCATTATCACAATGCCTTTCGAGGTAAAAGTTACAGGTGAAGAACTCAAGAAAAGCCTCGCCGAAGGTTATCTTGACTTCTGTGTTGAGAACAGCAGCGAGAAAGGCAAAATTGAGTTTAAACTAGCCGACCCCGACAAGGTGGACTACGATGCTGAGTACAAGAAACTCAAAAAAGACGACATTCTCAAAGCCACAATCGTGGGCGAGACCACTAAGGACGTTCTTGACAAGATGAACAACAACTGGGGAACATTCACTTTAGTGCTCTAATCTAAACTGAATTATTCATAATAATGTCCGATACATCTTGAGGTGTATCGGACATTTTTTTTGCGTATTTTTATATCGGTCTTGCCTTGTTTTTTCAAAAAAACGAAAAATATGGCAAAATGAACCAAGAAAACTTTTGGAGTTTTAAAAGTTTTTTACGTACTTTGCAGCGATTATTTATACCCAAAATAATACTGAATTTATAATCTCCTATATTATATGGATTTATGGATTTAAGAGAGAAAATTTTAAAAAATTCCATGCACTTGATGATGCGCATCGGTCCCCAATCGGTGACGATGGACATGGTGGCGCGTGATTGCGGCATCTCAAAGCGCACGCTTTATGAGACATTCCCCAATAAACATAGCCTCATCAGCGATGTCATCAAGTACAACCGGCTGCAAACCAATGATAAATTCACTCAAATCTTTGAACAGTCGGCCAACAACTTTGAAGCTCTGTTAGGTGTATATACTGTGGCACGAGAGTTCATCCAGAAGGTGTCACCAGTATTTCTTGCCGATATCAAGCGACTGTATCCCGAAGCGTTTGATGAATACAAGGCTCAAGAGATTGACCATATCCTGTCACTGGCTCGCATCATCAAGAAAGCCAAAGACGAAGGCTTGGTGCTTCCTGGTATCAAGTGCAAGATTGCTGCTGTTGTCTTCAACAACAACATGAAGACCCTGCACCACATGCAGGATTTCCCGTTTCCTGAATACACTGCCGCCGAGGTCTTCGATGGAGCCTTCCTCAACTTTATGCGCGGCATAGCAACCGCTCAGGGACAAGAAATAATTGAGAACTTTGTGATAAAGAATCTCCT
Organism: Muribaculaceae bacterium; assembly: GCA_017964485.1. Lineage (GTDB taxonomy): Bacteria > Bacteroidota > Bacteroidia > Bacteroidales > Muribaculaceae > Sodaliphilus. The sequence goes on along the minus strand of JAGCRW010000056.1, from coordinate 3,307 downwards.
CAAGAAAGAAGAAAACTAATAAGAATTTATAATATGTATTTGAAAAAGTTATTTAAAATTGCATTTGTGGCTGTTGTTATGACAGCAACATCTTATGCGAGTGCCGAGACGCTTAACGTGACGCTCGATGACTGCATCCGCATCGCTCTTAGCGACAACCCCTCGATTATTGTCGCCGACATGGAGATTCAACGTGTGGATTATTCCAAGAAAGAGACACTGGGGCAGCTGTTCCCTAACATTGACTTCTCTGCCAGCTATTCTCGAACCCTTGCAAAGCAAACATTTGTGATGGGAGAGCAGAGAATCAAGGTGGGTGCCGACAACTCTCACAGTGTGGGATTTAGCGGCTCGTTACCCATCATTGTGCCGGCATTGTGGAAATCGATTAAACTTAGCGACAACCAGATTCTCCAAAACATTGAAAATGCTCGCTCGTCGAGGCTTTCACTTGTCAATCAAGTCAAAAATGCTTATTATGCATTGTTGCTTGCTCGCGACAGCAAACGGGTGATAGAATCCAATCACGAGACAGCGCTGCTCACCGCCGAAATCTTCAAGAAACAATTTGAGATAGGAGTGGCAAGTGAGTATGACATGACGCGCGCACGTGTGGCAGCCACTACTCTTGAGCCATCGATTCTTGATGCTCAAAACTCTATTGACGCATTACAACTCCAGGTAAAAGTGCTCATGGGCATGGATGCCAATGTTGACATCGAGCCTAGCGAGACGCTTGATAGCTACAAGGTGATGATGTATGACTACACCATGAGTGTTGACACTTCGATTGTCAACAACCCCAGCCTCAGGCAACTTGACCTGCAGACTGACTATATGAAAAAAGCGCTTGACACTCAAAAAATGTCATGGTTCCCAAATCTTTATGGAACTATTAATTATATGTGGAACTCGATGAGTAACGGCAGTCCTTTCAAGAACTTCAACTGGAGCCCTTACTCACAAGCCGCATTGTCACTGTCGTGGAACTTGTTCTCGGGAGGACAGCGCTATTTCAAGCAGAAAGAGGCCGAGATTGCTGTCAGCGAGATGAAATGGCAACGCGAGAACCTTACTCGCACTCTCAACTCGCAAGTAGAGACACAACTCAACAACATCAAGAGCAATCTCAAGCAAATCGAGAGCAACGCTGCTAGCGTGGCACTCGCCGAGAAGAGCGACAACATCATGCAAGAAAGCTTCAAACTTGGTGTGGGCACCTTCTTGCAAATCCAAGACACTCAAAACGCGTTGCTTGGCGCACGACTCTCTTACTATCAGGCAATCTACAACCTATTAGTGTCGCAAAGCAACCTCGAACTGATGCTCGGCAATGCGCCATTGGCAAAATATGGAGTTACAAACGAAATAAACAAAACAAATAAATAAAGATGAAAACTTACAAATCATTCACAGCATTAGTGTTAATTGCAGCACTACTCTCCTCTTGCTCAGGCAAAAAAGGCAAAATGGGCCCAAATGTAGATGAGACTCCTATAGTAGAGCTGCAGAGCGTTCATTCAGAGGACGTTGACGAGTTAAGTGAATACACCGCTACTGTCGAAGCGTTCAAAACCAACAACATCTCGTCATCAACAGGAAACCGCATCAAGCGCATTCTTGTTGACGTGGGTAGCAATGTGAGAGCAGGCCAAGCAGTGGTAATCCTCGACAATGTGTCGGCTGTAAACCAAGAGAGCGCAATCGCTGGACAAAGAGCTGGAGTAGAAAATCAAGCCGCTGCTCTTGCAAGCCAAGAGGCTGCCCTCAAAAGTGAGGAAATCAACCTTGCAAGACAGAGGAAAGACCTCGACCGCGCCAAGGAACTAGTAAAAATTGGTGGTGGAACTCAGCAAGCTGTTGACCAGCTGCAAGCAGCCTACGACGCGGCACAAGAGTCGCTCAAAGCCCGCAAGCGCGCTCTAGATGCCAGCAAAGCATCGCTCGATGCCAGCCGCTCCTCGCTTAATGCCAGCCAGCGTTCTATGCAGACAGTGCAGGAGAACACCGTTCTCACCAGTCCCATCAGCGGCGTAGTCAGCGCTCGCAACTACGATGCTGGCGACCTGCCAATGGGCGCTATCCTCACCGTGCAGCAGATGAACCCGCTCAAGGTCATTGTAAATGTCAACGAGGAGGAATTCTCCAAGATAAAGAATGGCATGCCAGTACAAGTGACTCTTGATGCAGTGCCCGATGAGACCTTCAACGGCTCAGTATATCTCATTCACCCCGAGATCAACCAACAGACCCGCACTTTCCAAGTGGAAATCACCATTAACAATGGTGCTGGCAAGGTGAGCGCTGGTATGTTTGCACGTGTCAAGTTCAACTATGGCACAGAAAAACACATCGTAGTTCCCGACAAGGCTATTGTGAAAATGCAAGGCTCGGGCAAGCGATTTGTATATGTATATAAGGATAACGGCACTGTGGCCTACACCGAAGTAGAACTTGGCATGCGACTTGGCGACCGTTACGAAATCTTGAGTGGCCTCAACGACGGCGACCGCGTGGTTGTAGCTGGACAATCTAGGCTCACCAATGGCGCCAAAGTGAAACTCAAAGGCAAGTAACTATCAGTCATTCTTCTCCACAACACATTATCAAATAATTAAAACTGAAAACTTCATAATCTAACCTTTTTATGAGTCTTTATTCCAGCTCGGTGAAACGCCCGGTAACAACAATCCTCATATTTGTGGCTGTTGTGATTCTGGGTTTGTTCTCACTAAAGAAATTGCCTATCGACTTGATGCCCGACATCGACACTAACACCATTATGGTGATGACGACCTATGCCGGAGCAAGTGCCGAAGATATTGAGCAAAACGTGACTCGACCTCTTGAGAACTCGCTCAACTCGGTAGAGCACCTAAAGCATATCACTTCAAACTCTCGCGAGAACGTCTCGATTGTAACGCTCGAGTTTGAGTACGGATATGATATCGATGTGCTCACCAACGATGTTCGCGACAAACTAAGCATGGTTTCGAGCATGCTCCCCGATGATGCCAACACCCCTATCATCTTCAAGTTCTCGACCGACATGATTCCTATCGTGCTTCTCTCGGCGCAAGCCCATGAGAGTGTGCCAGGTCTGTACAAGATTCTTGACGAGAATGTTGCCAACCCCTTGGCGCGTGTCGATGGTGTGGGCTCAGTATCGATTGGAGGTGCGCCCAAGCGTGAAGTTCATATCTATATTGACCCTCTCAAACTTGAAGCTTATCACTTAAGCATAGAGACCATATCATCACTAGTGGGAGCCGAGAACCGTAATATTCCTGGCGGTACATTTGACATC
>JAGCRW010000055.1 GCA_017964485.1 Muribaculaceae bacterium | reverse complement strand
ATGGGAAAAACCATTAAAAACTTCGAATTTGAACTTGTAAAGCTCAGAACAGGTAGAGCATCTCCTGCTATGCTTCAAGGTATTGAATGTGAGTATTACGGAGACAAAATTGAGATTACTCAAATCTCATCAATTTCATCTCCAGAACCACGTCAATTACTCGTTAAACCATACGATAAAGGTGACGTAAAATCCATTTGTGCTGCTATTGCAGCAGCTAACCTTGGTGTTAACCCTGTTAATGAAGGTGATTCAATTAGAATTACGGTTGCTCCATTAACTGAAGAAACGCGTCGTGAACTTGTTAAAAAAGCGAAAGCGATGAGCGAAGAAAGCAAGGTTGCAATTCGTAACATTCGTCGTGACTTTATCGATCTAGTTAAGGCTAGCGATGATATGACTGAAGACCTTCAACATCAAGTTCAAGATGAAGTTCAAAAAGTCACTGATGAAGCAGTCGGCGAGATTGAAGCAATCTTAAAGAAAAAAGAGTCAGAAATCATGGCAATATAAGAGAGGCTAATGCTTCTCTTTTCTTTTAAAGAATTTATCGCATTATTTTGTTTATACACTTGCGATATTTTTTTATAAGCGTGTATAATATACACACATATGAGAGAGATAGAACTTAATAAACCTATTAAGCATGTCGCTATTATTATGGACGGCAACGGAAGATGGGCTAAAAAACGTGGCTTACCTCGTACTGCCGGACATAAAGCAGCAATGGATCGCATCATTGATCTTTTTGACTATTGTAGAGACTATGATATCAAAGTTCTTTCTTTATATGCTTTCTCCACTGAAAACTTGAAAAGACCAAAACAAGAAATTGCCTTTTTATGGAGGTATCTTGAACTCTTTTTTAAAAGAGAAATTGATACTTTGATGAAAGACGGCACTAAGGTAGTAGTTTCAGGAGATATCTCTAAATTACCTGAAAAAACCCAAAAAATTGTTAATAAAGCAGTTGATCAAACAAAGAATAACCCGAATATTATTTGGAATATTTGTCTCAACTATGGTGGTAAACAAGAACTTACTAGAGCTGCTAAATTAATCGCCGAAGAGGTTAAAGAAGGCAAATTTAAAGTTGAAGATATTACCGAAGAAGTAATGGAAAATCACCTTTATACAGGAGGACTACCAAATGTTGATCTTATGATCAGGACAAGCGGTGAAATAAGGACATCAAACTTCTTACCATGGCAAATCGCATATGCCGAATATGTGTTTACACCTGTACAATTCCCAGACTTTAAAAGAAAAGAATTTGTCGATTGTTTAATCGAATACAATAAACGAAATAGAAGATATGGAGGGCTAGATGATGAAAAGAATAACTAATGAAATCTCACAATCAGCGAAAAAGTCTTTAGTTACTAGAACTATAACCGCTATTTCAATAGCCCTTTTTGGTATCCCTTGTTTAGTTCTTGGTGGCTGGTTCTTCTTTTTCTTTAGTGTAGTCGTGGCCTTAATCGCCGCATTTGAAATTGTTAGAGCCACAAACCTAAAAGGTTTATTAAGAGTCTTGACTTATTTCTTAACGATAGTCTTCACTTTGGGCCACATCGAGGCGGGCACATAGGCGCGGCTGGCTGCTGAGCACTTCTGACCTTGGAACTCAAAGGCACTGCGCACGATGGCGGTTGCCACTTGGTCGGCATTGGCACTCTTATGAGCAAAGATAAAGTCCTTACCGCCCGTCTCGCCGACAATCTTGGGATAGGTACGGTAGTTGGCGATATTGTCGCCTATCGACTTCCAGAAGCTGTTGAAGGTGCCAGTGGATCCGGTGAAATGAACACCACAGAGGTTCTTGTCAGCAAAAGCCACCTTGCCAATCAGCGAGCCGCTACCGGGCAGGAAGTTGACCACGCCGTCGGGCAGACCAGCCTCTTTGTAAATCTTCATCAGCAGGTAGTTGGAGAGCATGGCAGTGGTGCTGGGCTTCCAAATACAAACATTACCCATCAGAACAGGCGACAGGCACAGGTTGCTGGCGATAGAAGTGAAGTTGAAGGGGGTAATGGCAAACACAAAGCCCTCCATCGGACGGTAGGTGACATAGTTGAGAGTACCCTTATCGCTGCAGGGCTGGTCGCTATATATCTGTGAAGCGTAGTAGGCATTGTAGCGCAAGAAGTCAACCAATTCACATGCCGAGTCAATCTCAGCCTGCATGGTGGTCTTGCCCTGTCCGAGCATGGTGGCGGCATTAATCAGCCAACGATACTTACCACTAATCAGCGTGGCAATTTTCAACATCACACTGGCACGGTCGAGCCAAGGTGTATTTGCCCACTCTTCGTGAGCTTTCATAGCGGCATCAATAGCCATCTTAACCTCATTCTCTCCCACCTTGTAGTACTTAGCCAACACATGGTGGTTCTCAGTGGGCATCACCAAAGTACCTGTCTCAGCGGTACGCACCTCCTTGCCGCCGATGATAGCGGGGATGTCAGTAACCATGTTATACAGCTCATCCAGAGCCTTACGGATTTCTTTACGTTCGGCACTGCCAGGTTTGTAGCCAAGTACCGGCTCATTTTCAGGTTTCGGGAATGTGAAAAGTGTGTTGTTCATAAGATGTTGTTTAAAGATATTTACTGTTTAATTGTCACAAATTGAGTTTGCAAATATACTATTTTTTTTGGGAATGCAAAAAAAAATGTATCTTTGCAGCACAAAAAATAACAAATCCATAAACATATACTAACCATGAAGAAATTAAGTATCATCATGATGTGTGTTGCAACGTTGGTGTTCGCTTCCTGCGGTTCAACCCTTGGGAGCGCCAATAGTTCCACCACATCAGCCGCGAAAGCCAGTGGCAAATCTGCTGCCACATCTCTCCTATCGCTCTATGGCTCTTATAAGAGTACTGGCACCGTGAATCTGGGTAATCCCACCGACCTCACTGCCGCTCTCAGCCTTGCCACCGCTTATACCAACTTCCGCAACAACCAGGCCGACCCTAACTACAAGAAAGCTTTTGCTGCCGGCATGGTCTCCGCAGGTGCAGGCCTCATCACTTCACAGAACGTGAATTACCTTATCAACACCATGAACAACTTGACTGGACTTAATGTCAACGCTGCCACCATTTCCAACAGTGTCGGCACCGCCACCGCCATTATTCAATTGCTTCAGGCCCTCGGCACTGCACAGCAATAGAACTCACACGGCGATTTCTCAACCCAATGTCAAGAGAGTGTCCCAACATAATTGAGACACCCTCTTATTTTATTTAACCCAAATCGGCCATTAGGGTTTATGACAAATCACAACACTTAATTTTCTACTGTCAGTTTCCTT
>JAGCRW010000054.1 GCA_017964485.1 Muribaculaceae bacterium | reverse complement strand
GGCTTTGTCTCTTTCTATTTCAACAAGACAATAGAAATGATGGAGAACATGTTTGCCCGCATCACCAACCACTGGGTGCGCTTTGCTATTGGTGCGGTAATTCTTAGTTCGCTCATCTTCCTCTTCCCTGCACTTTATGGCGAGGGTTATGGCGCAATCAATAGCCTGCTGAATGGCGATGTGAAGCCATTGTTTGAAAATAGTCTGTTCTATGACCACCATGGTAGCGTTTGGTGGGCAGTGGCGCTTGTTGGGTGCCTGTGCTTCACAAAGGTGTTTGCTACCAGTGCCACCAACGGTGGTGGCGGAGTGGGTGGTACGTTTGCCCCCTCGCTCTATGTGGGGTGCATGGCGGGCTTCTTCTTCGCCTTCCTGCTTAATTCGCTGGGAGTGGTGGATCAGGCCCTTCCACTGTCGCACAAGAACTTCGCCTTACTGGGCATGGCGGCTGTGATGGCTGGTGTGATGCACGCTCCGCTTATGGCAATCTTCCTCACTGCCGAGATGACTGGTGGCTATGAATTGTTCCTGCCGCTGCTTATCGTGTCGGTGGTGTCGTACCTTACTTCACGCATACTTTTGCCCTACGGTATCTATTCTCGCCGCTTGGCAAAACGCGGACAACTGTTGACGCACCACAAGGACAAGTCGGTGCTTACCCTGCTCAAGATTGACAGTGTGATAGAGACCGATTTCATTCCTGTCCATCCCAAAATGAGCCTCAAGGAGATGGTTGACGTGATAGCTCAGAGTAAGCGCAATCTCTTCCCCGTGACAGATGAGGAAGGGCGCTTGCTAGGTGTGGTGCTGCTTGATGACATCCGCAACATTATGTTCCGCCCAGATTTATATAGGAGAATCTACGTGGAGCGCTTTATGTCGTCGCCGCCAGCGCTGATAGAGGTTGGCACCCCCATGGAGCAGGTAATGAAGACTTTTGATGAAACCAAGGCGTGGAACCTCCCCGTGGTAGAGGACGGAAAATATGTGGGCTTCGTTTCCAAGTCAAAGATTTTCAATTCCTACCGCGAATTGCTTAAGCATTATAGCTATGACTAAAGCGCATTGCGCTGATTAGGGGTATGTTGTGCTTCGCACGATTAGAGATTAGGGAATTCTCGACTGACAACTTATAACTGACAATTTATGACTACTAAAGAAGACTTAAGAATAGTATTTTTTGGCACTCCCGATTTTGCTGTCGAGAGCCTGAGGCGCCTTGTGGAGGGCGGTTATAACATTGTGGGTGTGGTGACTATGCCCGACAAGATTGCCGGACGAGGGCATAAGATGATTCAGTCGGCTGTGAAGCAATATGCCGTTGAGCAGGGCTTACATCTCATGCAGCCCGAGCGATTGAAGGATGAGGCGTTTGTTGAGGAACTGCGCTCACTCAATGCCCAGCTTCACATAGTCATAGCTTTCCGTATGCTCCCCGAGGTGGTGTGGGCAATGCCACCGCTGGGAACGTTTAACCTTCACGCTTCGCTACTGCCCAAATACCGCGGCGCGGCACCCATCAATTGGGCAGTGATGAATGGCGACACCACTACAGGCGTGACCACATTTTTCCTTAAACATGAGATTGACACTGGCGACGTGATACAACAGCAAGCCATTGAGATAGGGCGCACCGACAATGTGGAGACCATACACGACCGCCTGATGATGCTCGGCGCAGGCATGGTGATTGACACCGTTGATGCAATAATCGCCGGTACTGTGAAACCTATTCCGCAAGACCAGCTGCTTACTGCAGGCGAGAAGCCTACGCCGGCACCAAAAATCTTTACCGAGACGTGCCGCATTGACTGGAATCGTCCTGCTGAGCAACTCTACAACCACATTCGCGGCCTCTCTCCTTATCCCGCAGCATGGAGCGAGATAATTGACGCCAATGGCAACGCTCTACATGTCAAAATTTTCGCTACTGGTGAACCTTTCTACAATGCACAATGCACAATGCATAAAGCAAAATGTGGAATAAGCCAAAATCCTGTTCCTGGCACCATCAGAGCCGATGGCAAGCACCTGGTGGTAGATTGTGGCGATGGCGCTCTCGAAATCCTGTCGTTGCAGCTCTCTGGCAAGCGCCGCATGCCCGCTGCCGACTTTATGCGAGGCTTCAATCTTAATGGTTGCCGATTCGTATAAGCCTAAAAACACCCCCTTTTGCATTTTTTTTGAAAAAAAGGAAATAATTTTCGCTTTTTATCGCTGTTATTGGGAAATTTATATCTATCTTTGTAGATTGCATAGCAGGTGTGCCTTGTTGTGCAGGTGATTTTTGTAGAATAATTTACATATCGGAGGCATTCTATATTGGTGCTAAACGATTTAAAATAAAACGATTATAGTTATGTTGAAAAAATTCTTCTTGATAGTTTGCGGGTCATTTGTTGGCAGTTTCTTGGCCTTGATATTTTTCACGATTACCGCAGTTCTTATGAGTTTTGTGATTTTTAGTTCAATGTCCAGTTCAGTGGGCGTAAAGCTAGAGAAAAACTCCATCCTCTATCTGCGTCTTGATGGTGAGCTCAATGAGCGTCCCAACGAGATGAGCCAGATGATGGCAATGATTAAGGACGATGAAGGGGGACAGGACCTGAACACTCTTATCAAGAGTTTGAAGTTGGCAAAAGATAACGAGAATATCGATGGTGTGTATCTCGACTGCCGCGGAATGGTGTCGGGGATGTCGTCGCTTTATGAGCTCAGGAATGCCCTCGTTGATTTCAATAAGAGTAAGAAGTTTGTATATGCCTTTGGCGACGAGGGGATTATGCAGAGCGATTATTACCTGGCTTCGGTTGCCGACAGCATCTTCCTCAATCCCGAGGGAGCGGTTGACGTGCATGGACTTGGCGCTTCTACACCATATTTCAAGAATCTGCTTGACAAGGTGGGAGTGGAGATGCAGATAGTGCGCGTGGGTACCTTCAAGAGTGCCGTGGAGCCTTTTATGCTGAGCGAGATGAGCGATGCCAACCGTGAGCAGCAAGAGCATTACCTCGGCAGTTTGTGGGGTGTGCTCTCAAAGGATATGGCAGAGTCGAGAAAAATTGCTCCAGAGACATTCAAACAGCTTACCGATAGCGTGATGCTGACAATGGGCACCGATGAATTATTGCAAAACAAGATTGTTGACCATCTGTGCTACCGCACTGAGATGGAAGACAAGCTGCGCCGCAAGACCGATGTGGAAATGAAAGATGACCTGAGGCTTATCACTCCAAGCCAGTTGGTACTTACCGACACCAAGAAGGGTGATGAGGGCAAGCAAATTGCAGTTGTCTATGCTACTGGAGAGATTGACTCTTCAACTAGTGTACCTGGCATGTCCGAGGATGGCATCGACAGCGAGTCGCTGGCGGCATTGTTAAGAGAACTGCAGTATGACGATAATGTTAAGGGCCTTGTGTTGCGTGTCAACTCGCCTGGCGGTAGTGCTTTTGGTAGCGAGGTGATATGGAAGGCTATCGAGGACTTCAAGAAGAGCGGCAAACCTGTGGCTGTGTCGATGAGCGACTATGCCGCTTCGGGAGGATATTATATCTCAGCGGGGGCACAGCGCATCTTTGCCGAGCCCACTACTATCACGGGTAGTATAGGTATCTTTGGAATGGTGCCTAATGCCAGCAATTTAATAAACAACACTCTGGGAGTGAAGTTTGAGGAGGTGTCAACTAACAAGAACGCCATCGCCGGAGCGATTTATAAACCTCTCACTGAGCAGCAGAAGGCCGCTTTGCAGCGCATGGTGGAACATGGCTATGACCTCTTCACCCGTCGCTGTGCAGTAGGGCGCAACGTGTCGCAAGACTCGATCAAATCGATTGCCGAGGGACGTGTGTGGGACGGTATCACGGCCAAGAACATTGGTCTCGTAGATGAGTTCGGCGGTCTGCAGGCAGCTATTGATTGGGTGGCAAAGAAGGCCAACTTGGGTGATGACTACTCTATCACCAACCTGCCCGAAATGGAGATGTCATTCAAATCTATGTTAGGGCAGATGACCCGCTCAAAGGTTGAGGAAGACATGCAGCGCCGCATGGGAATATTCTACACCTACTATGAGCAACTGCAGGCAATCTTGAGTCGAGATCATGTACAGTGCTTGATGGAGCCTGTAGAGATTGACTTCTAAACCCTTGAATGACGCGAGTGTAGTAACATCAAAAAAACACCAAGATCATCAGTTTTAATAGATGGATTTTGACAACATGAAACGAATAAGCCGCAAGGCGCTTCTCGGTACCGAGAAAGTGCTTCTCACACCATTGTCATGGGGCTATGGCGCTGGGGTGTGGATGAGAAATGCGGCGTTCAATATGGGACTGCTCAAGGAGGAGTCGTTTGAGGTGCCAGTGGTATCGATAGGAAATGTTACCGTGGGGGGGACTGGAAAGACGCCTCATGTAGAATATATTGTCTCGAGGCTGGGCAGGCGTTATAACATCGCCGTCTTGAGCCGTGGCTACAAGCGTCGCACCAAAGGATTTGTGATGGCTAGCGACAACCTCACTCCTGTTGACTTGGGTGATGAACCCTATCAGATTTACCACAAGTTCCGTGGCCTCATCGATGTGGCGGTGTGTGAGAACCGTCGCAAGGGCATAGAGATGCTGTTGAAAATCAACCCCGACATTGACCTTATTCTCCTTGACGACGCGTTGCAGCATCGTTATGTGAAACCCAAGGTGAATTTTGTGATGATTGACTACAACCGTCCGCCTTTTGAAGACAAGTTGCTGCCGCTTGGGCAACTACGCGAGCCATCGGACCGCATCCTCAAGTGCGATATGGTGGTCGTGACCAAGTGTCCCGATGACGTGAAACCAGTGGACCTGCGCATGTTTAAGGAGCATCTGGAGCTCTTCAAGTACCAGCAGCTGTATTTCTCAAAGATACGCTATGGCGCACCTGAGCCGGTGTTTCCAATTGGCAACCCCGAGCTCACTTCACTCAACTGGCTCGACAAGGACGATTTGTTGCTGGGCATTGCCGGCATTGCAAATCCACGGCCCTTCACCAAGTATCTTAAGCAGTTTGGCACCCGCCTCAAGGTTATTCACTACGATGACCACCACACCTACACTCGCAACGACTTCCGCTACATTTTCAAGGTGCTTCAGGAACTTGAGGGCCGCCGCAAATATATCATTACTACCGAGAAAGATGCGGTGCGCATTCTCAACAGTCCTTATTTCCCTCCCACACGTCGTGACATGGTCTATTTCATACCTATCCAGGCTGACTTTCTCAATTATGAGGATCGCGACTTCATCTATGAGCTTCAGACACTGATTTCGGCAAATAACGACTAAAATTATTATTTACCATAACATAAAGACATTATGACAAAAGAAATTAACTGGTTAGAAAAAATCCAAGAGACCGCAACTTTCCTCAAAGAGAAAGTGGGCGGAGAGATGCCTAAAGTGGCTATCGTGCTTGGCTCGGGACTGGGAAACCTCGCCGAGAAAATCGATGTCAAAATTGCTATTCCATACAGTGAGATACCTAACTTCCCAGTTTCCACCGTTGAGGGCCACAAGGGCCAGCTCATCTTTGGTAAACTTGGCAAGAAGTATGTCATGGCGATGCAGGGACGCTTCCACTACTATGAAGGTTACTCGATGAAGGAGGCCACCTTCCCCATCCGCGTGATGAAGGCTATTGGAGTGAAAGTGCTGTGCGTTAGCAATGCCGCTGGTGGCATGAATCCTGACTTCCGCGTGGGCGACGTGATGCTTATCACCGACCACATTAACCTCTTCCCTGACCATCCTTTGCGCGGGAAGAACTATAACGAGCTTGGTCCACGCTTCCCCGCTATGAACGAGGCCTACAGCCACCGCATTCTTGACTTGGCACGCAAGATAGCCAAAAAGAATAAAGTGCGACTGATGGAAGGTGTATATGTGGGTACTCAAGGCCCCACTTTCGAGACTCCATCGGAGTACCGATACTTCTATCGCATTGGCGGTGACGCAGTGGGCATGAGCACTGTTCCCGAGGTGATTGTGGCTCGCCACGCCGATATGGATGTATTTGGCTTGAGCGTTATCACCGACCTTGGCGGTGAGGGCATCTTTGTTGATGTGTCGCACGAAGAAGTGCAACAAGCAGCCACTAAGGCCGAGCCCATCATGACTCTTATGGTTACAGAGGTGATTAACAACCTCGACGAGGTGTAATTCCTAGTCAAAATGTTGTAATTAACTGCAGATTATTCTGATTTTTTCTTCTTAGATATTTCAGAATAATCTGTGGTTTTTGAATTGTCAAAAAAGATATAAAGATAAAAAGCTATGAGTGAGACAGAGATTTCCACTTTGGGAGAGTTTGGGCTTATAGAGAGCCTCACACGTGATTTTAAGGTAAAAAACGCATCTACGCTGCGCGGTGTGGGTGATGACTGTGCTGTGCTCAACTATGACGGAAAGCGCGTTCTTGTCACCACCGATTTGCTGCTGGAAGGCATCCACTTTGACCTTACCTACACTCCTCTCAAGCACTTGGGATACAAGGCGGTGGCAGTGAATTTGAGCGATATCTATGCCATGAACGGCACACCACGGCAAATCACTGTGTCGCTGGGAATCTCGAAACGTTTCACTGTGGAGCATATCAACGAGCTTTACTCAGGTATCTATGCGGCATGTGAGAAATATGGGGTGGATCTCGTTGGTGGCGATACATCGGCATCTGTCACTGGACTTCTCATCAGCATTACATGCATTGGCGAGGCCACCGAGGAAGAGATTGTCTATCGCAGCGGTGCGCACGACACCGACTTGATATGTGTGAGTGGCGACCTCGGCACTGCATATATGGGATTACAACTTCTTGAGCGTGAGCGAGTGGCAGGAGCTGGGCAGAAAGATTTCCAGCCCGACTTCGCTGGCCGTGAGTATCTGCTTGAGCGACAACTGAAACCCGAGCCACGCGCCGATGTCATTGCCGAACTGCGAGAATTGGGTATCAAACCTACAGCCATGATGGATGTGAGCGACGGACTCTCAAGCGAACTGCTTCACATCTGCAAAGAGAGCGGGGTAGGGTGCCGTGTATATGAAGACCGCATTCCCATCGACTACCAGACGGCAGTGATGGCCGAAGAACTGAACATGAACCTGGTGACTGCAGCTATGAACGGTGGCGAGGACTATGAGTTGCTGTTTACCGTGCCGCTCCCCCAGCACGAGAAAGTGGAGCAGATGAAGACCGCACGTCTCATAGGCCGCATTACTAAACCTGAACTTGGCGCCTATATGGTAGCCCGCGACGACACCGAGCTCGAAATCCGAGCACAAGGCTGGAACGCTTTTGATAATGCATAATTCACAATGCATTAAGAATCAAGTAATGTCTGTTGACGAAAAATACTAACAATCATGAAACATCTGAGATTATTTTCCGTGATTATGGTGCTTGCGCTGTGTTTTGGTGTGGCGCAGGGCGTTGACGCTAAAAAGAAGAAACAACGAAATACTCACAAAAAAGAGAAATTTCAATCTTTAAAGCGAGTAGAAGAGTGTAATCGTGTAATTGGGGCGGTCGATGAAGACTGTGGGGGTGGTGAAATTTTGACTCCAAAATCGGATGATGAAGAAGTGTTCAAAAGTTCAGCTTACATGCCCAAATTCCTTGGTGGCGATTACGCTATGATGCGCTTTATCAACAACAATATCCGTTATCCTCAAACTGCTGCCGACAATCATATTGAAGGCAAGGTCATCGTTCAATTTGTTGTGGAGAAGGACGGTTCAATAGGTGAAGTGAAAGTCGCCAGAGGTGTCCATGAGGACATTGACCAAGAAGCTGTGCGTGTAATCAAAATGTTGCCAAAATTCTATGAACCAGGTCGCAACGCTATTGGAGAGCCTGTGCGAGTGTGGTACACAATGCCCATTAATTTTAAGTTGCAATGCGCGGTTGAAGCTGGTCCTACTGGTGATTACGCCTACGACGCCAAGCAAGTTGGAGAAGAAGTGATAAAAATCCTAATGCGAGACATAAACTCTGAGGATGATATTAACCAGATGGAGAAAGACACTGAGGCTCTTCAGAAGAAATATGAAGATTTCTATAAAGCAAGAGGTGGAGAAAAAGAATGGAAGAAATTCAATGAGGAACTCGAAAAGTTGGGAACAGACCCAGTGTTCAGCAAAAGGTTTGAAGGGGCTAAGAAAAGCTTAGAGGATAAGGCACACAAATTATTTGAATAATAAAAGCTTTAACGATTAAGACCGCATTGCCGAAGTTGGTAATGTGGTCTTAATGTGTTGAATTGTGTTACCTATGGTGGTGTTTGTTTCGCGATGAACGATAGTGGCGGTAATGCTTCCTTGAGTTACTTTTCCTTTGTAATTGTTTCGTAGTTGTAACCTTTTTACTGCTGATGATTGAAGTGGAGTCTAGGGAAGTCGCATTCTGGTCGGCAGCTTTTACTTCTTTAGAGAGCTTCAATGCTTCGGCATAGGCATGTTTAATGCTCTGCTTGCTGTCGCTATTGATGCCATATTTCTCGGCAGGTGGGATGACTAGAATCGCTCCGCTACGAATCTTGCGATAGTCGGGGTATTGCGCTTGATTCTCACGGGCGATATACACCCAAAACGCTTGATCGCCATAGTGCTTCTTTGCCATTGTGAAGAGGACGTTACCGTTTCCAATGGTATCGGTGACAACAGGCTGTGTTTTAGCGTTTTTGACGTCGGTTGAATCGTTTTTGGCAACTTGTGTTGTTTCTATTGCCTTATCGTTATGGTCTTTGTCGCGGTGCATATAGAAATACCACACAGCGATAATTGCGGCAGCTGCAGCTGCTGCTATGAGCCATTTGCGAGAGTTTCTCGACTCGGTATCTTGAGATTCTTCAGCATGCGATGGGGTGGATAGAGCAGTTGCCTTATCTTCATCTTGAGCGCTCTCTTCGGACAAGGCGCTCCTTGTCCCTTCATCTACTGTGATATCTTCGGACGAGCTCGTTCCTACATCCTCTGTATTTTCTTCAGACAAGACAGGTTTCGTAGCTACATTCTCATTCTTAGCGGGTTGTTCCATGCTGGAGTCAATCTCGCTCAGCATATCATCGGTGACCTCGTCGCAGAGTTCAACAGGCACAAATTGCGAGAATGGGGCATTCACTGTCTCGGCGAGATCTTTGTCGGGGGTAAAGACAACATCTTTTCCAGACTCAACCTTTGTGGTCTTAAAAGTGCCCAAGCCCTTTATTGTAACCGATTTGCCTTCAGCAAGTTCTTGTGTGACGACGGCAAACAGCTCCTGCAGGAACAATTCGCTCATTCGCTCGGTGGTGCTTGCCTTTTCGGCCAACAACTCAACCAGTTGTGGGAATGCTATCTTCTCTTTCATGGCTGGTTGAGGCGTTTTTTAAGTACATTACTTGCGGTAAACTGCATCTCCACGCGTGGCGGCAGCAACGTGCGCTTGCCGGTCTCGCCGTCAACCTCCACTGTCTCATTATGCTTCACAGCCTCGATAGTTCCAAGTCGTGGTACAGTTATGCTGTCAAGCTCTGAGCAACGTTCAACAATGACGTTACCCAGAGCCTCAAGCAGTTTATTGATGTCACTCTTGTTACGACCGAGTGATTTAGACAGTTTATCTACTAATTCCTTGTGAAGCATGTGTGCTTGATGGGAAATCGGACGAGACAGTCTCGTCCCTACATTACTTCTTCTGTGCCTTTGCCCAGCTGTCTTTGAGCGTGATGGTGCGGTTGAAGACCAGGTGATCGGGAGTGCTGTCGAGGTCAACGCAGAAGTAGCCAATGCGCTGGAACTGGAACTTATCCTCGGGTTTAGCAATCTCGGCCAGGTAAGGTTCAACCTTAGCGTTGGTGACAACTTTGAGAGAGTCGGGGTTAAGGAGTTCGCGGAAGTCCTTCTCGCTCTCTGCCGATGGATTCTCAACGGCAAAAAGTCGGTCATAGAGACGCACCTCAGCATCCTTGCAGTGACGCGCCGATACCCAGTGCAGCGTGCCCTTAACCTTGCGCATACTACCAGGTGTGCCACTCAGTGTGTCGGGATCGTAGGTGCAGTGAATCTCGGTGATGTTGCCCTCGGCATCTTTCACCACGTCGTTGCACATAATGATATATCCACCTTTCAGGCGCACTTCCTTGCCTGGTGTGAGGCGGAAGAATTTCTTGGGAGGTTCTTCCATGAAGTCGTCGCGCTCGATGTAAATCTCGCGGCAGAACGGCATCTCGTGAGTGCCGGCGTTCTCCTGCTCGGGGTTGTTGTCCATAGCGAGCATCTCCACCTTATCCTCGGGATAGTTGGTGATAACCACCTTCACTGGGTTGATGACGGCGCACACACGGTTGGCGTTTTTGTTCAAATCCTCGCGGATGTTATGCTCCAGCAGTTCGATGTCGTTAAGAGCCTCATATTTGGTGTAGCCGATGTCATCGAGGAAGTTCTTGATAGACTGTGGAGTATAACCACGGCGACGCAGACCGCAAATGGTTGGCATGCGTGGGTCGTCCCATCCAGCCACCAAACCTTCCTTAACCAGTTGCAGGAGTTTGCGCTTGCTCATCACAGTGTAGGTGAGGTTCAGGCGGTTAAATTCAATCTGGCGGGGGCAATATTGGTCAACTGTGTCGCCAGCAAGCAGGTGTGCAAAGTAGTCGTAGAGTGGACGATGAGGCACGAACTCAAGAGTGCATATTGAGTGTGTCACACCCTCAAAGTAGTCGCTCTGGCCATGCGCAAAGTCATACATGGGATATACTGTCCACTTGGTGCCTGTGCGCCAGTGAGGGGTCTTGATGATGCGGTACATGATTGGGTCGCGGAAGTGCATATTGCTCGACGCCATGTCAATTTTGGCGCGTAGCACGCGTGCACCCTCGTCAAACTCACCAGCGTTCATACGCTCAAAGAGGTCAAGATTCTCCTCTACCGAACGGTTGCGGTAAGGGCTCTCGGTACCTGGTTGGGTGGGAGTGCCTTTTTGCTCGGCAATCTGCTCGCTGGTCTGGTCATCGACGTAGGCGAGTCCTCTCTTGATGAGGTCAATGGCAAAGTCGTAGAGTTTCTCGAAATAATCGCTGGCATAGTAGAGGCGGTCCCCCCAGTCATATCCCAACCAGTGGATGTCGCGCATGATTGACTCTACATATTCGGTGTCCTCCTTCTGTGGGTTGGTGTCGTCAAAACGCAGGTTGCAAGTGCCGCCAAAAATCTCAGCTACACCGAAGTCCATGCAGATAGCCTTAGCATGGCCAATGTGGAGGTAGCCGTTAGGCTCTGGTGGGAAACGTGTGTTAAGGCGTCCGCCGTTTTTACCTGCTGCCAAGTCGTCGGCAACGATTTGCTGTACGAAATTGAGGACTTTCTTCTCCTCTACGGGTTTTATTTCGTTGTTCTCTGCCATAATAGATTGAGATATAAATATGTTATTCAGTGATTTAGAGTTAAAAACACCACATTTAGCATTTTTCAAACTGCAAAGATACAAAAATTAATTCATAATGCACAATGCACAAAGCATAATAAAGCAAGTTACATTAAAAAACAATAAAAACATTGTTGATTTAAAAAAACATACTATATTTGCAACAGAATAATTATTTAAATTTTTAATTCAATGAAAAACAAGATTACATTTGCTTCATTAATCGCTTTAATGGCGATAATGTTTTGCTCTTGCAGCGACGTGAATGTTGCTCCAGGAGAGGTTCCAGGACAAATTCAGACTTTCGTTCAGCAAAATTTTCCTGGCCAAAATATCACATTTGCCCAGAAAGACTGGTCGTTTTTCGCCTATGAGTATGATGTGACTCTTGCCGATGGCACTCACATTGAGTTTAACCGCAATAACGAATGGACCAAGATCGAAAGTGTAGCTAGTGGTGTGCCTGTTGCCCTTCTGCCAGCTCCCATCGCCACTTACCTCAACACTAACAATCCAGGTGTCGCTATCAAGAAGATAGATATAGACAACGGAGAGATTGAAGTTGAATTAGCCAACGACCTAGAGCTTAAGTTCAATGAGCAGGGAGCATTGATGGAAATGGATGACTAATAAAAGTTTAGAGTTTAGTGTTTAGAGGTTTTTCTGTCACTTTCCGTAGGTTCTGTGACCTCCCATTCTAACCTAAAACCTAAACAACTTTCACTGACAATTATCTAAAAACTATAACAATGAGAAAATTATTACTATTTGTGGCTGGAGCCATTGTTGCGCTCGCAGCCCAGGCGGTGCCCGCGCTGCCTACCCCCATCCAGGTCATTCAGCCTGATGGAACAAAGCTGACGATTCGCATCGTTGGTGATGAGTTTTTTAACTACCAGACTACAGCTGATGGCTACACCATCGTGCGTAACGAGGCTGGATATTTCGTTTATGCTCAAAGTCAGAATGATGACTTAGTGCCTAGCAATGTAATTGCCCACAACGAGTCAGAGCGCTCGGCAAGCGAGGCACAGTTTGTAAATACCCTTGAGAAAGGCATTATCAGCAAGGTAGACGCCCGTAACGGCAAGCTGAAGCGTGCCCCAGTTGATGCTGCCACGCAGGCTGCATCACTCAAGAACTATGATTATAACAACTTCCGCGGACTTATCATCCTCGTGGACTATTATGACTGTCAATTCTCGAGGAGCGATATGCAGGACTTCTACTATCGCATGGCCAATGAGGTAAACTATACTGGTTTTACTAACGAAGACGGCACCCCCAACAATTATGGAGCCTGCACTGGTAGTCTCCGTGACTATTACACCGATAACAGCCAGGGACGCTTCATTCCAACCTTTGATGTGGTAGGTCCAATAACATTAGCGAATTATTCGGTTGATTATCACGAAAAGTGGAATCACACTGGCGAGATTTGGGCAGCCGCCCTGAATCAAATCAACCCTCAGGTAGATTTCAGCCAGTATGACACTGATAACGACGGCAACATCGACATGATATATTTCATTGGCGCCGGCAGTGGCTCTAACAGTGACGGTAGCCAGACACACCTATGGCCGCACAAGAGCGACCTCTACTGGGAAAATGTGGTGCTCGACGGCAAGCGTGCTCGCACTTATGCCTGCTCTACCGAGTATGTTTATCCTGTATATTATGGAGTGCTCGACGGCATAGGCACTATCTGCCACGAGTTCAGCCATGTGCTGGGCTTGCCCGATCTCTATGATACCGACTACGAAGATAATGGTGGTCAGAGCCAGCATCCAGGCGATTGGGATATCATGGCTGGCGGCAGCTATCAGAATAACTCGCGCACACCAGTGGCATATAGCCTTTATGACCGCTACTCTTTGGGCTTTGCAAACGCACAGGTTATCAATGCGACAGGCACTTATTCTCTCAACCAGATTGGCTCTACAGGCGAAGGTTATATCATCAACAGCCCAGAGCCACAGGTTAAGTTCTATATCGAGAACCGCCAGAACACTCGTTGGGATGCCTATGCACCTGGGCACGGTATGATTATTTGCCGCGTCGATTCCACTAACGCTTCGATATGGGACAGCAACGAAGTGAACTGCTATCCTGCCCACAACTACTACGTGTTGCTGCGTGCAGGAAATGGCACTGAAACCGCGCAGGCCAGCGATGCATTCCCAGCAGGAGCTAGTCTTATTACCAACTCTACCACTCCAAACCTCTTAACTTGGAACGGCAACCCATGCCAGTATAATATCACCAGCATTCAGGAGAATAACGGAGTCATCACTTTCAACGTGGGTGATGACAACTCGCTGCACAGCATTGTTGAAGACTTTGAGGAAATGGCGGTGACATCTGCCGCACCTGAAGATGACGTGCAAGGCGTTTACTCCAAGTGGAAATTTGTGAACTGTTATGTCACCAATCCAGGTAGCACCTACTGCAATGGCGAGCATGCCGCAGCCATGAAGAGGCCCTCATCGCTCACCATGACGCAAGACGTGCGCTATATGAGCTACATGGTTAGTTTCAAGGCTTACAACAATTCGGGCACTACCGCTAAACTCATACTCTATTGTTCTACCGATAAGGGTAATACTTGGAATGCTATCGCTAACATTAATGGCGATACCAATTCCTCAGTTGGTGGAAATACCGATGCCACTTTCAACTATACATTCGACATGACAGAACCTGCACGCTACCGCATCAGCATGTCGGCTGGTCCCAATACAAACAAGGTATATATCGATGACTTCACAATTTATTACACCGACATCATTCCTTATACTGGCACTCCACTGGCTACAATCCTGAACGAAGGTGTAGACGGCAACGAATACCTTGTCGCCGACGATCTCTCAGTTGTTGAAGTTGTGCCAAGCGATGGTCTGGCATTCCTCAGTGATGGCCTCGACAATTGGATAAAGGTGGATGCTGGCAGCTATTACAACGCTTTGGCCTCAATGAACACCGTAGCTGGTGGCACTCTCAAGGGCGTCTTCACTGGCAAGGAATTCATCCCGACCATCACTCTTGCAGAGGCACCAGAGGCAGCACCTTATGAATTTATCATAACTCCAAAGACCTATAACCTTGCTGAACCATTTGCTCCAAAGGTTAACGAGGTGATTAACGTGGGTGGATATTATAATGCAAACGACAACGCTTTGCGTGCATATTCAGCCTATCCACAGGGTCAGAGCGTGTCGCTCGACTGCTCTTGGATGTCGGGTTGGACACCTGTTGATGGCACATACTACAACATGTTTGGTATTGTTCAAATTAAGGAACCTTGGAGTAGTGCAGCTCCAATGCTTATGGAATATGACTATCCTTTCCAGAACTACGTACTTTATGCTCTGTCGTCATCAATTCCTACAGCCGTTGAGTCTTTGAATATGGATAAAAACGACGCCCTTGTCAATGTCTATAACATGCAGGGCCAGCTTATCAAGCAAGGCGTGAACGCAAATATCGCTACCCAAGGCCTCCGTCCAGGTATTTACCTCATTGGCGGCAAGAAAGTGGTAGTGAAATAAAATTTATTGGTAAAACGTGATCGGGAACGTGATTGGAAACAACCGTTCCCGTTCTCGTTTCTTGTACTCATAAAAAACTATGTCCTCAATTCTCATTTTCGTCATAGCCATCCTGATAATGGTAGTAGCCATCGCGCGGTGGAAGATTCATCCGTTTATTGCCATTATTGCCACAGCGTTGCTGCTGGCGATTGTGCTTGGTGTGCCGCTAAAGTCTGTCCCTGACACTATTGGCAAGGGTTTCTCGAGCATCTTCACAGGCATTGGTTTAGTGATAATCTTTGGCACCATCATAGGCACTGTGCTTGAGAAGACCGGTGCCGCACTGTCGATGGCGCGAGCCGTGGAGAGGGTAGTGGGGCAGCGCTTTCCGCGCCTGGCGATGATGCTAATTGGCTGGATAGTGTCGATACCCGTGTTCTGCGATAGTGGCTTTGTGCTTGTGAGTCCGATAGGCCGATCGCTTGCGCAGCGCACCGCTCATCCGCAGGCGAGTCTTATGCTTGCATTAGGAGCTGGTCTTTTTGCCTCACATGTGTTCATTCCACCTACGCCAGGTCCCGTTGCAGCCGCCGGTATGATGGGTCTTGACGATAGCCTGCTCTTGGTTATCGCTGTGGGTGTTGTGATTTCGCTTATCTCGCTCGTGCCTGCCTATTTCTTTGCTGGTAAGATTGGCAAGAATATAAAGACAGTGGGAGTAGACCTCGACGAGGACAAAAATGCTGAAGATTCCAAAAATGCACCTTCGGCAACACTCTCTTTCCTTCCAATTATCGTACCAGTGTTGCTTATGGCAATGGGTAGCGTGGTATCGCTCGTAGCTATGCCTGAGTGGCTTGCCACAATTTTTGCCTTCCTGGGCAAGCCCGTTATCGCCCTTATGGTGGCGTTCCTGTGTTGCTTGCCGCTGCTCGCTAAGCGCAAGTTGCTTAAGTCTTCCTACGGCATCATCAACGACTCACTCATGACAGCTGGCCCTATCATCTTTATCACTG
Organism: Muribaculaceae bacterium; assembly: GCA_017964485.1. GTDB lineage: Bacteria > Bacteroidota > Bacteroidia > Bacteroidales > Muribaculaceae > Sodaliphilus. The sequence goes on along the minus strand of JAGCRW010000054.1, from coordinate 3,297 downwards.
CTGCTGGTGCAGTGCTTGGCGCAGTGATAATGGAAAGCGGTTTTGTCGAGATTATCAAGCAGTATGCAGGCTCGTTATCGGTGCTCGGAGTGGTCTTCCCATTCATCATCGCAGCTATCCTAAAGTCGGCTCAAGGCTCGTCAACTGTGGCGATTACCACCACGGCAAGCCTGATGGGAATGTTCAGCGACACAGGTTCGATGATGCACGCCCTCGGCTTTACTTCGCCGCTTGCAGCCACCCTCGTCGTGATGGCAATTGGCGCAGGCGCCATGACAGTGTCGCACGCCAACGATAGCTACTTCTGGGTGGTCACCGGTTTCGGCGGCATTCGCGCTACCGACGGTTACCGTTCTTTCACCTTGATGACCCTCATTATGGGCGTGACTGCCATCATCGCCATTGCTCTTGCGGCGCTGATATTGATTTAATAAAGTTTTAGGGGCTGAGGACGTCTCCGCAGTGGGGGAATACAAGCCAAAAATAAACATGATCAACAATTATGAGACATTTCGCCTTATTCATTTTTATTGTCACATTACTTGCGTCGAGTGCCGCAGCGCAAAAGAAATATGTGCCGCAGCGCAGTGATTATACATTCCGCACACAGGTTTTCACAACTGCCGATGATGAGGGCGGCGCAGTGGCCGATTCAATCATCACTTATGTCACCAACAAGCAAGGAACCTACACCCTGGTGAGCTACACCCAGCCACTTGATCCAGAATACTGGCGTGGATTCGGAGATATAGTAGAATATGACATTAACTTTGACGGAATACCTGACCTGATGATTTGCCTAGGCCCTACCAACGCTTTTGGCGGTTTCACCTATGACGGTTATGTTTGGGATAAGAAACGCCACACTTTTGTCAAAATTGAAAATTTCGATGAAATCATGGATCCCACATTTGTCAAAAAGAACAAGACCATTATAGGAACTTTCAGAGTTGACAATGAATATGATGTTTCAACCTATAAACTGAAGAATAACAAAGCTGTGCTCATCAAAAAAGAACATATAACTTGGGACGAAATCGAGTAAAGTGGAAAAATTACAAAGGATAAAAAGCGGTTCTCATTAACAGCGGGAGCCGCTTTTTTGTTTTGAGGCTCTTATTAAAACAACTGAATAATCTGAAATTTCTGATTATAACACATTGGTTAGTAGTTGTTTAAATGTTTATGGCAATTCAGATGATTCAGATAAATCAGTTGTTTATTTAATATTGCAACATCCTACTAGCGGAATTGTGCATTATGCATTGTGCATTTTTTGAAGTTGTTGAAAAATTCTTCCCTAAAAATAGTGATAAATTGTAAGAAGTTTTGTACCTTTGCGAGACTTAACTAAACACTTTAAAATATTATGGCAAAAATTAATGGAGCAGTAACGGTCAACACCGAGCGCTGCAAGGGCTGCAACCTGTGCGTTGTGGCCTGCCCCAGTGGTGTGCTTGACCTAAAGAAAAATGAAGTTAACAACCGAGGTTACCACTATGCCTATATGGCAGTGCCTGAGAAGTGCATTGGCTGCTCGAGCTGCGCGCTCGTGTGTCCTGACGCTTGCATCGAGGTATATCGCGTTGTGGAGAAGTAAACAAGTAATGAACTTTTAAAAAACAAAACCGTAGAAACGATGAACGATAAAGTAACATTAATGAAGGGTAATGAGGCTCTCGCTGTCGCTGCTATTCGCTATGGTGCCGACGGTTATTTTGGTTATCCTATTACCCCGCAGTCGGAGGTTCTCGAGAAACTTGAAGAAGAAATGCCTTGGGAGACTACTGGTATGGTAGTTCTGCAAGCCGAGAGTGAAGTGGCTGCAATCAACATGGTGTATGCTGGTGCTTCGTGCGGCAAGACAGTGCTCACTTCTACCTCGAGTCCAGGTTTCAGCCTGATGCAGGAGGGAATGAGCTACATGGCAGCAAGCGAGGTTCCCGCATTGGTGATTAACGTAATGCGTGGTGGCCCTGGTTTGGGTACCATTCATCCCTCTCAGGCCGACTACTTCCAGGCCGTTAAAGGTGGTGGCCATGGCGACTACCGCTTGATTACACTTGCTCCCGCTTCGGTACAGGAGATGGTAGATTTCGTAGCTCTTGGTTGGGACTTGGCCTTTAAATATCGCGCTGTGTCGATGATTCTTGCTGATGGTGTTATTGGCCAGATGATGGAGAAAGTTGTTCTTCCCGAGCAGCGTCCCCGCCACACTGAGGAGTGGATTCGCGAGAATTGCCCATGGGCTGTTAACGGCCGTAAGGGCATGCGCCCCAAGAACATCATTACTTCACTTGAGCTCGACGACGACAAGATGGAGGAGAACAACCATCGCTTCCAAGCAACTTATCGTGAGATTGAGAAGAACGAGCAACGCTGCGAGTTGATTAATACTGAGGATTGCGATTACCTGATCGTTGCATTCGGCAGTATGGCACGCATCAGCCAGAAGGCTATGGAGCTTGCCGCCGAAGAGGGCATCAAGGTCGGAATCGCTCGCCCAATCACTTTGTGGCCATTCCCAGTTGACGCAATCCGTAAGGCAGCTGAGGGTGTAAAGGGCATCTTGAGCGTAGAGCTCAGTGCCGGTCAGCTGATCGAGGATATCAAGCTCGCTACTGAGTGCAAATATCCCGTTGATATCTTCTACCGACTGGGTGGTAACGTTCCCGCTCCCGACGAGATTCTCAATGCTCTCAAAGAGAAACTGGTTAACAAATTAGGATAATCACCATTAAATCATTACAAGACCATTATGGAACTTAACGATATAATCCGCCCTGAGAACAGGGTTTATAAGAAACCGAGCCTTCTCAATGATGCACACATGCACTATTGCCCTGGATGTAGCCATGGCGTTGTGCACAAACTCGTTGCTGAGGTTATCGAAGAAATGGGACTTCAAGAAAAGGCCATTGGTGTTTCTCCAGTAGGATGCGCCGTGTTTGCCTATAATTACATTGATATCGACTGGCTTGAGGCTGCCCACGGACGTGCACCGGCAATGGCAACCGCAACCAAGCGCCTTATGCCTGACAAGCTCGTCTTCACCTATCAGGGCGACGGCGACCTCTCGGCTATTGGTACTGCTGAGACTATCCATGCCGCCAACCGTGGCGAGAACATTGTCATCATCTTCATCAATAATGCCATCTATGGTATGACAGGTGGACAAATGGCTCCTACCACACTGCTTGGTCAGAAGACCGCAACTTGCCCCTACGGCCGCCGCGCTGACCTCAACGGCTATCCTTTGGCTATCAGCAACCTGCTGGCCCAGCTCGACGGTACTTG
>JAGCRW010000053.1 GCA_017964485.1 Muribaculaceae bacterium | reverse complement strand
GCCTCAACAATTAATATAAAGTGCTCGGATGCCAGCGTGGTGGCGCAAAACGTGAACAATTCCAATACTTTTGAACGCCGGCGGTGCGGCGCAATATGACAACAACGCCTATGCTTTTGAACGCCGGCGGTGCGGCGCAATACGCCAACAACACCCACGCCACGCGCCTCAACAATTAATTTAAAGTGCTCGAATGCCAGCGGTGTGGCGCAATACGCCAACAACACCCATGCTTTTGAACGTCGGCGGTGCGGCGCAATACGTGAACAACGCACCTTCTCCTCAACTCCGTAAACAAAAATCCAGCAAGCGCCTTTCCTATTGCAGCTTGAACTTTACTGGGAGTGTGTAGAGGACGCGTACCGGGACATGGTCTTCGTTGTAGCCTGGGATGAAGTGCTTCATTGCCTTCACCACACGCACCGCCTCGTTGTCGAGGGCATTGTTAACGCTCTTGACGACTTTCACGTTGCTTATCGCACCCGTTTTCTCCACGATGAACTGCAAAATGACAATTCCCTCAACGCAATTTTTCACGGCACTCTTTGGATAGTTGATGTTTTCGGAGAGATACTTCATCAAGCCGTCCACGCCGCCTGGGTATTCGGGAGGGTACTTGGCGTTCTCAAAGTCGATAACGCCCTCATCATCGCACTGTAGCGCCTGATAGCCCTTAGGTTCGGGCTGCACAATGGTTTTCTTTGCCGTGCTCTTGTGACTACGGCGTTTCTTTTTGGCGTCGGCATTAAAACCCGCCACGCTCACTGCAACAGCGAGCAAAATTGCTATAAATCGAAACATGTTTTTTAGTTATCAGTATTCAGTTTTCAGTTATCAGTTCGTTAGATGCTTGGAGGGCGCGCTGCGCGCTTAAAATTCATTGAAAATTTTAGCAAAAATATTTCCATGAAATTTTAAAACTAATTTTAATCCAATTTTAAGCGAAGCGCCCCACAAGAATCAAATGAGTTATTTGCGGACGAGGCAGGCCTCGTCCCTACATAACATTTGATTAATAGATTTCGTCGTCGCCGGCTTGGTTGATTTCCTCGTCGGTGAGCTTGGTGTGGTCCATTTTGCGCCAAACCCACACGATGTAGGCAAGGACAAACGGCACAAGCAGCGACACATAGCTCATGGCTGTGAGGGTGAACTCCGACGACGAACTGTTGGCAAGCGTGAGCGAGTACTGCGCATCTTGCAGCGAGGGATAATAGGCGGTGTGGTTGTAGCCCACTACCCAGAAGAGACTCATCACCACGAGCACCACGCCGATGCCAGCCCACCAGATGCCTTTCTTATAGGACTTATTGAGCAGCGACTTGATGATACCAAAGAGCACCATTACCACGCCAAAGAGCAACGCGCCAAGTGCCCACCACATCTGCAGGTAGTTGTAGAGATACTTGTTGGGGGTCCATATCGCTCCCGCCTCGTCAACCTCCACTCCAGGCGAAGTGAGAATCACTGCCACCACAGCGAGGAAGAGCACCACAAAGATTGTGGCATTGATGAACAGGCGCTTGTGCTGATTGCGCTGCACCTCGTCGTCGTTGATGTTGTTGATGAAATAGAGCGATGCAAGAGTGCGAGCCAGATAGAACACCATAAAGCCGAAGAGAAGGTTCTTCCAGCAAGCTATCGCCTCGAGGCCATGATGCGGTCCCCACTTAGAGATGGTGGCTGCCTGAACGTCGAGGATATTGGTTTTCTCAACGGTGAAATCGGCGCCAAAGAACATTCCCGCCACTGCCACACCAAGCAGCACAGGACCGGCAAAACCATTTATTAATAATAAGGTGTCGTAGAACTTAGTGCCATACACGTTGCCGTGCTTGCTACGATACTCATAGGCAACCGCCTGAACGACAAAGCTGAAAAGGATGAGAATCCACAGCCAGTAGGCACCGCCAAAGCTTGTGCTGTAGAACAGCGGGAACGAGGCGAAGAACGCTCCGCCAAAGGTCACCAGAGTGGTGAATGTGAGCTCCCATTTGCGCCCCAGCGAGTTGATGAGCAACGGGCGTTTCTCTTTCTTGGTAGTGATGAGCATTGACTGTCCGCCCTGCACAAAGAGCAGGAACACCAGCAATGCGCCAAGCACCGACATTATCAGCCACCAGTAGTTTTGTAACATTTCGTGTGTCATAGTTGTGTCCTCCTCTTTTTATTTTGTTTCTACTACGTTAAGGTCGGTCTTCGATTTCTTGGAAATCTGCTTGCAGATGATGCTGATGTCGGCAATGAGCAGCGCCGTGAACACCACAGCGAAGATCCAGAATGTGGTCTGAACATATCCTGCCGAGAGGTCGCTGATGGCAACTTTGTTGGGCATCAGGTCTTGAATGGTCCAGGGCTGGCGTCCCACTTCGGCGACTATCCATCCGCACATAGAGCACAGGTAAGTGAGTGGGATGGTGAGGATGGCAAGCCAATAAGCGGGTTTTGACAATTTCTCTTTCCAGGGAATCCATTTAGGCTTGTAGAGCAGCAGCAATACCACAATGAAGAACAGCACAAGATAGCCACCAATGGTCACCATCAAGTGGAAGGTGTAGAACGTGAGGGGCACATTTGGCACCGCTTCCTCGGGCTTGTCGAGATAGGCATAGCCAAGATATTTGAAATTGTCTCCAATAGCGTTGCCCTGCTCCTGCATGGTGATGCTGTCGCCCACTTTGCACGCTTCCTGATACACTCCGAGGGCGTCTTTTGCCATCTTTCCTTGCTCTATGCGGTCGGCATAAGACACGGTGTTGATTTCCTTGCCGTCGGCATCCATCGACTTGCCCTCAATGATGTCCTCGATGCCAGGCACAAAGGCGTTGAAGTCGTGGGTTGCGAGGAACGCGAGGCCGTGAGGAATGGAGATGTCGAAGAGATAGGGGTCGTTGCTGTCGCCAACCTCTTTAGACGGGTTGAGTATGCCAAACGCCACTATAGCCTGTCCCTGCTCGCCTTTGTAGAGACCCTCCATGGCGGCGAGTTTCATTGGCTGGTGCTTGGCGACCTGAACTGCCGAGGTGTCGCCGCTGATGCTGGTGAGAACAATGCCAATGAGTCCTACCCAGCCACCAACCTTGAGGCTCCTCATCACATGGTCGCGGTTGCGCTTTTTCAAGAGCAGCCAACCGCACACGCCCACCACAAAGGCGCCACTAAGCGCCCAAGCGCTGGTAACGGTGTGGAACACCTTTGCCATCGCCATCGGCGAGAATGCCACTTCCCAAAAGTTGGTCATCTCGTTGCGCATGGTCTCGGGGTTGAAAGTGCAACCAGCGGGATATTGCATCCACGAGTTTGCGACAAGAATCCACAGCGCCGAGATGCTGGCACCCAAAGCGGTGAGCCAGGTTGCGGCGAGGTGGAACTTGGGCGACACCTTCTTCCAACCGAAGAACATCACAGCGATGAACGTCGATTCCATAAAGAAGGCGAGAATGCCCTCGATGGCTAGTGGAGCGCCGAATATGTCGCCCACAAACCAGCTATAGTTTGACCAGTTAGTGCCAAACTCAAATTCGAGGATTATGCCAGTTGCCACGCCAATGGCGAAGTTCACGCCAAAGACGGTCATCCAAAACTTGGTGGTGGCTAGCCATTTCTCGTCGCGAGTGCGATAATAGATGGTCTCCATCACACCGATTATTACTCCCAGTCCTAAGGTCAACGGCACAAACAGCCAGTGATAGCAGGCTGTCAACGCAAATTGCGCCCTCGACCAATCGACTACTGTCATTAATAAATCACCCATAATAGTTATTAGTTATCAGTTGTCAGTTGTCAGTTGTCAGTTGTCAGTTATCAGTATTCAGTCTTCAGTTCTCAGTTTTGCGGACGAGGCAGGCCTCGTCCCTACTTATTTCTTTGTTAGCTGCTCGCGGACGTATTGGGCTTTGCCCTCGTCGGTGTCGCTCTTTGAGGCAAGGAAGTTGGGGAAGAACAGTATCTTGATTATGACAAAGAAAATAAAGAGCTTAATGGCGATGATGAGCCATAACGTCTTGCCCACCGTCATCGAGCGGAAACCATCTACATAAAGGTCCACCGCTCGCGCCCAAAAGCCCTTCTTTTTCTCCATAATATCAGTTCATTAAGAATGTCGTTTGCAAATATACAAAAAGTTACCTAAAGGCAAATTACCCTAGGGTAACTTTTTTTGAAAAAAGTGAATAGAGGATTGTGAATCGGGGTTCTATCCTCTTACTTTCGCAATTATTGCGACAAACGCCTAATTGTATCAATAAGTTGACTGTCGATGGCCTTCTCGTACTTGATGGCTTTGGTGAAGGGCACATAGACCATCTTTTCATCGTCATCGCCAATCATCACGTTGCGCTGGCCCTCGACTAATGCTTCGATGGCACTGGCGCCCATTATCGATGCAAGAATGCGGTCTTGCGCTGTGGGTGAACCACCGCGCTGCAAGTGACCGAGGATGGTGACGCGCACATCATACTGAGGATACTCTTGACGCACTCTCTCGGCAAGCTGCATAGCTCCGCCTGTGACAGGATTCTCGGCCACAAGCACTATCGACGACTTCTTGGTAGTGCGGAAGCCATGCTCAATGAGTTTCGCAAGCTGGTCCCCTTTTATAGCAAGTTCGGGGATGATTGCCGCCTCGGCACCACCGGCGATGGCGCCAAAAAGTGCGAGGAAACTTGCTTCGCGTCCCATAACCTCGATGAAGAACAGGCGCTCATGGCTGTTGGCAGTGTCGCGAATGCGGTCCACACACCACATTATGGTGTTGAGCGCAGTGTCGTAGCCAATGGTGTGATCGGTGCCATATAGGTCGTTATCGATGGTGCCGGGAATGCCCACTATGGGCACGTCAAACTCGCTGGCAAACACCTTTGCTCCCGTGAGCGTGCCATCACCACCAATCACTACCAGTGCGTCGATGCCATGCTTGCGCATGTTGTCGTAGGCCTTCTGGCGACCCTCGGGTGTCATAAACTCCTTGCACCGCGCTGTGCGCAGGATGGTGCCTCCGCGATGGATAATATTTGACACATCCTCGGCATGAAAATCAACGATTTCGTCCTCTACTAGACCGCGATAACCGCGGTAGATGCCTTTCACATTAAATTTGTGGGAAATTGCGGCGCGTGTCACCGCCCTGATTGCGGCGTTCATGCCAGGAGCATCACCTCCCGACGTCAACACACCAACTGTTTTAATCTTTGTCATAGTTCTTATTTAGTTTTTCGTATTTCGTTATTAGTTTGTTGCGATGCCATCGCAACTTACAGAACACGGCTATTTTCACTTCTCACCAAAATAAATTGAGCAAGTGCCGAAGGTCATGCGTTTTACTTTGCAGTTTTTGAAGCCGGCTTCTCGCATAATAGCGAGCATATCGTCGCCTTGGGGCACGGCAGCGATGCTTTGTGGCAGGTAGCGATAGGCGCTCTTATCGTGCGACTTCAAAGCGCCAAACCATGGGATGATGTGCAGGGTGTAGAGGTCGTAGAACCAACGCACCACACGGTTGCGAGGCGTTGATAGTTCGACAACACACAACACACCGCCAGAGCTGAGCACGCGATGCATCTGCTCATAGCCTTGCTGCAGGTGCTCGAAATTGCGTACGCCAAAGGCCACCGTCACCGCGTCGAAGTCGCCATCCTTGAACGGCAACGCCAAGCAGTCACCTTGCTGCAGCGAGATGAAGTCTTGCAATCCGCGCTTCTCCACTTTGCGACGCGCCACGTCGAGCATGCCCTGCGAGAGGTCGATGCCCATCACAGCATCAGGTTTTATCTTGTTGTAAAGCCCAATAGCAAAGTCGCCCGTGCCAGTTGCCACGTCGAGTATGCGTCGCGGATGGCTCTTGCCCACCATCTTGACCGCCACGCGCCGCCACCACCGGTCAATGCCCAGTGTCATGGCCCGGTTCATAAAGTCGTAGGCAGGTGCGATGCTGTCAAACATCACCTCAACCTGCTGCGACTTGCGCTCATTGTTATTATATGGAGTTATTTTCTCAACATCCATAAACGTTAATCTAGTGGCATTAAAGTTTCTAGATTATCTAGATGTGCTAGCGTTATCAAAGTCATCACTAAACCCTGCCTTGAGAAGTGCATCATGCTTCTCGTAGGCCTCGACTATGCGTTGCACGAGTTGGTGACGTACGATGTCTTTTTTGCCAAACTCAATCTTGCCGATGCCTTTCACGCCATCGAGCACCTTGAGTGCCTGAATCAGTCCAGAGGTGACGCTGCGGGGGAGGTCGATCTGTGTGGTGTCGCCAGTAACCACCATCTTCGAGCCCATACCCAGGCGGGTGAGGAACATCTTAATTTGGTGAGTAGTCGTGTTCTGCGCCTCGTCGAGGACGATGATGGCGTCGTTGAGAGTGCGGCCGCGCATAAAGGCGAGCGGCGCAATCTGAATTACGTTGGTGTCCATATATTCCTTGAGTTTGGCGCCAGGAATCATGTCCTCAAGGGCGTCGTAGAGTGGCTGAAGATAGGGGTCAATCTTGTCGCGCATGTCGCCTGGGAGGAAGCCTAACTTCTCGCCTGCCTCTACCGCCGGGCGCGACAGGATAATTTTGCGAGCCTCACGGTTTTTCAACGCGCGCACCGCCAGCGCCACAGCGAGATAGGTCTTACCTGTTCCTGCTGGGCCAAGCGCAAAGGTCAGGTCGTTCTCGTTGAATGTCTTGACCATCAACTGCTGATTTGGCGTGCGACCTTTTATTGGCTTGCCATTCACGCCGTATATTATCACGTCGTCCATCTTCAACTCCTTGGGCGGTAAGCCCTTGATGGTGTCGAGGATGACGTCCTCGGGCAAGGTATTATAGGTGGCGCAATACTCTTCGAGCTGCTTGATGTTCTGCTCAAACTTCTCGGTCTCGGCCTCATCGCCAATGACTGTTATCACCGAGCCGCGAGCCGCCATCCTGAGTTTAGGGAATAAGTTACGAATAAGTTGTATGTTACTGTTGTTCACCCCATAAAACACCACAGGGTCAACGTTGTCAATTATTACGTGTCGTTCTATCATTAATTTATTGCTTGATTTTAATCATTTTATGCAGACGAGACGGTCTCGTCACGACAAATTCATTTCACTAATATTTTATGCGCTGTGCCGTCGCTCATGAGCACTATGTTCACGCCGGGCTGAGGACTGTCGATGCGCTGGCCCTCGACATTGAATCTCGCCAACTCGGTAGCGTTGGGGTCGGCAGTGATGCCAGGAGCCGACTCCACCGGTGTCTCGCCAGTGAAGAACACCACGCGCGACATCATAAAGGCATCGGGCGCTATCCACTGCACCGAATTTGGAATCACCACGGCATAAAGCCAATTGTAACCCGTAGCAGCCTCGCCAGCAGGGTTGTAGAGAAAATTGCTGGGAATAACCTCTGCCCCCGATGGTATCTCGATGAGTTTCTCAACAAGGTAGTGCTGGTCCCAATCGTCGCGGCTGTACCAGCCAGTCCTGACCAGTGTCTTCATGTCCTTGGTATAGATGTGGCCATGCTTGCACTTAAAGCCGTCGGGGCTGTAGAAGTAGCCCTTGTCGGTGATCATATACTGTGCGCTGGCAGCAAGCGACATCACCGCAAATAGTAGTAATAGAATCTTTTTCATAGTAAGACATGTTTTGTAGCTACAAAAATAGTCAAAAAAAATTGTGTTAACAAAAATTGCACATTATTTTATTCCCTAATCTTGATTTTTTCGGCAAAAAAGAAGTAATTTTGCACATTCACTACACAATTACTATAAAATTAACTAACATGGCAACTACCAAAAAGACTAAACCTGCATGCTGCAAAAAGACTTCAGCCTGCAAAAAAACCGCTACAAAGAAAACAACCAACGCCGCCAGCAAGCGCTGCATGGACATGGAAGCACGCTATGGCGCTCACAACTATCATCCACTGCCAGTAGTGCTCCACAAGGGCAAAGGCATCTATGTGTGGGACGTTGAGGGCAAGAAGTATTTTGACTTCCTCTCGTCGTATAGCGCTGTGAACCAAGGTCACTGCCACCCACGCATCGTAAAAGTGCTCAAGGAGCAGGCCGACACATTGTGCCTCACCTCGCGCGCTTTCTACAACGACGTGCTCTGCGAGTATGAGAAATTTATGCACCAGTTCTTTGGTTATGACAAGGTGCTCCCCATGAACACTGGAGCCGAGGGCGTGGAGACCGCTCTTAAGCTCGCTCGCCGCTGGGGTGTTGTGAAAAAAGGTATTCCCAACGACAAAGTTAAGATAATCTGCTGCGAAGGCAACTTCCACGGCCGCACCGTGACCATCATCACCATGAGCGATGACCCAAGCTCTTATGCTGAATATGGACCTCTCACTCCTGGCTTCATCCGCATTCCTTACAACGATCCCAAGGCTCTTGAGAAAGCCCTCAAGAAATATGGTGACGAGGTGTGCGCCTTTATCGCTGAGCCTATCCAAGGCGAGGCTGGCGTTTTCGTTCCCGATGACGGCTACCTGAAGAAATGCTTCGATCTGTGCCACGAGCACAACGTGCTCTTCATCGCCGACGAGGTTCAGACTGGTATCGCCCGCACCGGTAAGATGCTCTGCTCGATGCACGACGGCATCCGTCCCGACATCGTAATCTTGGGTAAGGCCCTCGGTGGTGGCGTTCTCCCCGTTTCGGCTTGCCTTGCCGACGACGACATTATGCTTAACGTGAAACCAGGCGAGCACGGCTCTACCTTCGGCGGTTTCCCATTGGCAGCACGTGTGGCTATCGAGGCCCTCAAGGTTGTTAAGGAGGAGAAACTCACCCAGAATGCCGAGAAGATGGGTAAGATCTTCCGCGAGGAAATCAAGAAAATCAACTCGCCATTCATCGTTCAGGTGCGCGGACGCGGCTTGCTCAACGCTATCGTGACTACCCCCATCAAGGGCAAGACCGCTTGGGACATCTGCCTCAAACTGCGTGACAATGGTCTGCTGGCTAAGCCAACCCACGACCACATCATCCGCTTCGCTCCTCCCTTGTGCATCAACAAGGAGGAAATCATGCAAGCAGTCAACATCATAAAGAAGACCTTCGAAGAAATGTCGGAGTAATATACTCCCATAACAATAACCATCAGGCGACTTGTCAATCGACAAGCCGCCTGGTTTTTTCTTTATTGAAATGACTGAATTATAGCTTGCTCAGCAATAATTTGTAGAGCCACGCCAAAGCGAGTGTCAGCACGATGTATAGTGCTAGCCAGGCGTAGTCGATTAGCATTAGACCAGTATGGTTCTTGAGGAACAACTCGTAGATGGGCATTCTTGGGATGGAGTGGACAACGAAAATCATTGACGATAGCACGCCCAACTGTTGGAGCGGCGAAATCATGATGGTATTGCACAGTCCTTTACAGGGATCAAATAACTTTACAAACGCAACGCTGCCGGCTATAACCAGCACGGGAGTCCACAGCCACGATTGGTAATTGAGACTTGCACAGGCCAACAGTGGTAGCGACACCACAGCCACCACAGCAAGCGACCATCGTGGCAGCCGTGGGAAACCATAACGCGCCGCCAAAACGCCAATGGCAAACGGCAGCATGGCAATCGCAGCATTGTGGCGCACATAGATAATCATATTGCGGTGATGCTCCATAAACACCTGCGGCAGCCACGCGAGCACTACAAGCAGCAACGGCATAAGCCATCGCCACACCGACCGACGCTTGTCGTGGAAAGGAAATATCAGGAGCCGGTAGATTACATACACCTCAACCATCACGCCAAAGAACCAGTAGGGCGAAGGAGTCTGTGAATCACAAATACTGGGAATGACATTCGACAGCATCGTGGCTTGAGCAAAATATTCTATCCATCCGTGCCACGTCAAGCCAATCGCCAAATAAGTGATTACCGTCAGCACAAAGCCAAGAATCATCAACTTGAAGAGTTTGAGCCAGTGAGAACTTAAAAAGCGCCAGGCATTACCTGATGAATTTCCACGCTCATATTTCATCACCAGCCCATAACCGCTGAGAAACAGGAAAATGGGCACTCCGTAATGACCGAAAAAGGCAAAAAGCTGAATGGGCGCAAACACGTCAATATTGCCCCCTGTCCAGTAATTCCACATATTACTAGCGCGCTCAGCGATGAACTCAAACTCGTTCTCCTCGTTGCTGCCACGCAGCAGGTGACAGAAGTTGTGCAGGAATATGCCCATGATGGCTATCCCCCTCAACACCTGGCACTGAGCCTTGCTTAGCAATCTGTCGCCTTTTAAAATCTCCATCTTCACAAAAATATGTGCAAAAGTAATACTATTTTTCTAAATTATAAGCACATGTAACGACCATTTGTGTTATGCCAGTTAAACCAAATGAGAGAAAAAATGTCTAAAAAATGTTAGATTTGGCGATTTTTTATGCCTATTTGTCTAATAAATTTGGCATAGTTTTTGATTATTACTACTTTAGCAACGTGAAATAAACCGAAAGATAACAAAAATAATAGCTATTATGAAAAAGACTTTGATTTCAGTATTAAGTGCCGCTTTGATAGTGTTGAGCAGTTGCCAATCGGCAAGCCAGTTTTATGGTGTAGCCACTGGCGCATCGGTGGGTGGCATGTTTGGCTCAGCAATCGGCAGCATCACCGGCGGATGGCGTGGCAGCAATGCAGGCAGGCTAGCCGGTATGGTTGTTGGCGGTGTGATAGGAGCAGCAGCTACAACTCCGAAGGCCAACAAAGAGAGCCGCACAAGCGACTACTACAATGGTTATGACTACGATGATTATCATCAGAACAATTCCTACAGTCCTTACTCTGACATCTACGTTGAGAACATCCGTCTAGCAGAGAGCATGAGCAACAACTGCATCGACGCCGGTGAGCACGCAAAGCTCATCTTCGAGATTCGCAACGAGGGCAACGAGTATGTTTATGACATCGCTCCAGTGATCACAGTGTCGGGCACCAAGGAAATCTACCTCTCCCCCACTGCTATCATCAGCGAGTTGGGTCCAGGTCGCGCAGTTCGCTACCAAGCCGAAGTTGTAGCAACCAAAAAACTCAAAAACGGTGTTGCTGACTTTAACATCAGCTTCTCTAACGGCGACCAGCTCTACACCGTAAGCTCCTTCCAAATTCGCACAAGGAAGAGATAAAAGGTTAGTTCACAGTTGCTAGTGAACAGCATAAGACAACACACCCGAGTCACAATGTGGCTCGGGTGTGCTTTTTGTCCTTAATTGTTTTTTAAACATCACGTAGGATTGGCATTGTCATGCAGCGGGCGCCGCCGCCAGCGCGGGGAAGTTCGCTGCCTGGGAAGGCCGCCACAAACTTCTCATAGTCATTCATGTTGACCTTACCGCTGACGATGTCCTCGGCATTAAGCACGGCAAAACCTGCCTTGTCAAGTGCCTCGATGGTGTGAGTGTTGCGGCGATAACCCAATATCTTGCCGTCGCCCATTGAGAAGAAGTTGGCGCCGCTGTGCCACTGCTCACGCAGCTGCGTCCAGGGGTCGCTTCCTCCACCAATCACAGGCTCGATGTCCCAACCAAGACTGGTGAGACCATCGATGATGTTGTCAATGCGCTTGTAGCTGATTTTGCCGTGGTCGATGGTTATGAGCGTTGTGTCCTTGCCAGCAAAGAGTCCCTGCTTCTTGAGCATAGGCTCAAAAGCCATGCACTGGTGCTTGCCGAGGAAGGTAAACACCATGTCAAGGTGGATGAACGACTCAGGCTCCATAGGCAGCTCCTGAGCAATGATATTGAAGTGGTCGCGCTCACGGGCGAAGGTCTGAGCCAAGTACTCGATGCCCTTGCGGTTGGTGCGGATGCCCTGGCCTATGCACAAAGTGTCGGCACTTGCAATCTGCACATCACCGCCTTCGGTGCGTGCGTAGGGGTTCCACGCCATAGCATTGAGGGTATCAACACCAAAGAAGTGCTTGAAAATCGCCTCATAAATCAGCGACTCACGCTCGCGCACCTCAAAGCTCATCGAGTTGATGAGCACACGGTTATATACAGTTGACGAGGCATCGCGTGTGAAGAACAAGTTGTAAAGCGGCTTAAGCAGATAGCGATGCTCGCTCACACCGTCCCATTTGGGGTCTTCGCAGCCCTCGATAAGCACTTGAGCGAGTTTCTTGGGATCGTCACCAGCGATTTCGTCTATAACCCGTGCTGTCTTCTGGTTGCAACCACGCAAACTGTCGAACAGCAGTTTGGATTTCACCGCCTCATTCTTGAGCAGTTCTTCTAGGATATCCTGCACATAATAAACATTAGTCCAGCGCTCGAGCACTCCACAAAAGTTGCTGTATTCTTGGTCCACGATAGGCTTGTTAAGAATGTCGCTATAGAGCGCGGCATTGGCGTTGAGCGGTGTCATGCGCTCAATCTCCACGCCAGGGCGATGCAACAGCACAGCCCTGAGTCTGCCAGTCTCGGAACTTACGTTTACTTCACAAGGCTTCAGTTGTTTCTTGTCCATAAATAATATCTTTCCCTACTATCCGCAACCGCTCTTTATAAAGGGCGATTGCGGAACAGGGATTGAATTAGTCGTTTTATAGAGATGTGATTATTTCATGTAAGTATAGCGGTAGTCGGTTGGCGATACAAGAGTCTCCTTGATCACGCGTGGGATAATCCAGCGGATGAGGTTGAACTCGCCACCTGCCTTGTCGTTAGTACCGCTGGCACGTGCACCACCGAAGGGCTGCATACCTACCACAGCACCTGTTGGCTTGTCGTTGATGTAGAAATTACCTGCGGCATAGCTCAAAATCTCGGTAATCTTCTCTACAGCCATGCGGTCGCGGCCGAATACAGCACCAGTCAAGCCGTAAGGCGAGGTCTCGTCACACAAGTGAGCGACCTCTTCCCATTTCTCATCATCATAAGGATAAACGGTGAGCACGGGAGCGAAGATTTCCTCCTCAAGCGACTTGAAGTGAGGATTAGTGGTCTCAATAACGGTAGGTTCAACAAACCAGCCCTTGCTGCAATCGCATTTACCGCCCATAACAACCTCGGCATCCTTAGCATCGTTAGCGAAGTCAATGTAAGATTTGGCCTTGTCAAACGAAGCCTTGTCGATAACGGCGTTGATGAAGTTGCTTGGATCCATCACGTCGCCCATCTTAACCTCGGCTGCCATAGCCTTCATGTCCTCAAGAACGCCTGCCCACATGCTCTTAGGAATATACATGCGTGATGCAGCCGAGCACTTCTGGCCCTGGAACTCATAGGCTCCGCAGAAT
Source organism: Muribaculaceae bacterium (assembly GCA_017964485.1). GTDB lineage: Bacteria > Bacteroidota > Bacteroidia > Bacteroidales > Muribaculaceae > Sodaliphilus. The sequence goes on along the minus strand of JAGCRW010000053.1, from coordinate 51,341 downwards.
GCTGCAGTAGCAACTGCCTTAGGATCGGCAGTTGGGTGAACGAAGATGAAGTCCTTGCCGCCAGTCTCGCCCACGAGACGAGGATAAGAGATATACTTGTCAACGTTCATGCTTGCCTGTTTCCACAGCGACTGGAAGGTAGCGGTACTGCCGGTAAAGTGGATACCAGAGAAGTACTTAGATGCTGTTGCAACCTCGCCAATCAATGCGCCGCTGCCTGGCAAAAAGTTCACTACGCCGTCGGGCAGACCAGCCTCTTTATAGAGCTGCATCAGGTAGTAGTTGCTCAGCAAGGCGGTAGTTGAAGGTTTCCAAAGTGCCACGTTACCCATAAGAACTGGAGTCATACAGAGGTTAGAGGCGATAGATGTAAAGTTGAATGGTGTCACAGCGAGGATGAAGCCCTCGAGTGGGCGATACTCGGTGTGGTTCAACTGTGCCACGCCGTCCTTGGGCTGCATGGCATATATCTTAGATGCATAGTGCACATTGTAGCGGAAGAAGTCGATAGTCTCGCAAGCCGAGTCAATTTCGGCCTGGAAGAAGTTCTTGCTCTGACCGAGCATGGTAGCGGCGTTCATGATGGGACGATACTTGGTGGCGAGCAACTCTGCCATCTTCATCACAATAGCGGCGCGAGTGGTCCAGGGAGTGCGGCTCCACTCTTTCCAAGCCTTCATAGCGGCATCAACAGCCATCTCCACTTCCTTCTTGCCTACCTTGTGATAGCGGGCAATCACATGCTTGTGGTCGTGTGGACAAGTCACCTCGCCCATGTCGCCGGTGCGAATCTCTTTGCCACCGATGATGATAGGAATCTCAACCACTAACTTGCTCTGACGCTCAAGTTCTTTCTCTAATGCTACACGCTCGGGTGATCCAGGCATATAAGCCTTTACTGGCTCATTGGCTGGAAGGGGAAAATTGATAATTGAATTGTTCATGATTAGTTTTGTTTGTATTTTATAGATAAGATAAGTTTCTGTTATGGTTGTGCGTGCAAAGTTACAAATTATTACTCAAATTGCCAAAACAAAAGGCCATAAATATCAAGCCTCATTTCACTCTACTCAAAAACTGGCCGCAGGGGCATTGTCTCATGCTCAACTGCGACCAGTTTTATTATTCAAATTAGCCGTTCAGGCTGTTTCTTCCTTGTTATTCGTCTAGGGTCATAACGAGGCGCAAGCCTATGTATTGGGAGCAGTTACTAGAAAAATATGAACGTTCAGACGTGCGACAGCTTCTGGCACTGTCACGAATCGAACCTCCACGGCACACGCGGCTAGAACCCGAAGCTGGTCCTGTAGGATTGATTTGTGCTTCTGCGCTATAATTTCCGTACCAATCTTGGCACCACTCTTCAACATTGCCACTCATATCATAGAGGCCAAGCTCGTTGGGTAATTTAGTGGCGACCGATTTAGGTGTGGTTGCTGCCACACCATGGATCCAGTCTTCTTCTATCCCTCCGTACCAAGCCACGGCATCTATGTTGTTACTGCCAGCATACTTATATCCCTGGCTCTTGTTGCCACCACGTGCGGCAAACTCCCATTCAGCCTCGGTAGGGAGACGGAAATGCTTGTCAGTCATTAGGCTGAGCACATCGACAAACTCCTGGCAATCGTCCAATGTGACCTGTTCCGCTGGACGCTGAATGTCATCAGAATATATGATTAAATCGCCCCAGTGCTCGCCCCAGTCAACAAAAATTTCTTTTTCAACAAAGTAACTGGGATTCTCGCCCATCAATGCCTGCCACAGTTCCTGTGTCACCTCGGTCTGGCCAATGTAGTAACTGCTCAGCGTCACTTGATGTGCTGGCCGTTCATCATAATAAGCCTCGTTGTCACTATCACTGGCACCCATCATAAATGTGCCACCAGTGACTCTTATCATTTTGAAATTCACGCCGTTGACACAAAATTCTATTTCATCCTTTGGCACAAGGGCGAGTCGCAGGCCTATTTCCATATAACTTTGATCGGGATCCCAGCAGTCGCGTCGTGTGTTTCGACATAGGGAGGCGTTGGCACTATAGAAACCTCCACGCAAGTTGACAAGGAAGTTGGCTGTACCAGTCGAAACACAAGGATCGATTTGTGGCGAAGATGAATAATTGGCGTAATGGTCTTGGCACCATTCCTCCACATTACCGCTCATGTCATAGATGTCCAGTTCGTTGGGTGCCTTTGTGGCCACCTGGTGAGTTTTAGAGTTGCTGTTGTTCTGGTACCACGCCACATCACCAATGGTGTTGCTGCCACTATACAAGTAGCCCTGGCTCTTATTGCCACCGCGGGCGGCAAATTCCCACTGCGCCTCAGTAGGCAAGCGCCACTCATAGCCATCAATTGGCAGCATCTCGTTGAGCTTGGCGACAAACGCCTGACATTGGTTCCAGCTCACTTGCTCAACAGGCAGATTAGTGCCGCTGTAGTAGCTTGGATTGCTACCCATAACAGCCTGCCACAGTTCCTGCGTCACCTCGGTCTGACCGATGCTGTAAGAACTTAAAGTGACTTGATGCACTGGTCCCTCGTTAGAAGTGTTATCAGAACTTTGATAGTTGGGGTTGCCCATCGTAAATGTGCCGCCTTCCACATCCACCATTTTGAATTTCACACCATTGACAGTGTATTCCGTTATACCTTGAGGTGCGAACTCTCCAGTGATAGTGAGCTTCATGTTCTCCAAATCAATTCTTAAGTTGAAAGAGCCATGAGCCATCTGTAGAGCCAAATAATTCTCGTTAGTTAGAGCAATCTCGGTGCCCAGGAGTTCCTCGGTCACAATGAAGTTGTAATCGCCTGCACTAACAGCACCAAATCGGTAAGGAGCGATATCGTCCCAAGGTGTCTCACTGGCAGGATCGGCAAGTTTAGTAGTGAAGCCAAAATAGCAGTAGCTGTAATCGCCTTCAGTAGTGATATCGGCGGTGTAGATTTTGCCGTCTTCGGTCGTCATCTCCACGCCATTGCTGGCAGACCAATAGTTGCCGTTTACCTCGCCAAGGATATAAACGTGAGCAAATTCGGGCTGCAAGCTGCCGAGCAGAATGTTATATACATAGGTGACATCGGCGCTGGTGATAAATCCATCGCCATCCACATCGCCATTTACTATCGCGCTGCTGTCGCCATCTAGAAGATAGTTATAAAGCGCAGTAACGTCAACACTTGTCACATTGCCGTCACCGTTAACATCGCCATTGACTGTCGCTCGCAGCGATACACTGAAAGTTGTCAACGACAATACAATTAGTAGTATCTTTTTCATAAATGCGAAAAATTTAGTTAATGATTTTACTGACTTTATTAGTTTGCACACAAAATTAGTCATTTTATTTTAAAAATCAATATTTACATAAAAAATAGTTCTAATTCGTTTCTATATTCTGCCTGAATGTTCTTTAACCTTCTACTCATTTTTTACTACTTTATTTCAAATTTTAAGCTCGTTTTTCACTTTTTCTCGTGGATATTTCAGCAAAAATGATTAATTTTGGATAAATTAGGCGGCACCTCGGAAAAACTCAAATAAATTTGGTTTTTCACTAGGTTTGCACTAATTTTGCCGATTAATTGCTACTGTTGCGAATCATCATTTCAAGAAAAGCCACAAAACAAGATATGAACGACGATAATAACATACCCGAGGAAGTTAATGAGTCAAAGGAGTTAAATCAGTCTAATGAGTCTAGAGATTCTTCCCTTGAGTCAAGCGCTCCCGTTGAGTCGAGTGAGTCTGCAGCATCACAGCCTCGCCCTTCTCGCCCCACGTCGGGTAATCTTAAGGACAAGAAGTTGCGCCTCGCGGGAATGTATGAGAACTGGTTTATCGACTATGCCAGCTATGTGATCTTGGAGCGTGCCATCCCGCACATTGAGGACGGCCTCAAGCCCGTGCAACGCCGCATTCTCCACGTGATGAAAGAGAGCGATGACGGCCATTACACCAAGGTTGCCGGTATCGTGGGCGACACTATGCACTATCATCCTCACGGCGATGCCTCCATTGGCGACGCATTGGTGCAACTAGGACAGAAGGAACTGCTTATCGACACTCAGGGAAACTGGGGCAATATCCTTACTGGCGACGGCGCTGCAGCCCCTCGTTACATCGAGGCAAGACTTAGCGAGTTTGCCCTCGAGGTTGCCTTCGACAACAAGGTCACCGACTGGACCATGAGCTACGACGGCCGCAATCGCGAGCCCATCACTCTTCCCGTGAAGTTCCCGTTGCTGCTGGCGCAAGGTGCCGAGGGTATCGCAGTGGGCCTGTCGTGCAAGATTCTGCCTCACAACTTCAACGAGATTCTCGACGCTGCCGTAGCCTATCTTAAAGGCGAGGAATTCCAGCTCTATCCCGACTTCCCCACCGGCGGATACGTTGACGTGAACAACTACCGCGACGGCGAGCGCGGAGGCAGCGTTAGGGTGCGCACCAAGATTGAGAAGGTTGACAACAAAACTCTTCTTGTCAAGGATTTGCCCTATGGCAAGACCACTAGCACACTCATCGACTCCATCCTGCGCGCTGCCGAGAAGGGTAAAATCAAGATTAAGAAGGTTGAGGACAACACTTCCTCCACAGCCGAGATTATCGTCACCCTGCAGCCTGGCACGTCGAGCGACAAGGCGATTGACGCGCTCTACGCCTTCAGCGACTGCGAGACCAGCATTTCGCCAAACATCTGCGTCATCAAGGACGAGAAACCGCAGTTCCTTACCGCCACCCACCTGCTGCAGTTCAGCGTGGACCACACCAAGGATATTCTGCGACGCGAACTCGAGATACAGCGTCTCGACACAATGGAGTCGCTGTTCTTTGCCTCACTCGAGAAAATCTTCATCGAAGAACGCATCTATAAAGACCGAGGCTATGAGCAGGCCAAGGATGAGGACGCTGCAGTTAACCACATCGACAAGCGGTTGGAGCCTTTCAAACCCCAGTTCTATCGTGCCATCACACGCGACGACATCCTGCGCCTGATGGAAATCAAGATGAAGCGCATCGTCAAGTTCAACAGCGACAAGGCCGACAACTACATCGCCATGCTCAATGAGCGACTCGCCGACATTGACTACAAACTCGCGCACCTCGTGGAGCACACCATCAACTGGTATGAGAACCTGAAGAAGAAATATGGTCACCTGCATCCACGCAAGACCACCATTCGCGACTTCGACACCATCGTCGCCAGCAAGGTGGCTGAGGCCAACGAGAAACTCTACATAAACCGTCAGGAGGGCTTTATCGGCACCTCGCTCAAGAAGGACGAGTTCGTGTGCAACTGCAGCGACATCGACGACATCATCATCTTCTACAAGGACGGCAAGTACAAGGTCATCAAAGTCGCCGAGAAGATTTATGTGGGCAAGAACGTGATGCACCTCGCTGTGTACAAGCGCAACGACACACGCACCATCTTCAATGCCCTCTATACCGACGGTCGTGGAGGCACTACCTACATGAAACGTTTTGCCGTGACAGGTGTCACACGCGACAAGGAATATGACATCACACAGGGCAAGCCTGGGTCAAAAGTGGTTTGGTTCACTGTCAACCCTAACGGCGAGGCCGAGGTGCTACGCATCACCCTCAAGCCCAAGAAACACCTCAGGGTACTGCAGTTTGACGTTGACTTAGCCGACCTGGCCATCAAGGGGCGCACTGCTCGAGGCAACATGGTGACTAAGAACGATATACATCGCATCACTCTCAAAGAGCAAGGACGCTCAACCTTGGGCGACCGCGAGGTTTGGTTCGACCAGGACATCCTGCGTCTCAACTATGAGGGCCACGGCATCTCGCTTGGCAAGTTTGCCGGCGATGACCGCGTGCTTGTGATAACCAACAATGGCGACTTCTACACCACCACCAGCGAGGCGACCAACCACTACGAGGAGGGCATCATGCGCATTATGAAATATGACGCAGGCATGGTGTGGACCGCAATTCTCAACGATGCCGACCAGGGATATGTCTATCTAAAGCGCTTCACACTCGAGGACAGCAACAAGAAGCAGCGCATGATAGGCGATAACCCCGAATCAACGCTCATCCTCCTCACCAACGAGAAATATCCTCGCTTTGAGGTCAAGTTTGGCGGCGACGACAGTTTCCGTGAGAACATGATAGTTGACGGCGAGGAATTTATCGCTGTCAAGAGTTTCCATGCCAAAGGCAAACGACTCACCAACTACAACGTTAAGACAGTTACTGAACTTGAGCCACGCATCGTGGAGGAAGATCTTCAGGAAGAAGGCGAAGAACCTGCTGCCGAAGGAGGCGAGGAACTCAACGACGACATCAGCCAACAGGAAGTCCTCGACAAGCTCACAGGTCAGACTAGGCTTTTTGAAGACGATAATAACTGATAACTGAAATGACACGCAAGGTTGACATACGGCTTTTGTTTTTCATGCTTATAATGGCGTGTGGCTGGCAGTGCGCGATGTCGCAGGAAAGTGACGAGAAACCTTTGCGGCCTGTGGCTGCCATTTTTTCGGCGCAATATGGCCACATGTCGTTGCTCGACACCTACCTCTCGCAAGTGAAATATGGCGGCCACGCTATGTCTTTAAACTACGAGGCGCAGCAAGCAACAGGCTTTGCGCCCGAGAGTTGGACAAGGCAATTAAGTATTGGCGTTGACTACGACTATACCCACAATCCAGCTGGCAACCACACCATGCACAATCTCATCGTGGATGCTCGCTGGGGAATGATGCACCGCTGGAAAGATGTATTCACTCAGGGCCTTCAGTTCCAACTTGGCGGCGCCACTCAATTTCGTGGTGGCGTGCTATATAACGCCAACAACAGCAATAATGTGGTATCAACCCGCATTCACTGGAACGTAGGGCTTTTGGGACAAGCCATCTACAACACCCACATCAAGCAACTGCCCATAACCTTGCGCTATCAGGCATCAGTGCCAATTGTTGGAGCATTCTTCGCGCCCGAATATGACGAGGCTTACTACGAGATTTATCTTGGCAACCACAGCAATCTGGCGCATTTTGGCTGGTGGGGCAACCGCTTCGACCTTGACCACATGCTTTCGGCCGACCTGCATTTTGGAAACACTATTCTCAGAATTGGTTACCGCAACCGAGTGAGCACGTCGTGGATTAACAACATCAGCACGCGCGACATGGGGCACTACCTCGTGATAGGCCTTGGCGGAGAGTTCCTGAACATAGGTGCTAAGAACAGAAATAAGTTGAACAACAAGGTAATATCATCGGTTTATCAATGAAGCGACTGTTAAACATATTATTGCTCGTTGTGGCTTTGCTGCCTCTCGCCGCGTGCCACGAGGAAGTAGAATGGAAGAACGATCCCTACGGCAATTTCGACGCTCTGTGGACAATCCTCGATGAGCATTACTGCTTTTTCGCCTACAAAGACATCGACTGGCAGGAGGTGCGCACACGCTATCGCAGCAGGATATCTAAAGATATCACTTACCACGAACTCTTTGAACTGTGCAGCGAGATGCTCAAGGAACTGCAGGACGGACATGTTAACCTGGTTTCGCCCTACGACGTGTCGCGCGATTGGGTGTGGGAGCAATATCCAGTCAACTACGATGAGCGCCTTATTGATGAGTATTACCTGAACTTCAACTATCATAGTGCTTCGGGCATCAAATATCAAATCCTGACTAACAACTACGCCTATATGTATTATGGCGACTTCTCTAACGGCATTGGCGAAGGCAACCTTGATGTGATACTTAACGACCTGGCCACTAGCGACGGATTGATTATCGACGTGCGCAACAACGGCGGTGGGTATCTCACTAACGTCGAGACGCTGGTGGGGCGCTTTATCGACGAGCGCATTTATGCCGGTGCCATTCAGCATAAGACGGGCAAGGGACATGATGAGTTCTCCGAGCCGTTTGAATACTATTTCGAGCCAGCGCGGGGACGAGTGCATTACAACAAGCCTATTGTGGTGCTAGCCAATCGAGGCTCGTTCAGCGCTACCAACAATTTCGTCTCCATCATGAAGTCGCTGCCTAATGTCACTGTGGTGGGCGACGTCACAGGAGGTGGATGCGGCCTGCCCTTCACCAGTGAACTGCCAAACGGCTGGAGCATACGCTTCTCGGCAGCTCCAATCACTGGTCCCGACGGAAAACTCACGGAATTTGGTGTGGAGCCCGACGTCAAGGTCGATATGACAGAATCCGATATGGCACAGGGCAGAGACACAATCCTGGAGAAAGCTTTTGAGATTTTACAACACCAACGTATAAATAGCTGAGCATTATGGAAATCACCCCCATCGCCACATTCCACTCGCCGTTTAAGGAGAAGTTTGGTATTCCGCGCCAAAGTGGGATTGTGAGCGCTCTGGAGGGGACTATCGTGTTTGAGCCGCAGTTCCGTAACCCCGACAGCGTCAGGGAGCTTGACGAGTTTGACTACATCTGGCTCATTTGGGAATTTTCGGCCAACAAGCACGCTGCCACATCGCCCACAGTGCGACCGCCTCGGCTCGGAGGCAACACCCGCATTGGTGTCTTCGCCACGCGCTCGCCTTATCGCCACAACCGTCTTGGCCTATCGGCGGTGAAACTGGAGCGAGTGGAGTTTAATACTCCACAAGGCCCTGTAATCCATGTGAGTGGCGCCGACTTGATGGATGGCACACCCATCTACGACATCAAGCCATATATCGCATATGCCGACGCCTATCCCGAAGCCCGCTGCGGCTTTGTCGACAAGAACGACTGGCAACAACTCGATGTGGAGATTCCTGATGACGTTGCTCAGCATTTCACGCCCCAGCAGCTCGAAGCGCTGCGGCACACACTGGCACTCGATCCTCGACCGCACTACCACGATGACCCAACAAAAGTTTACGGTATGCGGTTCGCCCACTACAACATCCTCTTCACTGTTGATGGAAAAAAACTGAAAGTAATTGATTCTATAACTCAATAAAATACTCCCAAAATGTTACAGATCAGATGCAAAAACAACAATGTAGTTAGAGAATTTCCGGAGGGAACATCTCTGCTTGACGTTTACAAGGCGTTTGCCGATGACCTGCAGTTCCAGTACCCTGTGGTTTCGGCAAAGGTGAACAATGCCTCACAAGGCCTGAAATTCAGGCTGTTCCAGAATCGCGACGTGGAGTTTATGGACGCGCGCCGAGGCTCTGGCTTCAGAGTTTATGTGCGCTCGTTGTGCTTCGTGCTCTATAAGGCGACCAGCGACACCTGCCCAGGCAGCAAACTCTTTATTGAGCACCCAATCTCGGGCGGTTACTACTGCAACCTCAGGAAGAAGAATGGTGAACCGGTGACCGATGAGGACGTTGAGCGCATCAGAGCTCGCATGCACGAGATTGTTGACAACGACATGGTGTTCCACCGTCATGAGGCGACCACCGAAGAAGCCATCAAGGTGTTTGCCGAGCGAGGCTTTGCCGACAAGGTGAAACTACTTGAGTCGAGCGGACAAATCTACAGCGACTACTTCACACTGGAGGATACTGCCGACTATTTCTATGGACCACTCGTTCCATCGGCTGGATATCTGAAAGTTTGGGATGTAATTAGGTATAAAGACGGCTTGCTGCTGCGTGTTCCAGACTGGGAGAACCCCACACAGCTGTCGCCTATGCGTGACATGCCACACACCTTCGAGATGTTTGCCGAGAAAGTGCACTGGGATGTGATTATGCGGCAGTCTAACGCTGGCGACGTTAATAAGGCTATTCTTAACGGCTATGCCTCTGAGCTCATTCAGGTGAGCGAGGCGTTACAAGAGAAAAAGATTGTGCAGATTGCAGAGGAAATCAACCGACGCTTCCGCGACAAGGAGAATCCCATCCGCCTCGTGCTTATCACAGGTCCTTCAAGTTCGGGAAAGACCACGTTCTGCAAACGTCTGTCAATCCAGCTGCTGGCATGCGGACTGCGCCCGATGTCGTTCTCTACTGATGATTATTTCGTAAACCGCGAAGACACTCCGCTGCTGCCCAATGGCGACTACGACTTCGACAATATCAGGGCCGTGGATTGCGAATTGCTTGAAGACCACTTGATGAAGCTTATGAGTGGTGAGCGCGTTGAGATTCCAGAGTTCAACTTCGTGACCGGAAAAAGGGAGTATAACGGCAAGAAGCTCAAACTCAAGAACGACACCGTGCTTATTATCGAGGGTATCCATGCCCTGAACCCCATGCTCACCGCGCGCATCCCCGACAGCAAGAAGTTTAAGGTGTTTATCTCCACCCTTACCAGCATCTCGCTCGACGACCACAACTGGGTACCAACCAGCGACAACCGCTTGCTCCGCCGCATCATCCGCGACTACAACAAGGGAGCTTTCAGTGCTACTGAGACCATCAGTCACTGGAAGAACGTGTGCACATCGGAGGAAAAATGGATTACACCTTATCAAGAGAATGCCGACATGATGTTCAACTCAGCGCTCAACATTGAGTTTGCCGTGTTGCGACCACATGCCGAGCTAATCCTCTCCACGGTACCCAAGAACTGTCCTGAATATTCCGAGGCGCACCGACTGCTCAAGTTCATCCACTACTTCATCCCCGTAGATGACAAGGAAATACCTCCCACAAGCATTATGCGAGAGTTCCTCGGCGGCTCAAGTTTCAAGTATAATAGATAATTTGTAAAAACCACAAGCAACTATTAGTGCATTATGTAAAATTACCTATTTTTGGCGATTGCCGGCAGTTGGCCGAAGCAGTAATTTTGCATCGTGTTCTTACTTAGTATTTCTAAGAGCGCTTGTGTTAGGTCGAAGATAGATGATAATATATTAAGGAAACAATAGTAAAAAAACGGCTAAAAGCAATGGTGTTTTTGCTCAATTTTCGGAGAATTGATGAAGATTTTGTGCCAAAAAATTGAAAGGTACATTTTGCCTGATTGTATCTGTCAAATAATCAGACGTTTGCAAAAAGTAAGAATACATGCATTTTTCTTGCAGAACAGTTTTGTTAATTGTAACTTTGCAACGAGTATATTTGTTAGACGACAATTACCGACAATTATACTTCTTGAAAAAAATACAGTTATTTATTAACCATTTAATCAGTTTTTATTATGAAGAAATTTTACATGATTCTCGCAGCGATTGCTGCATTGGCATTCAGTGCCCAGGCACAGATTGAAGGCACAATCAATGTGGGCGACTGGGACGGAGCTTCCGCCTACAATGGCTCCTACTTTGACATGGCACCTACCAACTTCTACTTGGCTCACACTGGCTGTCAGATGATTTACACACCCGACTTGCTCGCCGATATGGAAGGCAAGGAGAATGTGAAGATCACTGGCCTGAAGTTCAAATTCTATAGTGAGTCGTTTGAGGAAATTTCCCGCAACGTGAAGGTTTATCTTCAGGAGACCGACGCCACAGAGTTCGCCAAAAATGATCAAGGAATAAAACAATTCTTTGAGTTCGGTGAGCCATTGGCAGAGACAGAGATAGACATTGACCTATTGGAAAACTATGGTGAAGACGTTATTCTCGAGTTCCCGGTGGATTTCGCTTTCACACCAGGCAAGAGTCTGCTTGTGACCATGGTGTTTGATGCAGAGGATGATGACAACTGCACAACTGGCAGCGACTATGCTCCATTCTACACCTCTGGCATAAGCAGCAAGGCTATGCTCTACACCAACAACAACAGCAGTTTCCTTGAGTATGCTCAAGGTACTGATTGGCCCAATTCAACCGCCTCACTCGGCTGCGGCACTAATGTTGAGCTTCCTGTTACCGAAATTAGTTACACCATGACTATGCCCGAAGAGAATGAAGATCCTACATTTGAGGAGATGTATGTTGTTGGCACATTCAATGGCTGGAGCCAAGAGGAAGGCATGGTAGAACTCGTTGCGGATGACGATAATCACAGTCATGTAGGCACAGTAGAACTTGAAGCTGGTGCCGAGTTCAAGATTATCACTCCTTACGGTGAAGGCTGGAAGTGGTTTGGTGGCATTGACGAAAACAACGTTGGCTACTTCCTCATCAATGATGAGATAATCAACGATGGCATAAACGAAATCTATCTTTTGGGCGATGCAAACTTCAAGGTTGATAATGCCGGAAATTACACTATTACAGTCTATGTTGATTATACAACTAAAGAAGAATCTCTCGGTGGTTATTATATTCTCTGGATGAATATCATCAAGAATGATCCTGAGGCTATCACCACTGTTGGTGTTGGCACTAAGAACGACAACGCTTACTACAACCTCATGGGCGTTAAGTTCAACAGCATGCCTAGCGTTCCTGGCATCTACATCCACAACGGAAAGAAAGTTGTGATTAAGTGATTGTGAAGTAAGCACATCTTTCTGAAAACATTACAAAGTCCCCCGCGCAGCTGCATTGCTACGCGGGGGCTTTTTAGTTGTGTGTTTTTATGGATGAAGAGATTGTGCTATCTTGCCACTTTGAGGGTGCTTACTTGCTTGCCGTCGGTTGCACGGATAATGTAGATGCCGCGTGAGAATTGGTCAAGTCCCACAGCGTTGCTGCCTGCTGCCAACTTCTGGCCGTTGATGTTGTAAACCTCAATCATTCCCGGAAAGCAGGCTACATTACCACTAATGGTGATGACTTTCTTGCTGTCGACCACGTTCTCTATTATCGTTGTCACGTCAACCTCGGTGACCGAAGTCTCATTGATGCGGAAATAGTAGTCGCGGTCGGCAACGATGTCATAGTCGGGCAGCTGCTTGCCGTTATTCCAGTTGTTGAAGATAAGATGGTAGTTACCTCCCTCGGTGTTGAGCAGGAACACTTTGTAAGTTGTCCTGTTATCATCGATATCTACCTCACCAACACTTGCCTCGCCAGGCCATGCGCCGAAGAGTTCGCTGTCACCCCAAGCATAGAGTCCCAATGCGTCCCAACCAGTTTGGTCGTCAACGTAGATGTAGTGCTTAGCGGCGGGTATTGTGGGGAGTTCGCCACTGATGCTGAAGTCGTCGATACCAATCGCCATAGCCGCATTGGCAGCGTCGCCGCTTGCCACGGTGATGTTCCAAGCCAGGTAGAGGTCGCAGCCACGAGAAATGGGTACGTCGAGCACGTCGCTCACTGCCACTGTCTCGCCAGGCACACTGGCATAACCTGCTGTCTCGCTGTCGGGAGCGAAATAGGTGCGGAACTTGTCGCCAGCGCTTGTCCAGTTGCGGCCGTCAATCGAGTAGTAGAGTTGAACTGCAAAGCCAGCTGCGTTAGAGCCTTTGCGGTATTTCTCCACGTTGTAGGCAACGTTCACATTCTCGATATTCTTCTTGCCGGTGTTGAGCAGGTGAGCATAAACGTTCACGCAGCGGGTTGCATCGGCAACACCTGTAGAAATGCCGCCAGGGGCACGGTCGCTGGTATCGTCGGCACCAAAGTTCCATGTTCCGTTCTTGGCATTGCTGGCTAGGTTCACGCCGCCGCTGTACATAGTCTGTGTGTCGGCCATGTCGAAGCGTCCAACGGTGCGTGGAGCGGTGATTTGGCGGTCGATGCGCCAAGCCTCGGGCAAAGTTGCGGTGGCAGCGTCGCCCATTGCATCGAAGTTCTCGCTTGCGCCGAGATTTTCCTCATTGAGTTCGATTGCGGGAAAAACCACCACTTCGGTCTCGGCAGCGGCAACTTTAACGGTGGCGTCGGCGCTGAAATTGCCAGTAGTGGCGTTTACGCTGAATGTGCCGTTAGTGCCGTTGCTGGTGAAGACGAGGTTCTCATCAATGTTGCCACCGTCGCTCAGTGTCATTACCACTGGGTCGGCAGGCTCTACCTCCATGCCATATTGGTCGCGAACGGTCACCTTGTAATGCACTTGCCCTGCAGTGTGGTCAACATAGTTGGTGAAGCCGTTAAGGGCGTTGCTAGCATAGGTGCGCATACTTGCAGCATCACTAGCGCTCAGGTCGCTTGGAGCGTAGGTGATTGAGGCAGGATCTTCGCCAAAGATAAGGCCATATTCCATCGCGGCAGCCATATAGGTGGCCTTGAGGGTTGGATGGCGGTCATCAAGGAACCAAGTGTTGGTGCCATCAGCGCCCTCAGCATCATAGACTGCTTGGTAAGCAACTCCAACAGGGCAGAGAGTCACGCCCAAGTCAAGAGCAACGTCTTGATAGTTCTTCACAAATGTGCTGTTGAAAGCGGTATAGTTTGCCCAGTCTCCACTGTAAGCCCAGTTGATAGGCACAATAACGATGGCATTAGGATTGGGACAGTATTCGCGAATGTAATCAACCCAGCGTTTCACGTTGGCACGGAAGGCCTCAATATTGGTGCGTGGGAGCGAACTCTGCTCTTGCAAGATGATGTGGCTCCAGGCCTCGCTGCGCACGAGCATCTTGGCACCAGGATTGCCATCCTCGGCGATTCCGTCGCCCTCCTCCCAATGTGTCTGGAGCGACTTGCCGAGCAGGGTGTGCTTGGTCCAGTTAGCGTTCTTGCCCATAGCGGCAGCGATGTCATTGAATACTGCGTCTTGGTCGTTGTAATAGATAAGGCTGTTGTTGAGCGACAACACTTTAACCTCCTCGGGCAACTCAGGAACGAGTACCACATCGGCAGGTTGCAGAGTCATCGTGGTGGGAGTAGAAGCCGATTTCACGAGGCTGTACTCGCCAGTACTGAGGTTGAAGGTCACGTCGTAGGTGCCTGCAGCGGTCGAAACCTTGCCGGTGCTACCCTTGATGAGCGTTCCGCTGGTGTTGTCGCCAGTAAGATCGCTCTCTGCGCCCCACACGCCTACCATGCCCAATCGCTGATAGATGCGCCAGTGGCTGAATCCATCCTCGCCAGCAGGCATTGTCACCTGGCCGGTGAAGATATTGTTCTCAGTGAGTTGGAGTTCACCGCTGGTATCCATATAATTCCAGCCGTTATTGTCGCCAATCACATATACCGATGTGAGACCTGTCTCATCGTCATCGCTTTGAAGGAGCAAGGTTGCGTTGCCGTCAGCAATGGTGAGGATTATCTTCTTGCAGACGTAGGTGTTGCCACCACAAGAGATATTGTCGTTAATGCCAAGCACGAGGGCATAGGGTGTGTCAATCATTGCCGAAGTGCCGTTACTGCCATAGTTGCAGGCGCTGCTCCAGTTGGCGTCGGCAACCTTGAAGGCACCGCTCAGAGTCTTGTCGTAGAGGGTGTAAACTCCATCGCCCTCATCGCTGAATTCCCAGTCGGCGACTGCTCCCCAACTGTTGACCTCACCGCGCAGATAGATACCCGAAGCCACGAATGGCGGACGGCTTGGATCAACCCAACCAGTGTAGTTCTCGGGATCTTCGATTTCGGTAATTTCGGTTTTTGTTAAGCACAGATAGTAGTCGCGGTTGGCAATGATGCTAATAGTCTGGTTGTTGCTGCCTCCGTCGCTGAAGGTGAGTGTGCGTTCTGCGCCATCCATGTCAATAGCCCACACCTTATAATTTACGCCGTTAACCACAGCGCTGCTCTCAGGAAGCGAGCCGTCCATGTAGAGGCTGCTCCATTTTGTCATATCTTCCACATAGATATAAGCGCTCTGATCTTGCGAGGCAAATGTGGCGTCGATTACCACATTATCTATAGATAGGCCCATCGCCTTGTTGGGACTCGAGCCACTTGCCACGCTGATGTTCCAGGCAAGATAGAGCTGTTCGCCAGCAGCGATGCTCACCTTAAGCTGCTTGCCATTGACGGCGGTAGTGCTGATAGGCACAACTTCGGCGCCTTGAGTGGCGGCATCGGGAGCGAAATAGGTGTAGAAATCATCACCCGCGCTGGTCCAGTTGGTGCCATCGGTCGAGGTGTAGAGCTGCACGGCAAAGCCAGCGGCGTTATCACCGTTGCGGTATTTTTCGATGTCGTAGCCAATGGTAAGTTTGCTCACTGGTTCGTCGCCTGCATTCTTCACACAGGTCATTACGTTGATACAGCGGGTGCCGTTGTCAACGGTGGTAGAAAGACCGCCTACCGAGCAGTCGCCAGTCACGCTGCTAGAGAGGAAGTTCCAGGTGCCGTTCTTGGCATTGCTGGCAAGGCTAGTGCCGCCAGTGTACATAACAGAGGTAGAGGCACTTGCGAAACTGCCCACAGTGCGAGCCGCCGTCATGTTGCGGTCTACTCGCCACCCTTGAGGCATGTCGAGCAGGGCTTCGCCAGCTGTAGCATCCCACATGGCATCGAAGTCCTGTGTCACTTGTGTGGAGGTAGAAGTCACCTCCACCACATCTTGAGCCTGAGCGCTGCTCCAACCGAGCATCACCATAGCCACAAGAAATAAGAATAAGTGTTTCTTCATTTTGTGTTGTGTTTATTTGGTTAATGAAAATGTTGCGATTATGCTCTGCAAAATTATCACATTATATAAGGCAAATAAACACCCTCAATTCAAAATCAAAACCATTTAAAAAACTAAATTCTTATAACATAGGTAATTAAACTATTATGTCAGTTGGCATAATCAAAATCATAAATTCGAACAAAATGGCAGATTTCTGGGCTTTTGGACCTTTGGCACGCATTTTGTATATTTATTGCAGCGAAACGAGATATGAAAAACTAATAAAGGAAATATCCATTTATCCTAAACAGATTTCATTTTTGTTCAACCTGTCGAAAACAACCGTTTTTGATAGTGTTTATGTTAAAAGATATTAAATGTGTAATATTTACACGTAAAATATTTTGTCATGTAAAATTTACACACTAATTTTGTTGTGTAAAAATTACACACCATATTTCAAAACAATAAAACTAACATGATTTTATCTAACTTTTTCAAGAAACTAATTTGCATTAATGCCAGCGAAGAAACCACTAGTAACAGTGGCGAAAACAATGAGAGAACCAATAAGAGTAATGAACCATCCAAAAATCAAACAGAGATGAACAGCGAAAACACAAACCAAAACCAGCAAGAGATGAACAATTCAGAGAACATCGCAAAGAAAGCACGCATTTACAACCTAATCATCGTTGATGAGAGCGGCTCTATGAGCAGCCTCAAAGAGGCCACACAATCGGGAGTGAACGAGACTATCAACTCCATTCGTCGAGCACAGCAGGAGTTTGCCGACACCCAGGAACATTTCCTCACCTTGGTCACTTTTGACACCAACAATTATTCCGAGCCAGTACGCACCTTGTACAATCGCAAACCAATTGCCGAAGTTGAGGATTTCAACAACTATAACCCAAGCGGTTGTACCCCACTCTATGACGCCATGGGACAGTCAATCACCGAGTTGTATAACTTCATCAAGGACGATGATGATGCCAACGCGGTTGTGACAGTGCTCACCGACGGCTATGAGAATGCTTCGCAAGAGTGGACCGGTGCCGCCCTTAAGGAGTTTATCGAGAAACTCACGCAAGAGGGTTGGTCGTTCTCCTACATGGGAAGTAACCACGACGTGAAGGGCGTGAGCTTCAATCTTTCAATCAACAATGTGATTGAGTTCAGCCATGACATAAGAGGTGTGAGAAGCTCCTGGGATCGTGAGAGCTCGGCAAAGCGCAACTACTTCCGCAAAATGGACATGGAAATGCGTCAAAGAAGCGGAAAATCAAGGGAGGAATGGATTAGGCGCAAGCGCCAAATGGCAAGCGAGTATTACGAGAACCGCGTTACTCCTGACCAAATCTACGACTTGCATGAAGGTGAGATCTTCGTCTTTGGCAGCAATCCTCAGGGTTTCCACAGCGGTGGGGCAGCAGGTGATGCAATGGCACGCTTCGGCGCAGTTTGGGGACAAGGTGAGGGCCTGCAAGGCAAGAGCTATGCCATCCCAACCACTTGTCCTATTGAGCAGATGGCCGAAGCCGTGCAACGCTTCGCTCAATTTGCCGACCAGCATCCCGAGATGCGATTCCTTGTTACTCGAGTGGGGTGCGGCATTGCCAGACACGACATCAATGACGTGGCACCCCTGTTCAAATGCTGCATCAACCTCGAGAACGTGTCATTGCCAGCCGAGTTCTGGAAAATTCTCGGTCTGAAGATGTAATTTTAAACTAGCTCATCTCTCTCCTCTCTTCACTTTTTCAATATTACCTTTTTTAAATAACAAGATTATGACTTATTCAATCAGCAATTTATTAAATGGTGCGCAAACTATTGCCAATAGCGTGTTTGGCCAGCAAAGTGAATATCACCTCAAGTTCAATAACGAGGATGACGGACTCTGGTATGTCGATTTCCCCAACTGGCCATTTGACCACCACAATCTGCTGATGGTGGCTGGTGCCGACAAGCTGTGTGACTTTTTGAGTGATGACGGCAAGACTACATGTGTTGATGTCATTCCAAGCAGCAAGCGCAAGGATTTGCCAGGCTATGCCGAACTCGTGCAAGGCGAGCATTCACTCACAGGCGGTTCCTTCTACACCGTCAATGATCTGCCAGGCTTTGAGCGCGAGATCTGGCTCTGCCCGGTTACCCTCTTCGTACTCGGCCGCTACCCAAAATATATGTACATCAAGAAAACGCAAGACAACTAATAAGGCTTACAACTCAATGAATGCAGTCCTAACGGGCTGCATTTTTTCTTTAGGTCCGCAACGTGATGCCGATGCGGATAAGGGCGAGAATGCGCAACTCGCGGGTGAGCTGTTCGTCTTCTTTTGGTTCGATTTGCTGGCCCTGCTCCATGAGTCTATTTACTGCCTCGATGAAATTTGGATAGATATTTAGGAACGCAGAATCATAATTCTTACGGCCTTAGGCGCTACACATTGAAGCCAAATTTTATTTGTGGCAAATTTATTAAGATTGTCACACTATAGAAAACAAAAAAACTGCGACTATTTGCCGCAGTTTTTCATGTTAAAAGCAATAAAACCTGTAATATATTGAATTAATGAATATACTGAGATGGTATTTCTGGAAATGGCACATAGTCCTGTTTATAATCTTCAATATAATCTTTTTCTAGAGTTATGTAGCCATCATACTTAAAAAAATCAATTATAAATCTAGTTCTTTCTTTAAGAATTATCCTGAAAACACTCCTTGTGGGAAGTTTATTTATAGTAGGGAACCATTTGTTGATGAAGTTTGATTCTTCTATTAATCTGTCTTTATTCCACTTCAGAATGAGCTTGTCCTGGTAATCTACTAATGAAGATGTATATTCATTAAGTATTGGTGAGTGTGTTTTTGTCCATTCTGTTTGATAACATTGCTTCTTGGAAATATTCGAATTGACCCAAAAGCGCAAATAAAATGTTTCTTGAAGGTCTATACTTTCAATAAAATATAATGTGTCACCTTGTTCACAATTAAGCGTTTTTAATGGGTCAATCATTGAACAGATACATAGAAGCCTGTCAACTCCATATTCATACATGCCATTCTTTTTTAATAATTTTGAGATGGCAATAGCAATATCATGCCAATTATAATAATAATTATCAGTAAGGTACATTGATACAGGAGGATTATCATCAGGATTTAAACCATTGCTGATATAAGAATCGTAATGACTATCGCATAGAATATTTGTACCACCATCTTCAGGTAGGCTTTGAGGTAATCCCAATATCTCTAAACTATGAAATCCTTTCAAAAGACTATCCAGCGAAATTTCAATAGTGTCAACATGACATTTATCAGTATTGACATTGTTGAATTCTATAGTACTAGATTGCCCCCTCATTGTTCCAAACACGGCTACCATTGCCAAAAGCGATAATATAATCTTTTTCATATTTGTTGGTTTTAGAATATATTAATTTGCGCCAAAATTACAACAAAATTCATTACAATCAATGATTCTGCCTGAAATCTTTTGATAGTGCCGAGTAATCAGGCCACAACTGCAATTTCACCTTACGACATTGCCTGAATGCGCTTTATGTCGTCTTCGAAGGTGTCTTTATTGATTGCGCGAGCTTTTAGGCGAGAGCGATAGGTATAGACTGTAGCGATAGATGCCCGCAGGATGCTGGCAATCTCTTTGTTGTCGGTGATGCCAAGGCGGATAAGTGCGAGGATGCGCAATTCGCGGGAGAGCTGTTCGCCTTCTTTAGGTTCGATTTGCTGGCCCTGCTCCATGAGTCTGTTTACTGCCTCGATGAAATTGGGATAGATATTTAGGAATGCAGAATCAAAATTCTGGTAGAAAAGTTTGGCGTTCTCGTATTCGAAGTGCGGACTCTTGAGCTGCGATTTCAGTTCTTTATCTTTGTTCTCCATTGCCAGGCGATTCAAGGCCTTGCGCTGTACTTCGTTTTTGTCGATAAGCGAACTGCTGAAGGTGAGGAAACGCCCCAAGTACTGCTCCTTGATCTTGTCGCGCTCCTGGAGCTGCTGGTTAGTGCTCTCTAGTTTCTCGTTTATGCGTTTGCGGCTCTCGCTAAGGCGTCGATAGCGCTTGTAGAGCATGGTGAGGGCAACGACACCTGCTATGAGCAAAAGCGCCAGCACACTCAGCGCAATAATGAAATTGCGCATATTGCGGTAGTTCTTCTCTTGTTTCTCCTGATAGGCCTTGATAATGCGCGGCACTAGCTGCGACGCCTGCACGTTTCGCAGACGAGTGCCGTAGAAGTTAGCGTCCGACACGCTGATGTTGATATACCGGTAGGCTCGGTCGACATCTCCCTCATCGAAGAGGATGTCGGCTAGCTGCCTAAGTGCCGAGTTCTCCATTATACAGCCTTCTATGTCGCTGGCAGCACTCATGGCCAGCAGCTGTTTTTGCTTCTCACGGTCACCCAGAATGCTGTAGTAGAACGCTAAGCTGCTTGTAATTACCGAAAAGGTGCGATCGCCGCTCTGGTAGTCCTTAAGCATTTCTTCTAGTAGGGCGATGGCCTCTTGTGTCTTGCCGATGTCGTTTAGGTAGTTGGCGTGATATAGCATTTTGCGCTCGCTGCCAGGCTCCGACAGGGTGGAGATTTTCAGGCGATAGTCGGTGAGTTTCTCCTGGTAGAGAGCCTCGTAGCTGCTGCCCTTGTTAAATTCCATCCTGAACATACACATATCTGAGAGGATTTTGAAATAAAACAGCTTCTGCTCCTTACTCATACTGGTGGTGTCGATGTCGTGGACTAATGATTCGGCTTCATCGAGCAGGTAGGCCTTGTTGAGCAGGTGCGTCAGGTTGAGGCGACTGTCGATAACTTTAGAACTGTCACCAAGTGACTTCGCAATCTCGATATTGCGGCGAGCATATTTCTGTGCTGAGTCGTTCTGAAACTCAAGATACTCCTTGTAAAGGGCAGTATTGATGTCATACTCTTTTCTGAGCGTGGCAGCATCAGTTGCGTGCTCTGGCAGCGACTTCCTGATTTTGTCTATAGCCGTTTTCTTGCTTGCGATGCGTGAGTCGTGCTCTGAAATCAACTTGTCGAGATGCGCAAAATAATCGTTGGCACAAGCAAAAAAAACTGCGCCACACAATACCAAAACCAGCAGAATTATGCCCCTCAATTTCATCATAGTGCAAAAATAGAAATTATGTGGAAAAATGGGCAAAATATTCACTTTTTTTATGATTTAAATATTATGCCAGGTACGCATTTTTTTGTAATTTTGTATGTTTTTAGCGCAAGTCTCAAAACGGGTCCTGTGAGGCACTTGTAAGTTCCTGAAAAACGGGAGTTTACGTTGGAGATTTGCTGATTATTCAGGAAAAGAAAAATTTGTAGATATATGACAAGCGAAGAAATTAGAGAACAGCAAGAAGAAAAAAAGTATTCGGCGCATAATATTCAGGTGCTCGAGGGCCTTGAAGCAGTGCGCAAACGTCCTGCTATGTATATTGGCGACACCAGTGTCAAGGGTTTGCACCACCTTGTAAGCGAGGTGGTTGACAACTCCATCGACGAGGCACTCGCAGGTTTCTGCGACACCATTAATGTCACCATCTGCGAGGACAATTCTATTATTGTGAAAGACAACGGTCGTGGTATCCCTGTAGATGAGCACGAAAAGCTTAAGAAATCGGCTCTTGAGGTCGTAATGACCGTGCTTCATGCTGGTGGTAAGTTCGACAAAGGCTCCTACAAGGTGTCGGGCGGTCTGCATGGCGTGGGTGTGAGCTGCGTTAATGCGTTGAGCGACTATCTGCGCGCTGAGGTACGCCGCGGCGGCAAGATTTATTGCCAGGAGTATGCCTACGGCAAGCCCACTAGCGAGGTGAACATTATTGGCGACTGCGGCGATGAGCATGGCACTACCGTTAAGTTTCATCCCGATGCCACCATTTTCACTCAGACCACCGTCTATGAGTACCGCATTCTCGCCACTCGCTTGCGCGACTTGGCATTCCTTAACGCTGGCGTGAGACTCATTCTCACCGACCTCCGTGATAAAGACGAGGAAGGCAATCCTCACAGCGAGGAGTTCTTCAGCAGCACAGGTCTTGACGAGTTTGTGCGCTACATCGATGCCACCAAGGAGTCGCTTATCGACGATGTGATTCACATCAACACCAGCAAGGGCGATATCCCCGTTGAGGTAGCGATGACCTACAACACTTCGTTTAACGAGAACATCTATTCGTTTGTCAATAACATCAACACCATTGAGGGTGGTACACACCTCACTGGTTTCCGCCGCGGACTTGGCTCAACATTGAAGAAATATGCCGAGGACAGCAAGATGCTCGAGAAGGTGAAGGTGGAGATTAAGCCCGAGGACTTCCGTCAGGGCCTCACAGCAGTGATTTCGGTCAAGGTGCTTGAGCCACAGTTTGAGGGACAGACTAAGACCAAACTTGGCAACACCGAGGTTATTGGCGCTGTGGAGACCAGTCTGCGCGAGGCGCTGAACGTGTATCTTGAGGAGCATCCATCGCAGGCAAAGGCTATCGTTGAGAAGATTATTCTCGCTGCCACTGCCCGCCATGCCGCCGAGACTGCACGCGCCAAAGTGCAACGCAAGTCGCCACTGGCAGGTGGCGGACTGCCCGGCAAACTCGCTGACTGCTCTTGCAAAGATCCAGCATTGTGCGAGCTCTTCCTCGTCGAGGGAGACTCGGCTGGTGGTTCGGCAAAGCAGGGCCGCGACCGCACCTATCAGGCAATTATGCCGTTGCGCGGTAAGATTCTCAATGTTGAGAAGGCAATGGACCACAAGGTGTTTGAAAGCGAATCGGTAGTAAACATTTTCCGCGCTCTTGGTGTTACCATCGGCACCGAGGATGATCCTAAGGAGGCTAACCTGTCGAAGCTGCGCTACCACCGCATCATCATCATGACCGATGCCGACGTCGATGGCGCGCACATCGCAACTCTGCTGATGACATTCTTCTACCGCCGCATGCGTCCTATCATCGACAACGGATACCTCTACATCGCCACTCCTCCGCTGTATCGTGCCATCAAGGGCAATATCCAGGAATATTGCTGGGACGATATGCAAGTGCGCCAGTTCATCGACAAATATGCTGGTGGCGAAGAGAAGAACGTGCGCGTACAGCGATTCAAAGGTCTTGGTGAGATGAATCCAGAACAGCTTCGTGAGACGACCATGGATCCCGAAAGCCGACTCCTCAAGCGCGTGAACATCAGCGATGCCGCTGAGGCCGACCGCATCTTCTCCATGCTGATGGGCGAAGAGGTTGCCCCCCGCCGCAAGTTCATTGAGGAGAACGCAACCTACGCTACACTTGACACGTAATTCTTTTGAAAGGAATTTAAAGAGTAAAATGAACTAAAAAAGGTGCCAATCAAATGGCACCTTTTTTGTTATTTAGTCATTTACGAAATGTATTATTTTATCTATCATCGCTTGTGGAAGGCTAAAGCGTGAGTCATCGGATTTGGGATTTATTGCTTCAAGGAAATGCGGGAGTTCATTGCTATAGACTGTTTTCATGTGGGCGTTGGCCTCGTTGGTGTGGGTGAAAGAGTAAGTGATATTTGCCAATCTATCGGAGAGTTTGACAAAGGGAGCATAAGGTGTCTCGCGAATGCCCTGATAGTACTTCTCCCCGGCCCTCTCAGCGCGGGTGCGGCCTTTGTCGTTGGTGAGGGCATAAGCAATCTCTGCCGCCATGAACGCCTGGTCTTGACTCATGAATTGTAAAGCTATTTCCATGACATCATTATAGGTGAGCCTAGCGTCCTCAATGCTGTCGTGGTAATAGGTGCCGAAGAATAATGGCAATATGTCGCTCTCGCTGGCGCACACCTCGTGGCCGTAGTTATACACAGCATCCACCACCATATCGAGGTGGAAGCCGTAGGGATGCACCTTATCGTAGGTCTGGTTTACGCTATCATGCAGTTCATGCGCCGAACGCTTAATCTTCTCAATCACATCGGATAAGCTAGCGATAGCGATTGAGTATTCTTCGTGGGTCATAATGTGTTGTTTTTATCGGACGAGTCAGACAGGTCGGATACGTCGGAGAAAGGAATTATTCCTTCATCATTATGCATTGATTAGAACATCTTAGCTACGCGGGCTACGGCTTGAGTAAAGGCGGTGACTTCTTCAAGGGTGTTGTAAAGGGCGAAGGATGCGCGCACGGTGCCTGTCACGCCCAGGCGTTTCATCAGTGGCTGGGCACAGTGGTGGCCAGTGCGCACGGCAATTCCGAGTTTGTCGAGCAACAGTCCCATGTCATAACTGTTGATGTCGCCCACAAGGAAGGAAATCACGCCCTCCTTGTTGTCGCTGGTACCAAAAATGCGCATTCCCTCAATCTCCATGAGTTGGCTAGTTGCAGCATCGAGCAACAGCTGTTCATGGCTAGCAATGTTGTCGAGGCCTATTGTGTTGATATAGTCAATAGCGGCACCAAAGGCTGCAATGCCTACAAAATCGGGCGTTCCCGCTTCAAACTTGAACGGCAGGTCGGCAAACGTCGTCTTCTCGAACGACACATTGCCAATCATCTCGCCGCCACCCTGATATGGCACCATGCGTGAAAGGTATTTCTCTTTTCCGTAAAGAACGCCAATACCTGCGGGACCATACATCTTGTGGCTTGAGAAGCAGTAGAAATCGGCATCGAGGTCCTGCACGTCGATTTTCATGTGCGGAGCCGCCTGAGCACCGTCGATGAGCACTGGCACGCCGTATTTATGTGCAATCTGCACAATCTGCTTCACGGGGTTGATAGTACCCAGCACATTCGACACATGAGCGACTGCCACGAAGCGTATGTTCTCGGTGAATAGGTCTTCGTAGGCGTTCATATCGAGGTTGCCTTTGCTATCGATGGGCACCACATGAATCTTGAGGCGCTTGTTGCGCTGGAGCAGTTGCCAGGGCACGATGTTGCTGTGGTGCTCCATGACGGTGAGGATAATCTCGTCGCCTGTGTAGAGGCTGTCGCCATAGGACGACGCCACAAGATTGATGGCCTCGGTGGTACCACGGGTGAAGACTATCTCACTCGTCGATTTGGCGTTGATGAACTGGCGCACTTTCTCGCGTGTAGCCTCCATAATATTGGTGGCCTCTTGCGATATGGTGTGCACTCCACGATGCACGTTCGACTTGTGGTTGTAGTACATGTCGTTGATGGTTTCTACCACGCAGCGCGGAGACTGCGACGTGGCGGCATTATCGAGATACACCAACGGCTTGCCCTCGATTTTCCTCCCCAAAATTGGGAACTGGTCGCGTATTTGGTAAATGTTCATTGTATAGAGTTATCAGTTTTGCCGTTTAGCTAGTTTTCTAAAAGGTCAATATTGTGCAAATCTTATCACCTCTTCAATTCGCAGCTTTCACAAATCATTGAATCGCCGCTTAGGCGCATTTCCACTAGGTGGCGCAGGCGGTCGCGGAGGGTGTCGAGGCGCACGCCATCAATAACGTCACTCATAAAGGCTTGCATGAGCAGTTTTTGCGCTACAGGCAGCGAGATGCCGCGCGTCTGCATATAGAACAATGCCTCTTGATCGAGCTGACCCACGGTTGCGCCATGCGAACATTTCACGTCATCGGTGTATATTTCAAGCTGAGGCTTTGTGTACATACGCGCAGTGGGAGCCGCCACTATGTTGCGGTTGCCCTGATAAGCGTCAATCTTGGGGCAGTCGGGCTTGACAAGAATCTTGCCGGCGAAGGCACCCACAGAGTTGTCGTTGAGCACGTATTTAAACATCTCATTGCTTTGGCAACGAGGCGCGTTGTGGTTGATAAGCGTGTGGTTGTCAACGTGCTGCTCACCCGTGGCAATCGCCATACCCAACAAGTGAGTATCGCAGTGCTGACCATCAACGTCGATGTGGTAGTCATTGCGTGTGTAACCGTTGGTTAAGGTGATGCCATCAATAAGCACGTTGCTGCCCTCCTCTTGGCGAACCCAAAGTTGCGATAGGCGGGTGGTGTGCTCATCGCTCTCCTCCATGTGGTAGTAGTCGAGCTGCGCGTTGCGACCCACGACGATTTCCACCGTCTCAAGGCTTAGGTACTGCTGGTCGCCCTTGGTGTGGTCGCACACGAGCACCTTAGCCTTAGCGTCATCCTCAAGGACAATGAGCACACGACGCACTGCCATAAGGCGTGCGTTGGCATCAAACACATTAATCAACTGAATGGGTTTGGTAGTTGCCACACCTTTAGGCACATAGATGAGTACGCCGTCCTGTGCCAACATAGTGTTTAGGGCTGTGCAGGTGTTTTCTAGACGGGCCACGGTGCCATAGTGTTTTGCCAGCACTTCGGGGTGCTTGGTCGCTTGGAACGACTCCACGCTAGCAGGGTCGCCGCTCTGACCAGCAGTTGCGCTACGGCGGAAGGTGTCGTTAAACACATAGTAGAGACAGGTGCTCAAGTTTGGCACCTCACAGCGGAACTTAGTGGTCGACTCGCGCGACAGGTCCACGTGGTTGATGTTCACGCCATAGTCGGGTGCCAGCGCCGCGTTGAGGTCGGTAGCCTCATAGTCGTCGCTGCCCTTGCGAGGCAGCACGGCATTCTCGAGCACTTGGCGAGCCTCATCCCTTAAGCCAATGAGCTGCGGTGCCGAGTGGGCGTTGATGGCCTCCAAATTCTCGTCGTGCAAGTCGATATATTGCTTTAGCGAATTGTTCATAGTTGGTTGTTGTCAACTTGTTCCTTGATCCAGTCGTAACCTTTCTCCTCAAGTTCCAAAGCCAGTTCTGGTCCACCAGTCATGACGATGCGACCTTTATAGAGCACATGCACCTGGTCGGGCTTGATGTAGTCAAGCAGACGCTGGTAGTGGGTGATGACGATGGTGGCGTTCTCATTGCTCTTAAGGCGATTCACACCATTGGCAACAGTGCGCAGGGCATCGATATCAAGGCCGCTGTCGGTCTCGTCAAGGATTGACAGTCGTGGCTCAAGCATTGCCATCTGGAAAATCTCGTTGCGCTTCTTCTCACCGCCCGAGAATCCCTCGTTCACGGCACGAGAGGCGAGTTTGTTGTCCAGATCAACAATGGCGCGCTTCTCTCGCATGAGTTTGAGGAAGTCAGTTGCGCTCATAGGCTCTAGACCTTGATATTTGCGCTTCTCGTTAATAGCGGTGCGCATAAAGTTGCTCATCAACACGCCGGGAATCTCCACTGGGTATTGGAAACTCAGGAATATGCCCTCATGGGCGCGGTCTTCGGGGCTGAACTCGAGCAAGTTTTTGCCGTAGAATTCCACCTCGCCGCCAGTGACGGTGTAGGCGGGATTACCAGTAAGCACCGCGCTGAGTGTGCTCTTTCCGCTGCCATTAGGTCCCATGATAGCGTGCACCTCACCCGGCTTAACGGTGAGATTCACTCCCTTTAATATCTCCTTGCCCTCAATCGAGGCATGTAAATCTTTGATTTTTAGCATTGTTTTTTATGTTGGTTCTAGAAGTTCTATAGATTCTAGATTATCTAATTAATATAATTGAGCATTATGAATTATGAATTATGCATTGTGCATTAACTTTATCCCACGCTGCCTTCGAGGGAGACGCTTAGGAGGCGCTGGGCCTCGACGGCGAACTCCATCGGGAGCTTCCTCATCACATCGCGGGCGTAGCCGTTGACGATGAGTCCAACTGCGTCCTCGGTGCTGATGCCTCGCTGGTTGCAGTAGAAAATCTGGTCCTCATTGATCTTGCTCGTGGTGGCCTCGTGCTCGACGATGCTCGAGTCGTTGCCCACCTCGATGACTGGGAAGGTGTGAGCGCCGCTTGTGTCGCTCAGCAGCAAGCTGTCGCACTGTGTGTAATTGCGGCAGTTGGTGGCATTAGGCGCCACTTTCACCATGCCACGATAGCTGTTCTCGCTATGCCCTGCACTGATGCCCTTGCTTACGATTGTGGAGCGCGAGTTCTTACCCAGGTGAATCATCTTGGTGCCGGTGTCGGCCATTTGGTAGTTGCGAGTGAGCGCCACGCTGTAAAACTCTCCCACGGTGTTGTTGCCCTTAAGAATGGTGCTGGGGTATTTCCATGTGATGGCGCTGCCTGTCTCTACCTGAGTCCACGACAGTTTGGAGTGGTCGCCACGGCATATGCCACGCTTGGTCACAAGGTTGTAGATGCCACCCTTGCCGTCCTTGTCGCCTGGGTACCAATTCTGCACGGTGCTATATTTCACTTCGGCACGCTCCTCGACGATAATCTCGACGATGGCAGCATGCAGCTGATTCTCGTCGCGCATAGGTGCCGTGCAGCCCTCAAGGTAACTCACATAACTGTCGTCGTCGGCAACGATGAGAGTGCGCTCAAACTGGCCCGTCTGCGCCGCGTTGATGCGGAAATAGCTCGACAGTTCCATGGGACAACGCACGCCCTTAGGGATGTATACAAACGAGCCGTCGCTGAACACTGCCGAGTTCAGTGCAGCAAAGAAGTTGTCGGTGTAGGGAACTACAGAACCCATATATTTCTTCACAAGATCGGGATAGTCTTTTACCGCTTCGCTTATCGAGCAGAAGATCACTCCCAGTTCAGCTAGTCGCTCACGGTAGCTAGTGTGAACGCTCACGCTGTCGACCACTGCATCAACCGCCATTCCGCTCAAGCGCTTCTGCTCCTCGAGTGGGATGCCCAGTTTGTCGAAGGTCTTCTTCAACTCGGGGTCTATCTCCTTCTTGTCGCTAGTCTTGGTTTGAGGTGCGGCATAGTAGCTGATAGCCTGAAAATCGATGTCGGGCATGTTCACCTTTCCCCACTTGGGCAGCGTCATCGTCTGCCAGTGGCGGAACGCCTTGAGTCGGAATTCCAGCAGCCATTCGGGCTCGTTCTTGAGCTGGCTGATGCGTCGCACCACGTCCTCGTTGAGTCCCTTGGGTATAACATCGGTCTCAAAGTCGCTCACAAAGCCATAGCGGTATTCCTCAGTAGCCGCTTGATTGATAATTGACTCCTCGTCTTGTTTCTTTTTTATATTGTTGTTTTCGTTCATGTTTAATATAGTGAGAAATTTCCGCTCTATGCGCACGTTGCGCACAACAGTAGAAATAATCTGCAAAGATACTGCTTTTCGGGTCAATGGCACTAATATTGGGGGCAAAAAAATGAAGTTTAAGGCAAAAAATACTGTTTTTCAATTTGAAATTTATTGCAAGTCAAAGATAATACTTATTTTTGCAAGATGAAAAAAAAGAATTATTGGAATATCGTTTTAAAAAACACATTAACAATTAATCGTTTATGAGAAAAATTATATTATTGTTTTTAATGATAGTGATAGGATTTGCTATTGAGGTATGTGCCCAGTCAATAACCGTGATAGACACCGATGGCGTGCCTGTGGCTTATGCTACAGCAACTACCGAACAAGGTACACTCATTGGCACTACCAGTGTCGATGGCTTGCTCCAGGACACCAAGGGCAACAATGTGATTTGCTTCTCGCATGTCGCCTACAAACCCATTACAGTTAATGTTGCCGACTTGACCAACGGGGTGGTGACAATGGAGGAGATAAGTTACTCCCTTCCCGATGTGGCTGTAAGGCCAAAAGAACTGCTCTATGTGCAAACCTACTACCGTCTCACTTATATTGACGAAGAAGGTCCCCTCTACTACAGAGCTGGTGTCATTGACAACACCTATGAGTATGCTAATCAAAAGATAAAAACCAAATCAAAGAGCATTTCAAAAGCTTTTACAGGCCTGCTTAAATTCTTAATAAACACAATTGCTGGAGGCAAAATAGAGGACCGATGCAAGATTCAAAAAAATTCGACCTATGCTCTCGTCACTAGCAACAAGGGCGATTGGGCTGGTTTAAACATCTCGACCGACTCCAACGGTCGCAAAGTGATAAGTGACTCTGTATCAATACTGGGCTATATCGATGAGGACAAACAAGAAGGCACGAGAACCACGACTTTTAATCATTGGCTCTTCAACAGACATCTAGACATAGCTAAAGAGAAAAACGAAAAAAAGAAAGAGAAAAAGGAGGATGAACTTGCTAAAAGACAAGAAGAAAAAGAGACCAGCTACTTTGAGGTTTATCGCATGGATGAAGATGGATACTCATCGATAGGCGATTTAGTGATGATGCAGCAGATTTCCAAAGGCAGATCAAGTAGGTCGGGGAATGAGTACATCCTCATTCTTGAATCCTATGTCACCGAGACAGCTTACATTGATAAGAAAGAGTTCAAACAGACTCGCAAGGAAAATGATGTAGACAAGTCATATGAGGACCTGCTGCGATATGAGAAGGCCCACAACATTCCGCCGCTGCCATCTCACCTGAAGGTTCAAATCGATAAACTCTTTGAAGAAAAGGAATGACGTTTTATGGACTGATAACGCTCATTAATAGGCAATTTGATGATGATTTGAGAAAAAAATCACAAAATCTATTGTCAGTTAAAAAAAAATAACTACCTTTGCAACCGCAAAAATGCGATTAAGCGAGAGAAGGCTACGCTTACGCAATGTCTTCCGAGCGAAAGCATTTTTATTCAAAAAGCCCAAGTGGCGGAATTGGTAGACGCGCACGTTTCAGGTGCGTGTGCCGCGAGGCGTGAAGGTTCGAGTCCTTTCTTGGGCACTGTAAAGTCCGATAATCGGTTGAAAATCAACGGTTGTCGGATTTTTGTTTTTTGTGGTTGCTGCAAAAAATCCCTTATTGTTTTGCCCATATAAAAGATTATCTCTACTTTTGTCTTTAGAAATTAAAATCTCAGAATAAAACAAACTATGATGATGAGCACTTACATGAAAAATTTATTCTTGCTAGTGATGGTTGTTTTCGCCCTCACCTTTACAGGTTGCTCGCAAGATGGTGCCTCTAAGTCGGAGGCAAAGAGTAAAGATTCTATTGCTAATGCTAAGGAATTTGACGCATCGATGAAAGAGCTTCTCGAGGCTATGGATTATCAAGGTAGACTCGAAACAATGCTTACGGCCTATTTCAGCCAGGTGGGGTATGAGAACCAGGAGTTGGTTGATGAGATGAAGGCCAAAATGCCTCAAGTGGTTGCAGGCATCTATTCCAAGCATTTCAGTGTGGAAGAGATAAAAAAACTCACAGAGTTGAATAAAGATTCAATCTTCAAGAAGGTGACTCAGTTGCAGCCTACAATGAATCAAGAGATTATGCAAGAGAGTCAGGCATTTGTTTCTGGCTCCGCCAGCCCAAATGCCAAGGTCTCTGTGTCGAGCGAATTCCGAGATGCTATGAAGAAATATTTAGAGGCAGAAGAATATGGCAAGCAAATGGAACAGATGAAACCTGTTTTTGCTCAGTATATGGAAGATTCAGATGCTCAACCCAAGCTTGATCAGCTTTATGAGGCTCTTCCAGAATTTATGACGAAGATTTATTCTAAGTACTTTACTATTGACGACATCAAGCATCTTACCGAACTCTCAAACCAGCCTATTTCTAAGAAATTCCGTCAAGAGACTCCAGGTATCACCGAAGAGATTATGATAGAGAGTCAAAAACTGATGGAAGCCTTCATGACCAAGCAAGAAAGTGCCCAAGCCCAATAGGAGGCTGAAGAGAGTATTATTTCCCCTATCTAACTATTTTGTCGTAGTCATACTTGTCATAGACAATGCGTGGCTGCGGCTTATAGTATGGACTGGAGATGTCGTGCTGCGGCTGGTAGTAGGGAGTGTTGATTCCAGCAAGTCGCAGGAGCAGTTGGTTGGCATCTTGTATCATTCCCTGTCGGGTGGCGGCGACTTTGAGTTGGTAGTATAATTCTTGATGGTGAGCAATATAGTAATCACTGCACCAGACTATGAATGGCACATCGTTTTGGCAATGCAGCAGCTTGGCGTCGGGGTCGGTGACCGTGTGGCGTCCGCAATGGTCTCGATAGTCGTAAGCTTCATCGCCATGGTCAGGGAAATACACCACCACCGTGTTCTTATAGCGCCACATATCGAAAATGCGTTTCATCACTGCATCATTGTAATAGGTTGCATTATCGTACTGGGCGATATAAGTGCGTTTGTCTTTGTCGAGATAAGAGTCGTTGCGTTTCACAGAATCGGCATTGAACACGTCAAATCCTTTTCCCTCAGGGTATCTTCCCTGCGGGTGCACATGCTGGCCCATGAGGTGGAATATGTAAAGGTTGTATTTTCCAGGTGGCACTTTTGATGCGTTTTGGAAATTTGTTATCAGGTTGCCGTCATAATCCATTTTTCCAGTTGATATCTCATTATAGCTTAGGCTTTTGATGATGTCGTTGTAGATGAAGGCATTGACGGTAATGGTAAAAAGTTCCTTATTGGCATAGTTTCGTTGGTTGTCCCAGAAAAAAACCTTAAATCCGGCGTGCTTGAACACAGCGGGGAAAATGGGCTTCTCATACCACATCTCGCCCTTTGACATGTCGTTGAGCGAAAAGAAGTTCTTTTGAACTTGGTAAGTGTTGTTGTAGGGTGCGATCATGTCGGTGAAGACGATAAGGTTCCCCTTTTCACGCTCTGCAATCATATGAGGAGTAGTGTTGTGTTCATAACCATAGAGGGCGCAGTGACTCTTGATGTAGCTCTCACCAAGCACCAGCACCACATTGAGAGAATCAGGTTCTGAGACTGAAACTGGAGTAGTGGCAACAGCTCGTGTCACCTCAATAGCCTGATTTATATCTGCCTCGCCCACATTGATATAACAGAGTGAATAGATAGTGCCTGTAACATGGTCGAAGGCATTAACACTGAAGCCCTGTTCCCAATGGTTGAGGTCTTTGGAGTGTTTGCAAAGAGCAAGTTTCACATAATTGTGCGACAGACAAGCGCCATAAAGCATTAGCGGCAAAATCAGTGCTGCGATAATTATTTTAGGTCTCTTGGAGCAGGCAAATTTGTTTACCCGCATTCTTTGCCACTCGAGCGCGGTAACTGCTGCAAATATTACCACGTCGACGACGTAAGCCCACTGACTCATGACGCTCAAGAAATAGGTCTTGATAAATTCCGCTGACTCCTGCGCATTGGTCTCAGCAAGGAGTATCAGTACTCTAGGACCAAGCGTCATGTTGAAGTTGAGAGCAATAAAGACATAAACCACCTCCAGGATCAGCAAGACAGTGTAGCACAATGCCTTATAAGTGATGCGCGCCCATCGTGGGCGCAGCAGGTGCAGAATGAGGGCAAGTAAATATGCTATAAATGTGCCAAGCGCCAAACATCTTACCGCCACCCAAGCATTATAGTGTGGCTGGTAAAAGCATCCCACGAGATAGACTAATGTGGCACTGCTATTTATAAGCCACACCGCAAGGAAAAAGTTGAACTCACGCAACACAGGTCGCATGAGAACTCTTACTGCAGAGCTAAGTCTATCTGTTATATTCTTCATCGTAAGATTTGCCATTGACACATTGTCATTTATGTGAAAAACAGGGCGAGCAAAACGCATGATGCTCGCCCTGATTGATAGGTGTTATAGAGTTTGTTTTACTCTTTCACGAGGATTGTGCCGGTGTTGCCTTTGAGGGCCTCGCGGGCTTTGTCGAGCGAGGTGATGAGGGCAGTTCCACCAGTGGTATTCTCCACGAAGCTGATGCACGACTCCACCTTAGGCAGCATGCTGCCAGGCGCGAAGTGGCCTTCGGCGATGTACTGACGTGCCTCGGCGATTGTCATGCGGTCGAGATCCTTCTGGTCAGGCTTGTTGAAGTTGATTGACACCTTCTCCACTGCGGTGAGGATGACGAGCATATCGGCATTAAGGTCGAGCGCGAGCTTAGCGCTAGCGCGGTCCTTGTCGATAACTGCTGCCACACCCTCATAGTCACCAGGACCTTTCTCCATGACGGGAATGCCGCCACCACCCACGGTGATGACTACGCTGTGCAGACTCACGAGTTGCTCCACGATGGGAAGCTCCACAATCTTCACGGGGATTGGCGAGGGAACTACGCGACGGTAGCCACGGCCAGCGTCCTCAACAAAGGTGTAGCCAGTCTCGGCTACTATGCGGTCGGCGTCTTCCTTGCTGTAGAACATGCCCACGGGCTTTGTGGGATTCTGGAAAGCAGCGTCGTTCTGGTCAACAACCACCTGAGTCACCACAGCGGCACAGGGCTTGTTGATGCCTCGGCGTGCGAGTTCGCGCTCCACTGCCTGCTGCAGGTGATAACCGATATAACCTTGTGTCATGGCGCCGCACTCGGGGAAAGGCATGGCAGGAGTGCCGCCGCCGTTGTTGGCGCTGTACTCGAATGCCAGGTTCACCATTCCCACCTGTGGCCCGTTGCCGTGACCAATCACTACGTCATATCCTTCCTCAACGAGGTCGACGATGGTCGAGGCTGTGCCTTTTACCAGCTCGAGTTGCTCCTGAGGAGTCTTGCCAAGAGCGTTACCGCCCAAGGCTATTACAAGACGTTTGCTCATATCTGTGGTAATTACTTCAGAGTTGCGTACATCACAGCCTTGATGGTGTGCATGCGGTTCTCGGCCTCATCAAACACCTTAGATTGTGGGCTGCGGAATACCTTATCGGTAACCTCCATCTCCTTCAAGCCAAACTTCTCGTGAATTTCGCGACCGATAGAAGTCTCAAGGTCGTGGAATGAAGGCAGGCAGTGCAGGAAGATAGCCTCGGGGTTAGCGTTGGCCATCACCTCGTCGTTAACCTGATAGGGGCTTAGCAATTTGATGCGCTTCTCCCAGAGTTCAGCAGCCTCACCCATCGATACCCAGATGTCGGTGTAGATAACGTCGGCATTCTTGGTGCCTTCCTTAACGTCGTCGGTGAGAGTGATTGTGCAGCCGTTCTCCTTGGCAATCTCGCGGCAGGTGGCAACGAGTTTCTCGTCGGGCATGTTGTCCTTAGGACCGCAAGCAACGAAGTTGATACCTAATTTTGCCGAAACCACCATCAGAGAGTTGGCAACATTGTTGCGGGCATCACCCATGAAGACCATCTTCAGGCCTTTGTAGCGACCAAAGTTCTCCTCGATAGTGAGCACGTCGGCGAGCATCTGAGTGGGGTGGAACTCGGTAGTAAGACCGTTCCAAACGGGAACGCCAGCATAGCGGCCCAGGTCCTCAACGATGTTCTGGTCAAAGCCACGATACTCGATACCGTCGAACATGCGGCCAAGCACCTTAGCAGTGTCTTCGAGCGACTCCTTGTTGCCCATCTGCGACGATGCGGGATCAAGGTAAGTAACGCCCATACCCAGGTCATTGCCTGCTACCTCAAACGAGCAGCGAGTGCGAGTCGAGGTCTTCTCAAACAAGAGCACGATGTTCTTGCCACTGAGGTACTTGTGGGGAGTGCCTGTACGTTTTAGACGCTTGAAATCTTTAGAAAGCTCAAGTAAATACTGAATCTCTTCGGTGGTGAAGTCTAATAACTTCAAGAAATTTCTTCCTGATAAACTTCTTGGCATAGTTTTGAAATGTTTTAGTTAATAATATAATTGTGTAAAAATGTAGTTTTCAAAATTCGGCGCAAAGGTAAGCATTTTCGCTTAACAAAAGAATTATTTGAGGGAGTTTTTTGTTTTAACAGAAAACAATCTCATTAAATCGGCGATTTCATGCCACTAATACACTTATTTTGACAACTTTTAGTGGGATAAATTACTTGCCGAGACTTTTATTGCAATAAAAATGAAAAATTTCGCTTTTCATTTTGTATTTCGCTCGGTTTGAACTAATTTTGCACGATTTTTGGATAAAATGCTCACGCTCACAAGGTCTTGAGCAAGCTCAACCTTGTCTCGCTTAATCGCATTTTTTAGAAAGGGTAATATAATCAATGAAATATAAAGAAAAGATAAAGGCATTTTGGAATTGGCTTTTGAAGGCCGCGAAGTGGGTGATGAAGCCCATTATCGAGGACTTCAACTTCTTCCTTGTAATGTGGTTCATCAACTGCGGGGTGACGTTTGGTTACCTTGTGGGCTGCTTCTATATCGATGGCAACCACTGGGATCACGGCCTGCGCTGCCTAGCACTTGGCACTTTCGTGAGCTATATCTTGACGCTGGGGCTTTACCTGTGCAAGAAGCGTCCCATCAAGATGGTGTATAAGAGCATTATCTACTTCCTTGTAATCTTGCTTGAGGCGACTTATATCTTTGTGAATCTGAACTTTGAGATGGGCATTGGCGCACGCCTATTTACCCTCCTCGCCGAGACCAACGAGAGCGAGGCGAGCGAGTTCATCACAACCTACGCCTTTGCCACACCAAGCCTCATCACCTATGGCATCGTGGTAGCCATCATCATTGTGGTGGCACTTGCCGAGTGGCTCAAGGATTGGTTCATAAGGGTGGCTCACAACAAGGTAATGAAGATTTTTCTGACCGTACTGCTGTTGCCACTTATCATCTTTGGCGCATACTACAGCCACAACTATGTTAGGATGGCGACCTGCAAGCACTCCAAAGACCTGAGCAACTGGGTTGCCGACTTTGGCACTAACGCCCTCGATAATGTGAGCAGTGTTATTTACTCCTTCAGCTACTTGAGCACTAGTAAAGCCGATGTGAACCAAGCCATTGACGTGGCTCGCGAGGTATATAAAACACCCATTGAGGTAACAGAGCAAGACTCACTGAATGTGGTTATGGTCTTTGGCGAGAGCTACATCAAGAGCCATGCAGCCCTTTATGGCTATGAGCACAACACCACGCCCTACATGATTAGGGAGCGCGACCGTGGCAACCTCATCGTGTTTAACGACATGATAAGCCCCTACAACGCCACTTCTACTGTGCAGAAGAACTTCTTCTCGCTCAACGACATGACAAAGAACGAATACTGGTATGAAAGCCCCATGTTCCCCACAGTGTTCCGCCACGCTGGCTACAAAGTGTATATTTGGGATATGCAGCGCGAATATCAGAAGACCGAGCTCTACACTATCTCGGTTAACGCGTTCCTCTACAACGACACAATTGCCAAGTTGAGCTATGATGAGATGTCGTCGATACCGTTCAAGTATGACGGTCAAATGGTTGCCGACTTCAAAGAGAACTCGAAAGTGCAACCAGGCAAGCACAACCTCTATATCTTCCACCTCAAGGGCCAGCATGTGAACCCTGGTTACCGCTACCCAAGGGGCAAAGGTTTCGGTGTGTTTACTGCCGACTCCATCCACCGCAACGAGGATTATGTCACAAAAGAAGTCAAAGATTATATCGCCCATTACGATAACTCCACCGTCTATAACGATGCTGTGATGAAAGCCATCTTCGACATTTGGCGCGACAAGAACACCGTGGTGGTTTATCTGCCTGACCATGGTGATGAAGCTTACGACTTCCGCGACCACTGCGGGCGTCAGGGCGGCACACGCGCCGAACCCGACTACTTCCACTGCGACAACGATGTGCCCTTTGTGGTGTGGTGTAGCGACACCTTCATCGCCAAGCATTCCGAGCTGGTACAGCAGATGCGCGCCGCTGTTGACCGCAAAGGCGTGAGCCTCGACGTGAGTGTAATGCTGCTGCGCCTGGGCGGCATCAAGACCAAGTACTATGACGCCACCCGCGACATTTCCAGTCCACAGTACAAACCCAAGAAGAGGATTGTATATGACAAATATGACTACGACGAGGTGGTGAATAAAGACAAAGAAAAAACTAAGAAGAAATAATGTCAATCTGTCTGTATAATGGGTTCTCAAAGCGAAAGACATAAGGCGACTAGTTCCCCCTCTAAGATAGAGGGGGCAAGGGGGAGTATGATAACCCAAAGTCATGAGCATCTCAAAAACACATCGCAATTAAAGTATCTGCGTAGAGAATTACGAAACAACTCTACAATGGCAGAAAAAGGCCTTTGGAATTGGCTAAAATGCAACCAAGTAGAAGGTCTGCGTTTTCGCCGACAATTCAGCATAGAAAAATACATTCTAGACTTTTATTGTCCAAAACTCAAGCTATGCATTGAACTAGACGGAGATTATCATTTTCACGTCACTCAACCATTAAACGACTTTGAGAGAGATAAATTTCTACGTGAAAAATATGGAATTCATACTTTGCGTTTTGAGAATAAGGTAGTATTTGAACAGCCACAAACCATTATAAATGCTATCATCAATTTTAAGAAAGAAAAAGAAAGAGAGAATTCAATATAGTTGGTCATACTCCCCCAACCCCCTCTATCTTAGAGGGGGAGTTTTCACTCAACAAAACAAATAAAACAAGAAATAGCTATGATGCGAATTGACATACTCACCGTGATGCCCGAGGCGCTGGAATCGCCTCTGCACTGCAGCATTGTGCAGCGCGCGCAAGACAAGGGACTGGTAGAAATACACATCCACAACCTGCGCGACTGGTCGCTGCGCAAGCACCGCAAGGTTGACGACTACCCCTTTGGCGGGGAGGCGGGCATGGTGATGCAGATTGAGCCAGTGTTCCGCTGCATCGAGCACCTCAAGAGCGAGCGCGACTACGACGAAGTGATTTTCACCTCGCCCGACGGCGAGATGTTTGACCAGCCACTCGCCAACCAGCTCTCACTAGCGCAGAACATCATAATCCTGTGTGGGCACTACAAGGGCGTGGACTATCGCATACGCGAGCACCTTATCACACGAGAAATCTCCATAGGCAACTATGTGCTAACTGGTGGCGAACTCCCAGCAGCAGTGATTGCCGACGCAGTGGTGCGACTCATTCCAGGCGCCATTGGCGACGAACAGAGCGCACTAAGCGATTCATTCCAAGACAACCTGCTCGAAGCTCCTGTCTATACCCGTCCTGCCGAGTTCAACGGCTGGCAGGTGCCCGAGATCCTGCTCAGCGGCAACTTTGCCAAGATTGAGGAGTGGAAAATGGAGCAAGCCATGGAGCGCACCAAGAAACTGAGACCAGGGTTACTAGAGGAATCTTGAGTTTGCCGCAAGCTAGTTTGCCGCAAGTTGCGCCTGCTAGTTAGCCACTTCGCTGGGCATAGTTTTCTTGTTACTTTTAAATATTTGTTAAACGTGTGATTATTATTGCAGATATTAGGAATTATTACTAATTTCGCACTCTAATTTTACGAGTAAAAACGAGAACGAAATGAATATAAAAATCAAGCGACCAAAGTGGCTACCTCTGTGGCTCAACTTGCCATTTCTGATTTTCTTGGCATTTATCCTTATGATGCTATTCTTTGGAGAATACAACTATATGGAAATCTCAAAGCAGAAATCAGAAATCAATAATCTCAATGCACAAATCAAGACCAAAGAGGACTCTGCCATGTATTATGAGAAGAAATTCCGCGAACTCGACACCGACAAGGAGAATCTCGAGAAGTTGGCGCGCGAGCAGTATGGCATGAAGCGCACCAACGAGGATGTGTATAAAACTGATATTAGATAAAAAAATGAACAAAAACACCAAACAAAATATAGGCAACTTCTTGTTGTGCATGTCGATGACATTGTTGCTGGCAGCAGCTGTTGTGCCTCTCTTCATCACCCCAATGCCAGCGTGGCAACGGTGGTTGCTTGCTGCCGGTGCCGTTGGCACTCTGGTGGCGCAGTTTCTCATCCCCAGCCCTAGCGACAATTTCAGAATCAAACGCCTCTCAAGAATGAACGTGTGGGCGGGCATTGTGTATTGCATAGCAGCCTATTGCCGTTTCTCGTCTTACCCCGACATGCAACGCAGCTGGGTGGCCTTCCTACTTGCCGGCGCTGTGCTGCAAATCTATGCCACCCTGATGCTATCCAAACTCACCAAAGACAAAAAAGCTGAAAAGGACGAAGAGTAATGCTAAAAAATGTAGAAAACCACGTTTATTGAATAGTATTTACTAACTTTGCATTTTGGTAGAAAAACAACATTATCTAGTAATGAAAATATTTAAATACATCATATCAACAATGGTGCTTGTGGCAGCATGCCACATGCCCGCAATGGCACAATCATCAACAACTCCCTACTCAAAATTAGGCTACGGCGTCCTCAGCGATAACGCCACTGGCATCCAGCGCGCTATGGGTGGCGTGGGTATCGCTATGCAAAACGGACGACAAATCAACGTGATGAACCCCGCCAGCTATTCACAGGTCGATTCCCTCACATTCTTGTGGGACATGGGCATTGACTTGACCAACTGCTGGTCAAAAGAAGGCAACAACAGCGGCTACAGCCTGGGCGGTGGTCTCGACTACATCACCATGGAATTCCGTCTCGCCAAGAATCTTGGTGGCGCCATCGGTTTAGTGCCATTCTCTAGTGTGGGCTACAGCTTTGGTGGTGACATCACCAATGGCACAGACACACGCATTGGCGCTGGAGGCCTCTCTGAGATCTTCGCCGGCGTGGGATACCAGCCATTTAAGGGCCTGTCAATAGGTGCCAATTTCTCATATCTCTTTGGTACTACCACCAACACCACAAGCGTAGCATCCTTCTCCAACACACAGTTCACCCGTGACCTGGAAGTAAGAGACTGGAATATGCGTGCAGGATTGCAGTATGCATTCAATTTGTCACGAAAGAATAAGGTTGTGATTGGCCTCACCTACCAACCCAAGAAATCGCTGCACGGCACTGCGATGGGCAGGATGGCCGACATCAACCAAGATGTCATTACTGACAAGAATGGCAACAGAATAATCGTATATGACACTATTGCCAATATTTCGATGAAGGGCAATTACGAGCTGCCCAACACCTTTGGCGCCGGTGTGAGCTACACTTACGACAACCGCTTGAATTTTGAGATAGACTATACCTATCAGCAATGGTCCAAAGCCAAATACACTCCCATTGATTACTTTGAGGCACCCCAAACCAAGTGGAACGACCGCTGGAAAGTGTCGGCAGGAATGTCCTATTTGCCCAACCCACGCGGCAATTACCTAAACCGTATGACCTACCGTGTGGGAGCGTTCTACAACAACGATTACATGAACGTGAACGGCAACAATGTGAAGGACTATGGTGTGGGACTGGGATTCTCGTTCCCAGCATTGGCGGGCAATAAGACCCTCGTCAACCTGGGTGTGGAATGGCGCCATCGCTACACTACCCCCACCAACCTCATCAAGGAAGACTACCTCAACATCACCGTAAGCGTCAACTTCAATGAGATGTGGTTCTGGAAGAACAAGATTAGGTAAAAAAAGAAGTAAAAAGGACTAAGGATTAAGGATAAAGGAGGACAAAGGACTAAGGAATCCGTTCACGATCACGTTCCTGTTCACGTTCTCGATAATTAATAATGAAAGAAAGTAGATATTTTTTTGTTATTGCAATCATAATTATCATCTTGATAGCCTCGGGCTGCAAGGATGATGGCGGTATCGCCGCCAACCAACAAATCGACGCATCAAAACTGCCCACCATGGTCTCACGCAACGTGCAGACTCTGCTCAGCGATTCAGGGCAGACAAAATACCGCATCACTACCAAGACATGGCTTGCCTATGAGGAGCAGGAACATCCGCACTGGGTGTTCCCCGACGGGCTTATCGCCGAGGAGCTTGACAAACAGACCTTTAATGTGAATATGTCGATGAAATGCGACTCAGCGCACTACGACCGCAACACACGCATGCTCAACCTTACCGGCAACATCACCATCCACGACAAGAATGGCAGTGAAATCACTTGCGACTCGGCCTACTACGACGAAGCAAAGGCCCTGTGGAGCCTCAACAGCATGGTTACCATCACCAGCAAAGATGGCAGCAAGATAGAGACCAACCAGATGTTCTGGGACCGTAAAGCCAGCAAATACTACAGCGACTCGTTCATCAGAATGCAGGCACAAGATAAGATACTTGAGGGGTATGGTTATGTGTCAAACGAAAAGATTACCACCTACAAGGTCAATCGCGTGCAGGCAATAGTTCCCGTCAATGACACCCGTTTCCCGACATTTAACTAAAGTGAGGTTTTTAAGTTATCAGTTGGCGAAGCTCAACTATGAACTATTAACTATGAACTATTAACTATAGAAAGTGGAACAGTTTACTCCATATCTCATTCTCACCATTTCGGCGCTTGTGCTCGCGGGATTCTTCTCGGGAATGGAAATCGCTTTTGTGTCGTCTAACAAAGTGAAGACCGAGATCGACATCAAGAAGGGCGGTCTAGTGAGTCAAATTCTCAATATTTTCTACGCTCACCGCGAGACATTTATCTCCACAATGCTCGTTGGCAACAACATCGTGCATGTGGTCTATGGTATTGGCATCGCGTGGTTGCTAAAGGAGCCCCTTGAGGGGTGGCTCGGCAACAATGATGCATTGGTACTGCTCGTGCAGACTCTCATCTCCACTGCCATCGTAGTGGTGATGAGTGAGTTCCTGCCTAAAAACATCTTCCGCATAAATCCAAACCGCTCACTGCGCGTTTTTGCCGTACCGCTGCTGTTCCTCTATCTGCTACTCTACCCTATCTCACAGTTCACCTCTTGGCTGTCGGGCATCCTTATGCGCCTCTTTGGCATCAAGAACGAGAAAAACGAGATAAGGCTTATCTCGGTGGGCGAGCTCGATGACTATCTTCAAGAAAACATCGACAAGAGCGAGGACGAGAACAAGGAAGTAGAACGCGAGGTGAAGATTTTTGAGAACGCTCTCGACTTCAGCGATACACGTCTGCGCGACTGCATGATACCGCGCAACGAGATTGTAGGTGTTGACATCGCCGAGACCAGCCGCGAAGAATTGAGCAAGCTGTTCACTAAATCGGGACTGTCGAAACTCGTGGTATATCACGACGACATCGACAACGTGCTGGGATTTATCCAGGTGAGCGAGCTATTCAAGCCCGACGTGAACTGGAAAGACCAGATAAAGCCCGTTATCATCGCCCCGAGACCATGCTCGCCAAGAAGATGATGCAGAACCTGCTCAAAGAGAAGAAGAGCATGGCGATTGTGGTCGATGAGTTTGGCGGCACGGCAGGTATGGTGACTCTCGAAGACCTCGTGGAAGAGATATTTGGCGACATCGAGGATGAGCACGACCGCCGCAAACTCATAGCCCGCAAGACTGGCGAGAACACCTACGAACTCTCAGGACGCATGGAGATTGAGCGCATCAACGAGATGTTTGACCTCGACCTTCCCGAGAGCGATGACTACCAGACCATTGCAGGCTATATCGTCAACCGCTTGGAGGTAATCCCCAACCAAGGCGAGGAGCACACAATAGACCAGTTCACCGTCAACATCACCAAGAAGAGCGGTGCACGACTTGAACTAGTCACCTTAACAGTAAATCAAACCTACAACGATAATAACAACTAATACTCCACAACAATAACCCAATGAAACAAGACCGATTTTGCGTAATAATGTGTGGCGGCGTGGGAAGCCGGTTCTGGCCCTATAGCCGCACCGCGATGCCCAAACAGTTTATCGACTTCCTGGGCACAGGGCGCAGCCTGCTGCAACTCACTTATGACAGGCTCGCCGATATAATCCCCACAGAAAATATTATCCTTCTCACCAACGAGCGCTATTCCAGCATCATCCAAGAGCAACTGCCCGACATCAAGCCTAACCAGATTCTGCTGGAGCCGGTGATGCGCAACACTGCACCCTGCAATGCCTGGGCGGCGTGGCACATCAAGGCCATCAACCCTAACGCCAAGATTATGGTTGCACCCAGCGACCACCTGATTCTAAGGCAAAACGACTTCAACGAATGCGTGCTAAAAGCGTTTGACTTCATCGAGAAAAATGATGCCATCGTTACATTTGGCATTAAGCCTAATCGCCCCGAGACGGGATATGGCTACATCCAAGAGGGCGAGCATTTCGATGAAGCGTTCTCTAAGGTTAAGACCTTCACCGAGAAACCCAACAAGGAACTTGCCAACGTGTTTCTCGAGAGCGGGGAGTTTTTCTGGAACTCGGGAATGTTCTTCTGGGGCGTAGATGCCATCATCAACGCGATGCGCACTCACGCGCCCGAGATTGCCGAGGTCTTTGACCATGCTGGCGACATCTACAACACCAACCAAGAGCAGGAAATCATAAACAAACTTTACGGCACTTGCCCTAACGTGTCGGTTGACTATGCCGTGATGGAGAAGTCAAGCAACACTTACGTCGAGAAGGTGGACTTCGGGTGGAGCGACCTCGGCACATGGGGCTCCATCTACGATAACGCGCCCAAGAACCGCGACGCCAACGTTACTCCAAACAGCAAAGTGCTCGCCTTCGACAGTCACAACAACGTAATCGCCGCACAAGGCGACAAACTAGTAGTGGTCTCTGGCATCAACGGCTATGTAATCGCCGACACCCCCGATGCTCTGCTTATCGTACCTATCAACGACGAGCAGAAAATCAAAAACTACGTCAACGAAGCAAAAACACACTTCGGAGACAAGTTTATGTAAATCGACCTTTTCAACGACAAACCAAATACAAAAATGAAGAAAAAGTGAGTTCTTTTTTTCTTCATTTTTTTTGAAAAAGAACATAAAATCTGAAATCCGAAACTAAAATGTGAAAACTTTTTACTACCATTGACTGACGTCCTAGATAGGCGGCAACTCGGCATAAAAAATATAAAAACTTCGTTTTTTATTTTGTTCTGCTCTCAGTTTGCACTATCTTTGCAGTTTGAAATAAAGATT
Organism: Muribaculaceae bacterium; assembly: GCA_017964485.1. Lineage (GTDB taxonomy): Bacteria > Bacteroidota > Bacteroidia > Bacteroidales > Muribaculaceae > Sodaliphilus. Next base: position 6,395 of record JAGCRW010000053.1, on the reverse strand, counting down.
TTTCACAAAATGAAAGTCAAGATACATCAAGAAGGTCAGAACATTATCTTTGCTTTGCTGTTTATACTACTGGCAGTCAACGTTCTTGCCTTTATGTTCATCGAGCTGAAGGCCATCCCCATCATCCTGATGGTGATAAGCATCATCATGTTTGCGTTGGTGCTTAATTTCTTCAGGCTGCCGCAGCGCCACTTCAAGGGCGACAGCAATGGTGTTGTCGTGTCGAGTGTCGATGGCAAGGTAGTAGCGCTTGAGGAGGTGTATGAGGGCGAATACTTGCACCGCAACTGCATCCAGCTATCGGTGTTCATGTCGGTGTTTAATGTTCATGCCAACTGGGTGCCACTGAAGGGCAAGGTGAAATATGTGAAGCACCATGCTGGCCGCTTCCTTGCCGCTTATCTGCCCAAATCCAGTACCGACAACGAGCGTTCGGCGATAGTCATCGAGAGCGAGAAGAATGGCGAGGACGTGCTGGTGCGCCAGATTGCCGGTGCCATTGCGCGCCGCATCGTCACCTATGTGGAGGCCGATGATGATGTTGACATCAGCGATTTCATTGGCTTTATCAAGTTTGGCTCCCGAGTAGATATCTACCTGCCTCTTAACAGTGAGATACTGGTGAAACTTGGCGACAAGACCACAGGTGGAATCACACCGATTGCAAGACTGAAATAAAGTTTTCAGTTATCAGTTGTCAGTTTTCAGTTACTGAGTCAACTGTGAACTTTTGAATTAAAAATTGAAATGAATATTCTACAATCCATAAAAAACAATATTCCTAACACCATCACCTGCCTGAATCTGTTATGCGGGGCGCTGGCAATAGTGGTGTCGTTCGACCCCTTTGCCACTACGGCAGTACTGGGACTGCAAGGCTACCAGCTGGCATTTGCATTCATTGCACTGGGTGCTGTCGCCGACTTTTGCGATGGTCTTGTGGCACGATTGATTAATGCCGTATCGCCACTTGGCAAAGAGCTTGACTCGCTGAGCGACTGCGTGACTTTTGGGCTGGCACCAGCAATGATTCTGTTTAACGTGATGGTCCCAGCCGGGTGCCCTCAGTGGATGTGCTATGCTGCGATGCTGATTCCCATCTTCGGCGCTCTGCGACTGGCGCGTTTCAACATCGACACTAATCAGACCACCACGTTTACCGGTCTTCCCATCCCTGCCAACGCCATCTTTTGGATAGGATTCATCAACTATTACGCAACTCACCACAGCATCAACCCATGGATTGTGCTTGCGCTCATCGTGGCGATGTCGTTACTCATGGTGTGCAACCTGCGCATGTTCTCGCTCAAGATTCACAGCTTCGGGCTCAAGGAGAATTTCAGGCAGTATGCTCTGATTATCGCTGCCGTGGCATTCTTGATTGTGGGTGGAATCTCAGGACTGGCTTGTGTTATTATTTTCTATGTATTAGTGTCGGCGCTTTTCAAGGAAGAAAAATAACTGCATGCCACGATTGCCCCAACTTTGGCACAGTTATTGCTATAGCGAAAGATATATTTGAACTATGTGGTTTCTTATTATCATATTACTGCTGTTGTTTCTGTTCTTCTCACCTGTAATCAAGGTGTGGCGTGCCGTGCGCAAATTCCAAGACGAATATAACCGCACCATGGACCAGGCCAGCCAGAATCAAGACGCTGCACAGAAAAACGACAAACAAAACGAACTCAAAGAACGCTATCGCCGCTACACCGACGAGACTGGCGAGGATGTGAGCTTTGAGGAAGTGAAAGGTCGCCCTAATGATAATGAAACCACCGAGCAACAGCCATCAAGTGGCAGCAGCTCAAAATACCAAGATGAAGTAGTGAGCGACGCCGAATTTGAGGAAATCTAATCCTCTTCTACTACTACTGGCACACAATCTCTTATTATTACTGGAATAGTCTTAGCCTCTACTGTGGTAGGGGTTATCGTTAGTTGCACCATGCAGGCGCGGCTGTTGATATCGCGTTTCTGGTCGAAAATGAAATTTCCTATGCTATAGTAAATTGAAGCGCCTTTATATTGCTCCACGGTTTGCATCGTGTGGGTGTGGTGGCATATCAGGCAGTCGGCGCCAGCATCAATGAGGCGATGCGCCTGTGTAACCTGCTGCACGGCAGGCCGCAACACATGCTCCGCGCCCCAGTGAAGGCACACCACGATGCAGCACTCTGGCTCTTGCTCACGCAGTTGCCGCACCCTCTGCTCCAGCAACTCGAAGCTCTCCTGGCTCACGCAAGGCTGGTCGGTGAGGTAAGGAAAGTTCTCCAAAGCGAGTCTCAACGATGCCACCACATAGACGTTGCGGGGGTGAGTGGCGATAAGCACTGGCTGCACCGCCTCTTCCATGCACGTGCCCGCCCCTATCGGCACCATGCCGGCTTTGACAATGTTGTCGTGGGTGTCGAGCAGTCCTTTCCTGCCCTGGTCGATGCTGTGGTTATTGGCGAGATTGAGGTGCGTGATGCCATGATCTCGAAGCACCTGCAAGCACTCAGGCTCGCCACGGAAGATAAAGTTTTTGAATACCGGGCTCTTAATGGAAGTGGCAGGGCACTCCAAATTGGCGACCACGAGTTGCGAAATGGCAAACACCGAATCTACCGATGGCGAGAACAAACAGTTAGCGTCACCTTGATGCCGCTCTATAGTGCGCCGCACGCCACGGTCGAGCAGCACGTCGCCGGTGAAGGTCACCGTTAGTGTGTCGCCAGCATGAATGGCAGTGGCGACCGAAGCCGCCACTGCTATCATTATGACTTTAGCAGCCCGAACTGTAGAAAAGATGCTCATTATCAAGAGATTTACCTATAGGCACAATCACCTCTTTCATCCAATCGGGGATGCCTTTATTGGGTTGGGCCTTGAGTTCCTGCTGCCACTCTTCATCGGTTTTGCGTGGAGCAGCGATATCCTCTTGAAACTCACGATAGGAGAACACAGCGCCGCGAGTGAGATAGAGGTATCCGCCAATCTCAACCACCACATATATGCTGTGTGCTGGGCCAACGGCCTCATAGAGCACGCTCTTGGCAGGATTGTTATCGGCATTGGCAGTATACACGTCGGCTACCACGGCAATGTTGCGGTCGGCACCTGTAACGCCCATATCCCAGCGAGTACCGGGCTCGGCATCCATAATCTGAAGTGTGAGATACTCAAACTCGGAACCTATTTTCTCAATTTTTGCATATTCCTCCTCAGTAAGCGGAGTGCCGGCAAGCTCTTTCTCGCTCACGTTGAGCAGGAACTGTGCCTGTTCACGCATCTGGGTTGTGATAGACTCCATCTCATCGGTCATCATATTATTGTTGGTCAGCACTTTGCTGGTTGCATCGAGCAGTTCTATGGCCTTTGACCAATAAGCCACATTAGGCTCCACATATCCTACCACGTATGGCTCGGGCAGTCCACCACCGCCACACTCGGCACCCATTGGCTGCTTGGCATAGAGGATAGCGTCGTGCTTGAGCTCGGCCCATGATGCCAGAGCAGTATTCAAATTCTTCTTTTCCCAAGGCTGGTTCTTCATGAAATAGGGCATCTTGGGATCCTTGACGGTAAGGTCTTTAAGAGTCTGCATCCACATGTTAGAAACCGATGATGACCAGTCAATCTCCCCCATGCGGGCCTGCATGCGGTTCATATTTTCAACATATTTGTTCCACTTCACATTCTCTTTAAGTTCCTCGGTGAGAATGCGATAAGCGCCATTGGCACCCATTGCGGCAAAGACGTCTAATCCCTTGGGCACATCGCGCAAAGTTGGCTCGTTATCATAATCAACCATCTCTTGCAGCACCTCGCCATCGGGCTGGTAGCGCTGTGGCATAAGATTGATTTTGCAGTGGCTGCTGCGCTCAAACTTGGGACGTATGCGAGTCTGCGCCTCATCTTTTGCCTCAATTTTCTTCTTCACTCTATCCAGGTCTTTAGCGCTTGTCATGTACTTGGTAATGGTGGCGCCATCTTCCTTCATGATGTCATAAACCTGCAGCATACTCAGGTTATCGGGGTTACCCATCAAGTAGGCGATTGGCTCGTCAATACTCTTATAAATCTTTGTGAACTTTGCGCTCGAACCTATCTCGTTGGCAATGAGCAAGGCGGCACGCAACTGGTCGGGCTTGTCACTGCCGAAGGGCGCATTCTGCAACCACATCATTCCCATGAAGTAACGCTGCAGGGCATCGCTGCGGGTGTAATGTCCGCGCGGACGGTAGATGTTGTAGATGAATTTCACTTCCTTGTAGTCGAGGAAGTCGGAATACTCGCTCGAAGCGGCCTTCACATTCGCAATCTCCTTTTGCGCCATGGCGGCATATTTCTGTGGCACTGTGAGCGATGATTTGCCTGTAAACAGAGTGTGAGCGATGGCAAAGTAGGCGGCATCGCGCTGGGCGGCAGCTCGCATGTTGCCCTTGCTGGTTTTTGCCTTCTGCATCATGGCAGTGTAGAGCTGCTTACAGTAATCGGTCATCACACCAAGCATCTTGCCCTCCTCCATCTTGCGGAGCATATAGTCGAAATACATGTGATAGGTCTGCAAGTAGAGGTCGGTGGTAACGAAACTAGGGAATTCGTGATAGTCGTTGTTCTCGTAGATGTGGAACAGCTGCTCCTTCTCATCGGGGACGATTGCAAAACCATTGTTGGCGAGCCTGTTCTCGAGTTCTTTAGGCATCTCTTTTATCTGCATCGGGTTAGCAAGGTTGGCAAGGTTTGGTCCCTTTTGAGGATGGCTCTTGGTGCCGGTGATCATAAGGTTATTGGCAATTAGATCTTTCTCGGCCTGGTCAAGCTTCTTGATAAACGCTTGCTCCTCGGGAGTGTAGGTGATGGGCGGCAAGGCAACATCAATAATCTCACCCGACGCTTCATCCCAATAGAGTCCGGCACGCTTCTCGGCAATTTCGGTATACCACGAAGTGGCATCAAAGAGTCGTCTTAATTCCGACTGCATGATAAGTTCGCCTTGTCTTGCGCCAAAAGCGGCTTTGAGCACTCTAATCTCATAGAGATTAAGCCGCGACACGTCCATGTTAAGGTTAATGTCGCCATTCAGCTTCTCAACATCGATATTGCCATTGCCGGGCAACACCAAGTTGACTGGTTGCTGCTCTTCCTGAGCCCACAGGCTAACCATCGTAAGCAGCGCAACCGACAGTAATAGAAAGATTTTCTTCATCATTGTAGTTTTTAAAAAGGGTTTATTGTTCTAGAAAACTATAACATTCATCAATATTGTCACACGTGGCAACTAGTGAGTGGAATCCCATGCCAAAGCCTTTCCACTTGTAGTCGCTCACAGCATAGCCCTGCTCGGTCTGCTCTATGGCACGTAACGTATTGCCAATAATGGCAAAATCCACCAACTCGCCTCCCAGTCGGCTGCCGAGCCACAACGGCCGCACTTTGCCATCGAAATTCTTGAAGATAAACACTCGGCGACTCGGAGTGGTGAAATAGCGCGAAGCCTTGAAGACTCCTACTACGGCATCGGTCGAGCCGTCACCATCGATGTCAGCAGTGCCAAAGCGATAGACGGGATATGGCAGTTTCCAAGTGCCAGTAACCGTGCCGTTGTCGTCGCTTAGTGAGAGCACCCACAGACTGTCGCATTTCTGATTTATGGCAAAGTGCTGTGCCTGAGCATTATGGGCACAAAAAATGGCAATCAACACAATAGCGATATTAATTGTTTCGCTAGCAGTGGATTGCCATATTTTTATCATTAGCCTAACCATAGCCAATTGATAATATAGGTGTGAAACAACGGAGTGGAGAGTGGACTATCTAAAGTAGCGTATGGTTAGCTTAGTCAATTATAAGCATAGCGTCACCGTAGGCTCCAAATCTGTAGCCTTCTTCGATAGCCACCTTATAGGCGTCCATCACCTGGTCATAACCTCCAAATGCACAGGTCATCATCAGCATCACTGAGTATGGCATGTGGAAATTGGTAACCAGGGCTTCAGCAGTGGTGAAGTCATAGGGCGGGAAGATGAACTTGTTGGTCCATCCGTCAAATGGCTTGATGTGGCCATTCATGCTTACCGAACTCTCCATAGCGCGCAAGGTGGAGACACCAACGGCACATACCTTGTGCTCTTGGTCGCGACGCTTGTTGATGCGCTCGGCAACACCATCGGGAATGCGTATCTGCTCACTGTCCATACGGTGCTTGGTGAGGTCCTCAACATCAATGTTTCTGAAACTTCCCAAACCAATGTGAACGGTGATATACTCGTCTTGAATGCCCTTGATTTCCATGCGCTTAAGCAACTCGCGGCTGAAGTGCATACCAGCAGCGGGGGCAACCACTGCGCCTTCATTCTCGGCAAAGATAGTCTGATAGTTCTCCTCATCCTCGGGCTCTGCCTCACGGT
>JAGCRW010000052.1 GCA_017964485.1 Muribaculaceae bacterium | reverse complement strand
TAGAACATACCTACACCGCTGAGGAACTCACCCAGAGTACCACGGTTGTAAGAAAGGTTCAGAGTAAGATCCCAGTCGAAGTCGCGAGTCTGTACTGGACGTGCAGTGACGGCGATTTCCATACCTTTGTTGATAACCGAACCCGAGTTGATAGATGCGAAGATGTAACCATTAGCGTTCGACAGACGTGGGCTTGCAATCTGGTTCTTTGTAGAGCTGTGATAGTAAGTCCAGTCAAGACCTAAGCGGTTGTTGAAGAAACGGAACTCAGCACCAATTTCCCAAGCAGTCTGAATCTCTGGCTTCAAGAACATGTTGCCCTGATAGTACTGGTTACCAACGCCCTGGAATGAGGCATAAACCATAGGATTCTCAAGGTAGGTGAGGGTCGCAAATACGTTGGCGTCCTTACCGACTTGAGCCCATGAACCACGAATCTTACCGAATGTGAGAATGTCATTTGGCTGCATAAGCTCGGTGAAAACGAATGCGCCACTTACTGATGGATAGAAATAGCTGCGCTCATTAATTGGCAGAGTAGAAGACCAGTCGTTACGGCCAGTAACTGTCAAGAACACTGTGTTGCGCCAGCTGGCACGCGCCTCACCAAAGATGCTGACCATGCGCTTGCGGCTATTACTGTCCTTGAAGAACTGTTTAGCTGCCGAGATGTTGCTGAAGCTCACTGTACCGGCAGTGATAAAGTCATAACCCCAGTGGTTCTGGTTGTTGCGCTTGGTATTGTCGGTGCTAGTGCCAAGCATTAATCCCAGATCCCAATCGCCGAAGGCCTTGTGGAAGTCGGTCATAATGTTGGTAGAGATGTACTCATAGCGATAGTCGGCCTTGCTCAAGCGACCATTCTGCATCATCTCACGAGCAACCGAACCAGGAGCGATGAAGGTGTAGGCATCGGTAGTATAGTTGTCATAGCCAAGGCGGCCACTTACGTTCCACCAGTCGGCAATCTCAAATACTGCATTGAGGGCACCAGTGAAGCGGTGAGTCTTATCATAAAGATCGTTCTTATTGATAATCCAGTAAGGATTCTCCTTGTCACTGGCAAGATCCCAAACGCCCTCGAAGAGGCGATACTTGGTGCCGTCTTCGTTGAGGTAGTGAGAAACATCCTGGTCGAGAGGCCAAGAGTAGAGGGCGTTCATCGAACCTGTACCAACAGGAGATAATGTGCCTTCCCACAAACCGCCAGAAGTAAGAGTCTTGTTGGTCTTGGCGATACTGTAAGTAACGTTAGCACCAACTGTCAAACGGTCAAACTTCTGCTCACCATTGAAACGAACAGTGGTTTTGTCGTATTTGGTTTTAGGAACGATACCTTTCTGGTCATAGTTAGATAGTGAGAGGTAGAAACGAGTGTTCTTTGAACCACCACTAATACTAACATTGTTGTCCAAAATTGTACCATGCTGGAAGAAATTGCCAATGTTGTCATAGATAGTAGCACCAGGAGCAAATGGCTCACCCCAAGAGCTGTAGGTTTGGTCACTAAGAACACCATTGGTGCTATAAACACCACGGCCAAAGGTCTTCTGAACCTCGGGAAGCTTGTTGGCCCACGAAGTACTGATCTTGCCTGAGTATTCAACCCTTACACTTCCTTCAGCACCTTTCTTGGTGGTGATGATGATAGCACCATCGGCAGCACGGCTACCATAAAGAGCGGCAGCTGCAGCACCCTTCAGTACCGAGAGGCTCTCGATATCTTCGGGGTTGATATCCATCACACGGTTAGAGAAGGTAGTAGCGTTACGGGTAACACCATCTTGGCCAGAGTTACCAAGCACTGTGGTGGAGTTGTCGTAGATCACACCGTCAACAACGAAGAGAGGTGTATTGTCACGACCCTCACTAGTAGAGTTGGCACCACGGATGATGATGCTTGCACCTGCACCGGCGGCACCACTCGACTGAGTAACGTTCACACCAGGAACCTTACCTGCCAGCGAGTTGATAACGTTGGTGTTTTTGTTCTTCAAGATCTCTTCCGACTTAAGGTCGGTCACATTGTAGCCCAGAGCCTTGCGCTCTTTCTTAATACCGAGGGCGGTAACTACCACCTCGTCGAGAAGGGCATTGGCGTCGCTCATGTCGATGTCAACGACACCACCAGTCACATTGACTTCTTTGTCTGGAGAGCCCACATACTTGATTACCAGGGTGCTACCAGGAGCAGCCTGGATTGAATACTTGCCATCGATGTCGGTAGCGGTGACGCGGTTAGTACCCTTCACCTGCACTGTGGCACCGATTAGCGGCTCACCGTTGCCGTCACGAACGACACCGGTCACTTTGTTGTTCTGCGCATTAGCGGTAAAACCCCACGCTTGACCTGAAGTCATGCCAAAGGGGGCTCCAAACGCCAATATCAGCGCAGCCAACAATGCAATTTGCTTTTTCATACGCACATGTTTTTGTTAATAAATAATGAATAGAGTTTATACATCAGGATTGATTTAAATTACTCGTTTTATAAGTCGCGAAGCATCAAAACTCACGAAATAGAGCACAAAATTGAAAAGTTTTTTTCTTTTGTGCAAATATTTTATATAGAAAAATGTGAAAATGTAATAAATAGTTAATAAATATGTTTTACAACATACTTTTTGGGCATATTTTCGGTGAAAAATCACAAAAATCTGTATGTAATTGCAACAATCACACCTATATTATGTATTATTATAAAAGATAGCATTTTGGATTGTAAACATAATTTTAAAACATTTTAATACGCCACCGTTCTAAGGTCGCTTGTGCCTCATCCATTACCCTTTTTGGGGCAATATTAAATTTTATTGACATTTTTTTGAAAAAAAATTTGCATAATAATATAATTTGTTAGATATTTGTACTTTGATTTTATGAAAAGACAAAAATAGTGGCAGAAAACAATGAAACATTAACTTTCAATCATAAAGTAAACAGAGTTTTAAAAAACTATTTTATAATTAATTATTAACAAAAAACATGTGCGTATGAAAAAGTATTTTGCATTGTTAGGTGCGCTGTTTTTCGCATTTGGTAGTTTCAACTACTCACATGCCGAACAGCTACCTCAAGCCATGTCGACACAGTTGATCAATGTTTCGGGTACCGTGACCGATGAGAACGGCGAGCCCGTAATTGGCGCTACTGTTTCGGAAATTGGTACAACCCGCGCCACAGCCACCGACATCAACGGTCGCTTCAACCTTCGCGCCAGCGGTAAGAGTAAAATCCAAATCTCTTACGTGGGCTACAAGACAGTGACTATTGATCCAGGCACAAACTTGAACATCAGGCTCGCTGAGGACAACGCGCTCCTCGACGAGGTGGTAGTTGTGGGTTATGGTCAACAGAAGAAAGTGAACCTCACCGGTGCTGTTTCGGTTGTTGACGTTGACAAGACCCTCACTTCACGCCCTGAGCAAGATGTATCTAAAGCCCTTCAGGGTGCCGTTCCTGGTCTCACCGTTATCAGCAACAACGGTGACCTGGGCGAGACTCCAACTCTCACCATCCGTGGTGTGGGTACCCTGAGTAACGGCGCTACCTCTAACCCTCTTATCGTGGTTGACGGTGTTACTGTTGATGACCTCACAATGATCAATGGTAATGATATCGCCAGCATCAGCGTGTTGAAGGATGCCGCATCTTCGGCAATCTATGGTACTCGCGCTGCATTTGGTGTAATCTTGATTACCACCAAGAGCGGTAAGAAGGAAGAACGCATCAACATCCGCTACAACAACAACTTCTCTTGGGACCAGGCTACCATGCTGCCCGACTATCCCGATGTACCCACTCAGCTCAAGAGTGCCATCCTGGCTAAGGCTCGTGCTGGTAGCGGCTCGGTAGAGCTCTTCGGTATGTACTTCGACCAGCTCCTCCCCTACGCCGAGAAGTGGAAAGAGCAGAACAGCGGCCGCAAGGGTTACGGCGAGATGCGCCCCTATGTTGATGAGAACGACGTGGGTGACTACCGCTTCATTGGCGGTCAGCCTATGTACTATGCCGACTTCGACGTTACCGACATTTGGTATCAGAAGGCTGCTCCCGGCCAGAGCCACAACGTGAGCGTTGACGGCTCAAGCGGACGCACCACCTTCCGCATCGCCTTTGGCTATAGCGGCAAGGAAGACTTGATGCCTTGGAACACCACCAAGCGCACACGCTACAATGCTGTTGCCAACATCAGCACCGACTTCACCGACTGGTTGACCGTGGGTGCACGCATCAGCTACAACCGCCGCAACATTGCCCGCGCCGAGACTTGGAACAACATGTACCAGTACATCTGGCGCTGGGGCTCGTTCTTCATCCCAAGCGGCACAATCGATGGTCTCGACTTCCGTGTAATCGCTATGCAGAAGAATGCCGACCGCCGTCGCATCATCCACGACGAGATGAAGGCTACTGCTTTCTTCAAGGCTCATATCACCAAAGACCTTACTCTTAACGGTGACTTCACTTGGCAAGTTAATGATGCCAATATGCAGTGGAGCGACTTCCCAATCTATGCTTGGAACTGGAATGGTGTGAACCCAACCTACATCGTTGGTGAAGGTAGCGTGGGCACTTCTCGCAGCAATGCCAAGGCACAGACTTGGATTGGCAACATCTATCTTGAGTATATGAAGAGCATCAACGACGCTCACAACTTCAAGTTCATGATTGGTGCCACAGGTGAGAAACGCAAATTCGACGAGTTTGACGCTTATCGCATGCTTCTCTATTCTACCGACTATCCAGAATTGAACCTTACTTACGGTCCTAACTCAACTTGGAGTATCGGTAGTTCTACTAGTGGCTATATTAGCCGCTTTGTTCCCTGGATGCGTGGTGACTATGCTACCGCAGGTTACTTTGCACGTTTCAACTACGACTACAAGGGCATCTACCTCTTTGAGGCTAACGGACGTTATGACGGCTCGTCGAGCTTCCCAAAGAACGACCGCTGGGCATTCTTCCCATCGTTCTCGCTGGGTTACCGCTTCAGCGAGGAGGCTTACTTTGAGAAAGCCCGCGACATCGTTTCTAACGGTAAGATTCGCTTCTCTTATGGTACTATCGGTAACGAGGCAGTAGGTGACAACATGTTCATCTCTACCATTGGTGCCGGCCAGCTCAACTATCTCGACAACGCTGGTTCTAAGTACAACTACTTCGGTATGCCAACTTGGGTATCTACTTCACTCTCTTGGGAGAAGATCAATACTATCAACGTAGGTCTTGACTTGGGCTTCCTCAACGACATGATTACATTAAGTGCCGAGTGGTTCCAACGTACTACCAACGACATGCTTGCTCCTGGTAGGGCAATGCCCGCCAGTGTGGGCGCAACCAGTCCTTACCAGAACAACGGTTCGCTCCGCTCACGTGGATGGGAGCTCACCATCAGCTGGCGCAAGCAGTTCAACCGCGACCTCGGTCTCTATGCTAACTTCAGCATTGGCGACAGCAAGGTGAAGGTAACTAAGTGGGACAACCCAACCAAGCAGATTGGTCATCCACTTGACAGCTCTAACGCCTACGAAGGCGAGACTTGGGGTGATATCTGGGGATTTGAGACCGAGCGCTACTTCACCGAGGCCGACTTCACTGGCAAGAATGCCGATGGCTCTTGGATCTATGCCCCCGGCGTAGCTGACCAGACTGGTCTCGAGAGCGACAACTTCGTATTTGGTCCTGGTGACATCAAGTTCAAGGACCTCAACGGTGACGGTGTAATTGATGGTGGCAAGAGCACTGCCGACGACCATGGTGACCTCAAGGTGATTGGTAACTGCCTGCCACGCTACGAGTACAGCTTCCACATTGGCGGTACTTACAAGGGCTTCGACCTCGACCTGTTCTTCCAGGGCGTAGGCAAGCGCAACATGTGGACTCAGTCAGCATTCGTATTCCCAATGATGCGCAACGCCGACTTGGCAATCTTTGCTAACCAAACTAAGTACAACATCTATGACCCAGAAAATGGCGTTGTAAACATCAGCGAGGACAATGACTTCCCATGCCTGTGGCCAGGTAATGAGGTTGGCGGTACTGTTCCTGGTATCTCTAGTGAGGGTGGCTGCCACAACTACTATCCTCAGACCAAATACTTGGTTGACATGAGCTATCTGCGCTTGAAGAACATAACCCTTGGTTACACTCTGCCAAAAGAGATTACCAAGAAGGTTTACATCCAGAACTTGCGTCTCTATGCAAGTGTCAACAACCTGTGTCTGCTTTATAGAGGCAGCAAAGATCTCCCAATTGATCCTGAGATGAACGCTGGACAAGGCTCTCTTGGCTATGGTACTTGGGGACGTACTTATCCCGTAACACGCAGCTGGTCTGTTGGCTTGCAAGTGACTTTCTAATGTGAGACATTCTTAACTTGTAAGTATTAGATTATTAACATTCAAAATTTTGAAGTTTATGAAAAAAACATATTTATTAGGACTTGCTGGTCTCGCATTGCTTTTCGTTAGTTGTAACGACATGCTCGATATAACACCTCGCGACAAGTTCACCGACGATCCTGCATTCTGGAACAATGAGAACATGGTTCAGAACTATACCAATGGTATGTACACCAACAACTTCTCGGGCTATGGAACTGGAATTGATGATCCTTACTTCAGCGCTCTGAGCGATGACCAAGCTGATCCTGACTTTAGAAACTGGACTTTTACCACAGCTCCTGGTTCCACGGGCTACTGGTCAACTCCTTACTCTGAGATTCGTCGCTGCAACTACTTGCTCGACAACATGGTTAGCTCTACTATCTCCGATGCCAGCAAAGCGAAGTATAGCGCAATCGCACGACTGATGCGCGCCTATAACTATTATCTGCTCGTTAAACGTTATGGCGACGTGCAGTGGCTCGACCACGTAATCATGAGTACCGAAGATGAACTCGTTTCTGGTCCTCGCGATGACCGCGACTATGTAATGGATAAAGTTCTTGAGGACCTTGATTATGCTATCGCCAACATTGGCTCGGGCAACAAGGCTACTTGGAGCACCGACCTGGCACTGGCCATGAAGAGTGATATCTGCCTCTATGAGGGCACCTACTGCAAGTATCGCACCGCTGCCGACAACGGCAAGGGTCCTGATGCCTCTCGTGCACAGAAGTACTTAAACGAGTGTGTTAAGGCTTCTGAGGCCATCATGGGCAAGGGTTATAGCCTTACCGCCAACTATGGCGATATATACAACTCTCTTGACCTGAGCGGCAACAGCGAGATTATCTTCTACCGCAAGTATGTGAAAGACATGCTCGGTCACAGCACCGTTGACTACACCAGCGGTTCTACCGCACAGGATGGTATCACTAAGGACGCTATCGACGCATTCCTCTTCCTTGATGGCAAGCCATTGGCAACCACAAGCCTCAACAAGAGCGACGTGCCCGAGAAGGTGCCTTACTACATGATTGGTCTTGACGGCAACATTGTTAAGACTCCCGACGGACGTGACTCTGTTCGCGTTGACAGCAAGGGCAAACCAATGTGGGTTTACTCAATGGAAGAACCTTTCAGCGTTCGCGACAAGCGACTCTCTAAGGTCGTAGACAAATTCCTTGCTTTCAAGGGCTACGGACATGCTCGCACATGGCTCGCCGAGATGACTTCGTCAACTGGCTACACCATCGGCAAGTACTATACCACTGCCATGGGTACCACTCCACAAGAGCAACTCACCTACTGCAACGAGATTGGCAAGGGCTATACCGATTGTCCAATCTACTATCTCTCGCGTGTTCTCTTGAACTATGCCGAGGCTAAGGCTGAATTGGGCGGCTGCACTCAGGCCGACCTGAACAAGTCGGTTAACCTGCTCCAGAATCGTGCTGGCTTGCCCAACATGACCATCAATCCTGAGGCTGACCCAGTTAACAATGTAGGCGTTAGCAACCTGATTTGGGAGATTCGCCGCGCTCGTCGCTGCGAGCTTATGACCGACGGTTTCCGCTACTGGGATCTCGTGCGCTGGCACATGCTCGACAAGCTCGACACCAACAAGTATCCCGACATCAAGAAGGGTGCAAACTTGAGCAATGTTGACAACTGCGAGGTAGACTTGAATGGCGGCTACGCTATCCCATTCACCGCTACCCGCACCTACGACAAGAAGTACTACTTCTATCCTATCCCAACCAGCCAAATCAATGCTAGCAATGGCGGTACTACTCAGAACCCAGGTTGGTAATCCCTCAGTTTAGATTTAATTATCTAACATAACCCCTAAGCGGCTGCATCTTTGATGATGCAGCCGCTTTTGATTTATGCGCACAACAGTATTGTTTTAGCATTTTGATGTTTCATCTATAAAAAAACACCGATTGTATATTAGATTTGGTAGTAATTGCGGTTTTAACTACTTTTGTAGCGTGAAAAAATGACTTTAAAACCCAAACGATAATGAAATTACTATCAAGAATAATCATTTTTGCTATGCTGCTTGTGGCATTGGGCTCGGGAATCGCCAATTCAGCCATCATCAATGGCATCTTGGTGGACTCAAAAGATACCACCGAGCTGATGCAGGCCAATGTGGCGCTGCTGCAAGCCACTAAAGACAGCACATACGTCATGAGCACCGTCACCGACTTCAATGGCGTGTTCAACCTTGAGAATGTGGAACCAGGCCATTACTACCTCAAGTGCAGCTATATTGGCTATGACGACGTGGTCAAGCGCGTGAGCATTGGCGAGGACGGTCGCGACGTGAATATGGGAATGATTGCACTAGGTCAGAATACCATAGTGCTCAAGGAAACCGTGGTGATGGGCGTAAAGACCCCTATCACCGTCAAGGAAGATACCATAGAGTATAACGCCGACACCTACAAGCTGCAGGCCAATGCCGTGGTGGAGGACCTCCTCAAGCGCATGCCGGGTGTGGAAGTGAGCTCCGACGGCAAAATCACCGCCAACGGCAAGGAGGTGAAGAAAATCCTTATCGACGGCAAGGAGTTCTTCAGCGATGACCCCACTATGGCATCGAAGAATATTCCCGCCGATATGGTCAACAAGCTGCAGGTTATCGACCGCAAGAGCGACCTGGCACGTCTTACCGGTGTCGACGACGGCGAGGACGAGACGGTGATCAATCTTACCGTTAAGAAGGGCATGAACAACGGCTGGTTTGGCACCGTCACCGCTGGTTATGGCACCGACAAGCGATATCTGGGCAACGTCATCGCCAACTATTTCAACAACGGCAACCAGTTCACCTTCACCGGCAATGCCAACAACACCAACAATGTGGGCTTTACCGACGGCGGCGCATCGCGCTTCCGCCGCTTTGGTGGCGACCGAGGCATCACTACCTCGCAGATGCTGGGTGTGAACTTCAACGTGGGCTCGAAGGAAGATGAGCACTTCCGCGTGGGTGGTGACCTTACTTACTCGCACACTAGCCGCGACACCCGCACCGCCACTAGCCGTCAAAACATCTTCAACGACTCCACCAGCTACCGCGACGCGCTCTCGATGTCGCTCGACCGCACACACAACATCCGCGGTAATTTCCGCCTCAAGTGGGAGGTTGACTCGTGCAACACAATCGAGTTCCGACCAAACTTCCAGTTCAACTTCAGCCACAGCGAGCAGAGCGACACCTCAATGACTCGCGCCGGCGATGCCATGCGCACACCAGTCAATCACAGCTTGAGCTACTACGACAACCACGGCAAGAGCTATGAGTTTGGCGGACGGTTTATCTACAACCACAAGTTCAAGTCGCATCCGGGACGCAGCTACAGCTTGTTTGTCAACTACAACTACAGCAACATCGACGAGGACGGCAACACTTACACCAGAAACCGCTACTACCTCTTGGGCGAGGATGAGACAATCGACCAGGTGTATGACAACCTGCGCAAGACCAACAGGGTGAATGGCCGCTTGAGCTGGACCGAGCCGCTGGGCGACATCAAGAAAGCCAACTTCCTCACATTATCTTATAGTGCAAACTACACCTACAGCAAGGCTACCAAGAGCGTCTTTGACATCCTCCGTAGTGGTTATGGCTATGATGTAATGCCAGCGCCACGCCTGAGCAAGAACGACATTATGCTTGACTTTGCCACCAACCCCACCCTGCGCACCATGATTGCCGACACCTATGGCAAATATGCTCTGCAAGATGGAAATCTATTGAGCGAGATTATCGACGTGGAGCTTGGCGAGGAACTTGACCGCATCTTCAACGAGAGTCAAAGCAACGACTTCCGCAACAAGTTCTTCAATCAGGACTTCCAACTTGGATTCCAAAAGGTTACAAAAAAATATAACCTCAATATTGGCTTCTCGGTTACCTCGGCGATGTCGAAAAGCACCGACCTTATCAATAATGAACGTAGCATACCCGCTCGATGGGCATGGGCAGTGGCACCATTCGCACGTTTCCGCTACAAATTCACCAAGACGCGCAACATCGCCATCGACTACCGCATGCGCAGCAGTCAGCCATCTATTGCACAGTTGCAGCCTGTGGCCGACGTTAGTAACCCGCTGAACATCGTCATTGGTAATCCTGAGTTGAAGCCCACCTTCAACCACCGCATGAGCGTGCGATTCAGCGACTTCAACCAAGACGCGCAACGAAGCATCATGGCGATGGTAAACGCCAACGTGGAGCAAAACAGCATTATATCTACCATTACCAACGACCCCACCACCGGTGGACAGACTACTACCTACGCCAACACCAACGGCGTGTGGGACGCTATGGCGATGAATATGCTCAGCTTCCCATTCAGTGATAGTAAAGCGTGGTTCTTCAGCAGCAATATCTTCGCGAGATTCTCGCAAACTAAGGGTTACAGCGACGGACTGTACAACCGCAGCACGGGCCTGAATCTCAACATCTCGCCGGGTATCGCCTACCGCACAGCCTATTTCGACATAGAGCTGCGACCACGCTACGGATATCAGTTGACTCACAACACTATGCAGACCAGCCGCGACCGCAATGTACACACCTGGGGAGCTATGTTCAACGGCACCTACTCGGCACCATTCGGACTGGTGATCAGCACCGATCTCAACTTCAGCTCCACCTCGGGTTACAGCCAGGGCTACGATACCAAGCAATGGATTTGGAACGGCTCTATCGCCTATCAGTTCCTGCGCGACAAGACAGCATCAGTTCAGCTGTCAGTATATGACATTCTCGGCCAACAGAAGAACATCAGCCGCACACAGACTGCAAGCTATATCCAGGATGCCATCTACAACTCGCTGGGACGCTACGGAATGCTCACATTCACCTACCGCTTCTCGACCTTCGCCAAGGGCCAAGAGCCTGAAGACAAGAACAACCGATTCCGCGGACCTGGCGGTCCACCTCCTGGTGGTGGCCGTCCCAGTGGACCTCCTCCCGGTGGCTTCGGCGGTGGAAGACCACCATTCTAAAAAAGATATCAGCTAAAATTATTAGCGAGTTGTCACAGCTTTGTGTCAACTCGCTATTTCTCTAATTTGCTGAAGTCAATAATAATTATTGGACATATTTTGCTACTGTATATATGTATAGGGCAGTAAAATCAAGAATGCACTTGGCTTTGTCGAACGAATTTAACTCAAGATAATCTCCGTGGACCAAAATGTTGCGTTTTGAGTGAAGGTCTTTAAAAATACCTTCAAAACCTCTGGCTCGTTGTTGAGGGATACTCAAAGCATGAGCTAAAACAGGAAATTCTACAGCCAATTCTCGGAGTCCTTTTATGCCTTGTTTTCCTTGATTTCTTCTCAATATATCCAATAAGAGGCCTTCATAGAAAATTGCTAGGTCTCTGACGTATGTGTCGGTGTCGAATCTATCATATTTTGCACGGCAGAATTCAAATAAATGCTGTGGCAGTAAACTTGATAAATTGGGGTTTTTAGAACTCCTTATGAACTCTAGGAAGGTGCCAATAGCTTTATCTAGATCAATGTTATCACTTTTCATCAAACTTGAGTAATTGCTTAATTCACGCAGTAGGTCCTCATGCAATAGATTCCAATCAAGAGTCATTCTGTTAGATATAGTATTTCTGTCTTGAACATCTTGCTCTTCAACTACCACGCTCTTGTCTTGCTCCTTGCATGAAGCATGAATTTTATACACAGGCTCATAGTCCTTATGTATATTCGCAAAATCGCTAGATTTTATTATGTATCGCTTTCCATCAATTGTAGACAACTCCACACCTATCGAAGGCAAGTGCTTGTTCTCGATAGCTTTAATGATGACATCTCTCTTTTTATGCTCTTCGATGTCTAGGTCAATCATTTTAATGGCTTCGGTTAACAATAGTTTGCCATCTTCACACTTCTTGATGTAGTTGGCGATAAATGCTCTGATGTGTTTGAAAAAAGGATATTTTCCACCCCTCAAGCCAATAGTCTCGAAGTCGGTATTCTCATAAAAGCCGAAATTCTTTCTTAATATGTATCCATCAAAAATAAAAGGCTTTTTCTCACCACAATACGATTTTATCGTATTAACTGCTTTGTTCTTTATATTTTTGGCATAAATGGTGCCTTGCGCTTGTTGCACAATGTAATATAGAATCTTATCGAACTCCATTTCATTCTCAAAACCTAGTAGATAGTTTACTTGGTTAAGGATCCAGTTGCTTAATCCTGTTTGTGCTTGCGCGCGCCAAGTAAATTTGGGGTAATCGTCACAATAGTCCCGGTGGCAGAAGTGTTGATTGTCTTTTGTATCTACATTGCACATGTTAGTGAGATACAATCTAACAGATTCGGTAATGACATACCCTTTTTCTTCTAAGTAAGAAATGATATCGTCGTAATAGAATATCTTGTTTTCTTCAACATATTCTCTCACAGCATCAAGAAGAGGCATTAAGCTGCTTCCATAGTGCCAATGGGTGCCACGCTCTTGAACTGGGTTAAAACCAAATCTCTTGAGAGTGGAAAGGTTTTTATAAGGAGTGTTGTATTTTTCTTGGAAGGCATCGGAAAGCTGTTGCATAGTTGCGGTGCCATTTTTTTGGCTCAGTTCAAGCATTAATCTAGCAGCCTTTTGCTCTTTGGTTTGCAGTTCTTCTTTAATCCTTATCAACCCATTGTCCATGATATCCACTATCTCAGGACAGGATAGAACGTTATTAATAAATACTTCGTTAAAATCATCCTTAATTTTTTGGCATTTCTCTGAGGATATAATCTTCTCAAAGATTGCGCTTGGTGTTGATGGCACAATGGTGTTTCTAAGTTCATTGATGATACTTTTGGATAAATCCTCATAAGTACCTTTTTTGCGACTTGGAATCACAAATTGAACATCTCCAACTACGTTCACAAATTCGAGACCTAAAGGCCCAATGTCATCCTTATCTTTTGGTCCGCCAAATAGTTTTTCCATAAATGACTTAGAATTGAAGACACATAGCTCTTTGATACTCTCAATCCATTGCTTCAAATCATCATGTATGCAAAGGTTTTTACATAACTTCGTATCTTCCTCAGAATCTTCCTTAATACCATCCTTAGTACTTTCCATTAAATCCTTAAGAAAATCATGGATATAATTACTGGCAAGTACTTCGGCACTGCGCTGGTTCTTTTGCTCTGCGGCTATTTCTTTGATGGTTTTGTTGTCGCGATAGTATTTTTGTAATACTAATAGCCTTTGTCCTTTATATTTACCAAAATCATATTTTGTGCATCCACTCTTTAGGTCAATAAAGTCGAGAAACTCAAGTGCTGCTTTTCTAAGATTCTCGGCAAAACTGAGGTCTTTATCTATTGTGGCAGGAAGACTTTTGATTTCATCAAAATTATAGTAATTATCTATTATAGTCTCGCATTTTGCTTTGAGTATTTCTTGATATTTGATTGCGTCATCTTGCCATCTAGGCCTTTTTTTGTCGTTGAGATTAGGCTCGAAGGTGTATAGCGCACCTAGAGTGGGAAGATGGTTTTTCATGGTGTTGTATTTTGCATCTCTTACATAGTATTGAATCTCTTGCAAAGAGATTTTGTTCAGCTTTTCAAGAGTAGGATTTATTGGTTCAGGGGCTTTCTCCTCATCCTTGATCTCAACCTTTGAATTCTTGAGTGCCTCTAGTACATCATTATACAAGTCCTTGAATGGTCTGTTATTAGGTTTATTCTCACGAAACCACGCAACGTATTCTTCAAGATCTTTGTTGAGGACATCACGATATTTTGAGTGGTTCTTAGAATCAATAAGGCTACTGATTTTCATATTGTCTTGCTTTTATAAACTTTGTGTTATGCAAAGATAATAAAAATTTTTCAAATATGCAAATTTTTTGGGCAGAAAATGAATGTCAAAATGAAAAAAGCTAAAAGACAAGAAGTTGGTCGGCTTTGTAATCTAAAATTCAAATTCTAGAGACAGAACAATATTGCAATACTCAATATAATCCTATCCACAACTTAATAAAAAAAGGATGCTATTATATAATAAGGTGTAGAAAAAATGGTATTGATTAATATTTTTTAACTATTAAAATTTGTTTTTCTCAAATATTCTTTCTTACTTTGCATGACCTTTCAAGAAAAGGAATAAATAGAGATCAAAAATATGATTAATTTGCGTATCCGAAGGATTAATTTCCTTACAACCAGCTTTGATCGTTGGCAAAGGTGTAACAATTGACGCGAGTTGGAGTTTATAACGACTAACTAACAATTAACGATTATGAAGAAAGAAGAATTCATCAACACAATTCATCGAGAAAGAAATGTAACGCGCTTAGTCACCGACTCGGCGCACTTGACAACCGCGCCCTCAACCACGGGCGGGTTGTGCCCCAAAGAGCGTGCTGGTATCGAATTTTGTCGCTGGTCGCATTTCGTTCGCGACCATTATGTCCCACGAGCCTAACTTTCAGAGGCTCACTACTTCACGCAGTCACACAACACTACTCACGGTTGCTGCTCAGCAGCAACTGCACAAGGCTGCGCTGCATTTTTCAAACTATACCAATTAAGAAAATTATTTTTTAAAACTAAAAAAAAAGACAGTATTATGAACAATTCGTTGACAACAATCTCCACCACCTCTCGCTCACTTTTCAATCGTTACTACGACTACTTGTGGCGTCACGACGTCAAAACTATGACATCGACAGACAACGGCAAGTACTCGATCACAGTTCTCGGACTCAACCGCAAGGAGGCCGACGCGCTCATTGCGCAGCTCAAATTTTGCTTCGGCCGCAAAAAGACCGAGGAAGCAGCGGCCGTTGCCGCCTAACAATCCTCGATTGCTGGGCACACATTTTGACGCCTCAAAATTGTGCAAAATGAAGAAAATGCACTTGAATGTGCATTTTCTTCCCAAAAAATTTGGATTTTTGCGTAAAATTTACTACATTAAGGTAAACCAGGAATTAAAGGTCTTTATTATCACAGAATTTTGCAACGTAATTATCACGTTAATAAAGTGTTAAAAATTTTCCGGAGTATTGCATAATTCAAATATTGTTTATAACTTAGTGAAGAAAAAAGTATATTTAGGTATTAAATAAAGAAGCAGATATGAAATTAAAAACTAATAGCAGAGGTCTAACCGTGAAAACACAACACCCCAAATATATATTATATATAATGTGTAGAAAAAAGTGATTTCGGTAAAGATTTTTTAACTAAAAAAATTTGGAAATATCAAATATTTTTTATAAATTAGTGGTATCTTAATTAAGAGAGGGGTCCACTAGTGAATTAATCCCATTTTTTCACCTTGCACGGCGAGGATATTGCACACAACGTGCAGTGTCCTAGGTGAAACTTGCCGTCAAAAATTTTTAATAATTTTATAAATATTTAAAAATTAGTGAGTTATGAAGTATATGGATTATCAAGAAGAGATTGAAAACGGTAACTCTGACATTCTTCCTAGCGACTATGAAGAGGAGCAAAAGCGCATTGAAGACGAGAAAGAGGAAGAATTGCACTACGAGACCGTAGAACGAAGAAGGCGAAAGAATGGTCCCACGTCGTACGTGTTTACTTGCGAGTCACGCCTTGATCACATTCGTTTCTGTAAATATCTGTCGGACAACGGATATAAGATAAAGAAACTGAGAGACAAGTATTGTTATAGGGTGGAGGTGTTTAGACTCAGTTTTGACGAACTAAGTTTTCTTGCAAATCTTTTTCGCAACCATAACGACTTGTTGTCGTTATGTGCTGGTGACCAAGCAGCATAACGACCTTGCCAATGGTCTTGAGCAACGGTCCACTTGACAGTGGACTACCCTACTAGAGGTGAAATCGGTCGAGGGGGGGCAAGACCCCCCCTCAAATACCACACCTATTGAGTTTAATAAGAATGGTTAATGTAATTATTGGTTGATTTATAAATTTTTAAAACACACGTAGAATGAGCAAGACAAAGAAGACGAGCAAATTAGATGAAATGAAAAATTTAGTGAATAACACCATTGATATGGAAGTTATCAATGCCGACAAAGAAGGCGAGGAGAAGCTACGTATCACGGGGTTCAGTCCAGCGCCAACCTCATTGCTGCAAGCTATTGAGCGCATTGATATGGTTGCCGAGGACAGTGCGCTGAAGAAGGAAATGTTCAAGGGCGCCGCACGCGAGATCAATTATCTGATTAAGCGAATGCAACTCAGCGCGCTACAAGCTGTGCTGCTGGCAGTGGTGGTTAATGAGGGTGAGGATATCTCGATTTCCAAGCTAAGTGAGAAGCTGTCAATCTCTACTGCCCAAGCACTGTCGCTGCTCACCGAATTCAAGAAGCTTGAGCGACTACACCTTATTAAGATTAGCGATAGTTTCAGTGGCCTCAGTTTCTCGGTGCCCACCAAGGTGCTTTTCCAACTGTCTCGTAACAAGAGTTTCAAGTACGAGCGCACCACTGGCCTTGACTCAACCGAGCTGCTTTCTTTCTGTCACAAGCACTTCGCCAACACATTTGACCACGACATTGACAACGAGGAGCTTGCCGAGGAGATAGAGCGTCTGCTCAACGACAACAAGAATTGCATCCTCGCGGAGGAACTCGACAAAATGAACATTACCTTCCCAAGCAAACTTATTCTGCTAGCCCTATGCGACGCACTATTCAGCGAAGGCCGCGAAGAGGTGAAGCAGAGCGTGCTTTGGATTTGCGCCACCAATCAAGCGCATTTCAACTTGATAAAGCGCGATTTGCGCAACGGCACTCACGAGCTGCAATTAAGGGGACTTGTGGAGCACGGCTGCAACAATGGTATCGTTGATAGTAGCACGATAGCGCTAACCAAGAGCACTCGAGATCGTCTGCTGCAAGAGGTGGACCTCTGCGTTGGCGACGAAATGCCAAGTGGTGTGATACCTAGCAACACAATCAAGCCCAAAGAGCTGTACTACGACAGCGAGGTTGCCAAACAAGTCGACGAGCTCACTAAGTTTTTCGGTCAAGACAACTACAACAACATTCTTGAGCGAATGAAGAAGAGCAATTTCCGCACAGCATTCACGTGCTTGTTCTATGGTGCTCCGGGTACTGGCAAGACCGAGACGGTGAATCAGCTTGCACGACTCACTGGCCGCGACATTATGCTCGTCGACGTGCCAAGCCTCAAAGATAAGTGGGTCGGACAGAGCGAGAAGAACCTCAAGGCCGTATTCGAAAAGTATCGCGACCTCGTCAAGCACTCCAAAGTGGTGCCCATTCTGCTCTTCAACGAGGCCTATTCCATCTTTGGCAAGCGAATGACAAGAATCAACCACTCGGTAGACCAAATGCTCAACACTATGCAGAATATCATTTTGCAAGAAATGGAGACACTCGACGGCATTTTGATTGCTACCACCAATCTCACTGAGAACCTCGACGCAGCTTTTGAGCGACGCTTTCTCTACAAAATCAAGTTTGAGCGACCTAGTGTGGAGGCTCGTGAGCACATTTGGCGCACTATGATACCCGAGCTCACCAACGAGGAGGTGGAGAAACTAGCAAGCAGATACGATTTCAGCGGAGGCCAAATCGAGAATGTGGCGCGCAAATTCTCCATCAACAATATCCTCTACGGTGAGAAAGTGGACAACCGATTGGAGTCACTCTTCGGTTTTTGCGATAACGAGTTGATCCAAGACTCCAACAGCCAAAGGCGCCGAGTGGGCTTCTGATCTTTGATAAATTGCTTTTGTACCATAATTATAAAGTTTTAGATTGTTAGTAACTCATTGGAACCTAACTAAAAAGGAATGATTTT
This sequence comes from Muribaculaceae bacterium, assembly GCA_017964485.1. Lineage (GTDB taxonomy): Bacteria > Bacteroidota > Bacteroidia > Bacteroidales > Muribaculaceae > Sodaliphilus. The sequence goes on along the minus strand of JAGCRW010000052.1, from coordinate 3,412 downwards.
TAAAAGTTAGTACTGTTGTTTGAAGGTGCAGTCGCCCTCGCTGGCAAGGCAAGGAATGTATTAAGGGCCTATTGACCATAACGAGGGCGGCCACACACCTTTGATTTAAGAGAATAAACTTTAGAATAACTTATTAAAACATATAATTGACTATGGGATATTACATTAATTCAAAAGGCGAGAAGATTGACGGCAGTGAGTACAAGACAGAGCATCCAGAGGGCAAGATTCTGCTGCTCGACGGCTCTGAACTCACATGCTATGAGAAACAGGATGTCGCCGACGATAAAATCGATGAGGAGGAAAAGAAGCGCTTGCGCAAGCTCTTTACCGATAACGCGTTCTACCTCCTTGCGCATCGCAAACGCATCCTCAGCGACAGCCGTATGTTCCTATGTCCTATAGCGGTTAAAAGTGGAATGATGTACTCGGGGTATAGCGGTTTTGAGCACCCTACCCTTGGCATTTATCTCGAGTGGTGGAGAGACTGTCCCAACGCTATGATAACCGACAAGGACGGCACCCGCTCTCTGGTTTATTGCCTTGCTGGGAGTCCGCTTAGCGGTGCTAACTGGAGCAAGAGAGTTGACGAGAGTGGCGAGATTCATAATATTGGACCGTCCTACCCTTTCATCAGCCAATGGCAACCGTTCATTGGCGTCAACAATCGCTACACCGACGCCAAACAACGCTATCAGGCCTACTCGCTCGAAGAAGTGCTGGAGATTCTTCATTCCGGGGACAACGACAATCCATCGTTCTCGCATGCTATCACAGTCGAGTTTATGCAGAGCTCTATAATCAGGCTCAACCGCAAGGTTGAACAGCTTGATTGCTTAAATAATGAGCTCAATGACCGATATGAGGACTTGTTCTACAAAATGTATGGAGAAGACATGTGTCGAATCTATTCCAAATACAAAGACGCAGAGCAACCCATTAAAAGCGAGATAGAACGTGAGAAAGAATCTAGACGAGCACTCAGAGCCAAACTGCGACAAGGAGTCATAACCAAGAAGGAGTATGATTTGCAATTAAGGGAGATTAATAATCGTCTCCACGACTTGGAACTGCAACTTAAAGATCCCGAGTTCGACTGCTTTGAGGAATTGAGTGCAATCACGGGCACTGCACCCATCAGCATTTCTCAAGTAAGGCATTATATCACTAAATACAAAAACAACAGCAATGAATAACATCGTTTTAAACATTCCGCACAGCTCCATTTGTGGCATTTTCGACGGAGGCAAATGGCCACACAATCCGCACTTCATCAATAAGGTAGTGCGTAGAGTCACCGACTGGTTCACCGACTTTCTATTCTATAGCGACAATCCTGCGGTGCAAGAGGTGGTATTTCCCTACTCGCGCCTGGTGTGCGACGTGACGGGAACTGACGAGGGTTCCATCCTATGGCCTGCTCAAGGTGGCTACAAACGCCACGAGTTGAGCGACTCAGAGCACGCTGAGCTGCTCGATCTTCACCAAGACTACAACGAAGAGTTGAAAAGCTATATCAACGAGGACTCTATCTTGATAGAAGGCCACTCCTTCACTGGCGAGGAGGTGCAATGCGACATCCTTGTGGGTACCATCGACTGGGAGCGCAACCATGACATTGTGGACATAGTAAAGCATGAGTTTGAGAAATCGGGTTACTCGGTAAACTATCTCTTCAATGAGAAATTTGCTTTTGAACCCTCGTGCAAGTCAATGTTCATCAAGGTGAACCGTCGTGTATATATGAACCACAGCACCTTGACACTCAATCCCAACTCACGCCAATGGATGCGCTGGTTCGGCTGCCTAAACCGCATCTATGACAAGCTTTTAGGTCAAGAATATAGCAAAACAGCATCAAAATGAAATTGACTAAGGTCTTGTTGCTAGACCGATTTATCGAGTACAACAATTTGTACTTCGATGGTAAGCTTGGACGGTGTGAATTCTCTTTTCTCAGGAAGAACGATTCGGCATATGGCACATATCTTTGTCGAAAAACTTCTTCGGGAAAAGAAAAAAATGTGATAATGATGGGGCGATGTATCATCTGGAATGAAGAAAGGCTAAGAGAGATCCTTGTTCACGAGATGATACACATGTATGTCGAGACGGTTGAGAAGAAGCGTTTCGACGGCCTCTTCGGCCACGGCTGGCGATTCAGGCGACAATGCCGACGCATCCATCGCGAGCATGGCTTGAGAGTGAGAGTGCATCCACATTATGAGCGCATTGACAAGACTCTTGAGCCAAAATGGTGGGACACCGCGCTAACCTACTTACTTGACTGGTGAAATAGAAACTTCCAGCAGAAGTAACCAAATATATTGTAATTTACTAATTAAGATAATGTTCGATATGGCAAGCGGTTACATTTTACTATACATTCTATTAGCGGTTCTATTCATATTATTTTTCTTGTTAAGCTTATTGCAAGAGATGATTAGTTTAATCTTTGCGAGTCCTTTAAAGCGGTTTGAGAAGAAAGTCGACAAGATATGCTCTGCGCATTATTATGACGGTAGCAGGACATTGGAGGAAGCGCAGGATTTGGTGTTAGATTATGTGATGAGCCATGATGGCGATTACGATAAGTTTCACTCTTTATTTGAGTGCACTATGATGCCACTGGAGCATGATAATAGAGGAGATTTGGTTCAGCAGATTGGTTGGTCCAACGATTTATACAGGCGATTAGAGATGGTTGACAATATGTTCAAGAAACGAGCAAAGTTCCCCATCAAGCGAAAGTTGTTTCATCATTAGCCAACATTATACACGTCGTCAATATATCATCAAAATTTTTATATCATAACTCTTTTTGTGAACGTTAACACCAATAATATGGTTTTTTCGTGGATTTTATGTAATTTTACTTGATTTATATATAATAGGGGTTTATAATTTTGAAAATTAACTAATTACCAAAATACATCAATTATGGCAACACTAAAAGACCTGTTTGAGAATGAAAATATAAAAATCTATTCTCATGTCGAAACGTATTCCAATTCATCTTTTTCGGAATTGACAGAAAGAATTAACATACACATGAAAGCTTATGGTGGAAGCGAAGAATTTTTTGGACCAGTTAGTATCACCTACAACCCAGATGTTGAGAAGTATATTGCAATGGTCACTTGCTACTCACGCGAACCATTTAAGACTTATCTTGGAGGTGATCTTGACATGGATAGCATTCAACGTTCCTTGTGAGCAAAAGGCGATGATGTTATATTTTGTCTAATATAATTCTTTTGTCTATTGAGGCTTCTGAAACTAATAACAAATAACTCTTAATTATGGAAACATTTTATCATGGCACTTCGGTGCTTTTCAAGAAATTTGACTTGGCCCGTGCCCTTCAGGGGGCTGGGAAAGTTAAGTTCGGATATGGTGTGTATGTAACCTC
>JAGCRW010000051.1 GCA_017964485.1 Muribaculaceae bacterium | reverse complement strand
TGCATAGGGTTGGCTGGGACGAAAATCCTGTTTCCAGTGACGGTGCCATAATGTATGTTTTCCAACTCAGCATTAATGGTCATGCATGGAGCGCTCAAGGGATTTTTTTCTTCGACAATTGACGAAGTTTTGAACGCGCCACTAGGGGCATAAATCATGCTTAGAAGTTTCTCTCTGAACTTTTTCTCCTCAAAATATCGAAGGGGAATCTTGTCTTCATATTGCCTATAAAACGACTTCTGCACAATGCCCATCGATGCGGTGCCATCGGCAGCAAGGTTGACGGCAACCCGGCTTTGCTGAAGGTTCAGACTGTCGGCATATTGTGGCAGAGTGACAAACTTCCCACCTCCCGGAGTTGCCAATAAAGCATCATGACCGGCAATGTCCTCGTGCACATACCCAAGAGGCAGCGACGGGTTGGTACATTCCACCCAAATCGTGTCGTTGCCTTGTGGCACACACAAGATTGCGTGATTGCACTGGTTGGAGTTGGCGAAGTCAGGAGTTAACCTCCTGTTCTTAGTGCTGATAATCGTGAAATAAGACGGAATGCCCACCACATCAAGCATGGCACGCATATAGTTTGACAAGCCCTTGCAATCTCCAAAACCAGTCTTTTGAGTATAATCAACAGGCAGAGGCTTCAACCCGCCAATTCCCAGCTGAATGCTCACATAGCGTGTGGTCTTCTCGAGGTAACGATAAAGCACATATATTTTAGAGAGGTTGCTGGTGCAGGTGTCGGTCATCGCATGGATTTGCCGCTCAAAATCGGGAGAGAACTTAAAATCTTTTGACGCCAGGTTGTAAATCCATCCGCCAAACTCTTTCCAGTTGGTGCGCTTGCCATCAACACCACGATATCGAAAAGTGGGTGAAGCGAAAAACACCAGTGGCACTCTTTCACTCAACGATGCTGAATACGATCCTCTATCGCCAAACTCTAAATTGCTTGCCTCTACAAAGTATTCTTTGCCTCCGTCAGCTGTTGTTGACTGTTGAATCTCACTGTCAAAGTTGATTTTTTTATACTCACAATCCATACCTTTGGGCAGTGTTAATGTGTAGGATGCATGCTCCACTTTCACATCGTAACTGTTGTAAGGATATGGAATAAACGATGGGTAGGTTATCCATCCGCCGCTCATGTCAATCTGCCACTCCCAAGTGATGGTGATGGGATAGCATGGCGGAGTGTAGTCAAGAACCATTCTGAACACATCGGTGGTGAAATTCTCTGTTAGCTCGTTCTTGATCAACTCGTTCTTTTTGAACTTGTGCAGCACTTTGCCCTGTGAATCGACTGCCGTGCCCTCAAATTTTGCAAGCTTCTCGTAAGGACTACACATGATAGCGGTGCTTGCCATATCCTTCCCTCGCTCGTTCATGATAGTGAAGCTCAGCTTCTCGTTTACTGTTGCATTAGTCATGTCTTTGACATTAACAACAGTAGCAGCGTCGTTCACGACAATCATTTGAGCCTTGACAGTTGTCACGACCAACAAAGAAACCAGAAATATGAACACATTATGGGTTCTCATGGCTGTTATTGTTTTTTCCTGAGAACAATCATGTCCTTGCTGTGTTTCTGCATATCGTCAAAGAACATTTCCACGCCAACATATTCTTCTGGAGCATAAAGCAAGCGATTGTTAGTCAGGCGGCATGAAACATTGATGGCTTTTTCATTTACCTGCGAGAGAACTTTCAAGGCCAGTCCGTTGTTCTCGGTAATCAGAGCTATGGGTTTGGGCGTTTCTTCCACTTCCCACCCGTCAGGAATAGTGAAAACGATGCTGATATTGTGGTTCTCCTGATATGGAAGGTCGACGGGAAGGATGCGTGTCTCACTCTTGAATGGCGATTCACTGATAAGCGGGAAAATAAGCTGATTAACATAAATGTGGTCACCAGTGCACGTCTGCTGCTGAGTGAAACTCATCGTCTCCTTTACAGGTTTGGTAAAATCGTCAATATCCTCAATGGAATAATCCTGGATTTCGATATTGTCATTCTTAAATCGTTCCTGTAGAAACTCAGCCTCATCTTTTGCGTCGCGGTAATCGTCACGTATGTCGTCGGCTTCGGCATCTTGATATATGCTTTTGCGTGTCGCTGTCACCAAGCCGTTCTCGTCAATACTGGCAGTAATAACAGAACGAGATGAGGCGACGCTCTTGGTTGTCAAGTCAATCCACCAGTCATGGATCTTGGGGTGAACGATGCGGGCATTGTTCACTACCATGAGAGGATTGAGCACATTTATTCCGCTGTGCTCAATTGAGCAGTCAACGCAGTCAAAGTTCTGCCCATTGGGAATGACCACGACTGTTGTCGAAAGAGTCTCCATACTAGGACGCGTTGGCATGAAAGGTCCCTCGTCACGGGTACACAGCACTGCGGGATGGGCTTCGATGCCAGCATCATTGAGCATTGCCGTTAGCATCAGGTTGAGAGTAGTATTGCTTGCCGAGCCTTCCTTCAATGCTTTAGATGCAGAGCTTCCTGAAAGAGTGATTTTCTCATTCCATTTCACGCGTGACCTCAACAGTCTGATGATGGCGTTTATCTTCTCAGTGCGGTCGGTTATGTCATATATCCCAGCCTCCTGCATCTCTTTCTTGAGAGGATTCTTCTTCATCACATCACCGAAGTCATCGTCATTGAGCAGTTGCTTGTCTATATCATCCCAATTGACAGCAAAACTCTTATAGGCAACACCAGGGATAGCTATACCCACTATCTCAAAAGCCACTTTCTGGCCATAGACCATGGGATTGAAAACAAATGGTTCCTTCTTTAATGCAGGCAAATTCTTGCCATGAATCTCATATCGCTCACCATTGCATGTTATGGACTGGGTCCCCTCATGGAAAGACATGTTCACTGTTTTCTTATTAACGTCAAGATTATAGTGTCCTGTCGTGTTCAAACTTTGCCGGAACCACTCAGGAATGGTGATTTCATAACTTGTGTAGGCGACAGGAATGGAACTCTGAACAACCCAGTCACGCACATTAAAATAAAAGTCGCTGTTGATAGTGTATTCATATTCTATCACAGTTCCCGCTTCCACTTTAGGAAACGTCACTTTCATCACTCGACGCGTCTTGCTGATGTCTTCATGAGTTATCATGTCCTTCGACACCTTATCTTTCACGACTTTGCCGTTAACTAGGTTGAATGACGTGCCCTTGAAGCTCTCAATCTCCTCGCGGCTGCCAAGTTTGTTGCCATTATAATAGTAAGGAATGGCAATGTTGGCTTGATCTTTCCCTTCATTCTTCAAAATCTTGATACGACACTTCACTTGGTAATACAGTTTAAAGTCTCCGGCCACAAGGTCGTAGCGTTGTGAGGTGGTTTTGCACAACACAACCGCCTCGGCCTCAGGGTCGGGAGAGTAGATAGTCATGCTCATCTCCTCCTGAGTGGGATTGCCCCACTTGAGATTTGGCTTCTCAAGTGACTGAGCATTGGCGGTTAATGCCAGCGCCATCATTGCCATTATCAAAAAAAATATCTTTTTCATATCATTTTTATTTTAAGGGTGGAAAACGCCACTAAGTTGATAAATCTTCTTGTTATATAAAAGAAAACGTGAGGTTATTACCTGCTTGCAACTTAGAG
>JAGCRW010000050.1 GCA_017964485.1 Muribaculaceae bacterium | reverse complement strand
CGGAAAGTTGGCCGTCGTCCAAAACCTGTAGCAGCAGGTTGAACACATCGGGATGAGCTTTCTCGATTTCGTCGAGGAGGACGATGGAATAGGGCTTACGGCGCACTTTCTCAGTGAGTTGTCCACCTTCTTCATATCCCACATATCCTGGAGGCGCTCCCACGAGACGCGACACGTTGAACTTCTCCATATATTCGCTCATATCAATGCGGATAAGGGCGTCGGAGCTGTCAAACAAGAACTCATTCAAGCACTTGGCAAGCAGAGTCTTGCCCACACCAGTAGGACCGAGGAACATAAAAGAGCCAATAGGGCGATGTGGATCCCTAAGTCCCAGTCGGTTACGACGAATAGCTTTTGCAATCTTTTCAATTGCCTCATCTTGACCTATCACTTTAGATTTCAGCTCGTCGGCCATACCAAGCAGCCTAATGCCTTCGCTTGCAGCAATGCGCTTAGTTGGCACACCAGTCATCATCGCCACAACTTGGGCGATATGCTCTTCGTCAACCGTTTCGCGATTTTTATCGAGTTCGGCTTCCCATTGCAACCTCACATCATTGAGTTTTTCCTTGAGTTTCTCTTGCTGGTCGCGATAACGTGCAGCACTCTCAAAGTTCTGGGCTTGAACTGCTTTCAGTTTGTTGGCTTGCGCCTCAGCGATTTGTTCCTCTAGATCTTCAATTTCTTTAGGAGGCACAATCTTTGAGATGCGTACTCTCGAACCAGCCTCGTCAAGGACATCTATGGCCTTGTCTGGAAAAGCTCGGTCACTCACATAACGGTTGGTGAGCGTAACGCATGCTTTAATAGCTTCAGGAGTGTAAATCACACCATGATGTTTCTCATATACCTCCTTAATAATGTTAAGAATCTCCAAAGTCTCTTCTGGAGTGGAAGCATCGACCAGCACCTTCTGGAAACGTCGTTCCAAAGCACCATCTTTCTCAATATTCTTGCGGTACTCATCGAGAGTAGTTGCACCAATACATTTTAACTCGCCACGCGCCAGGGCCGGTTTGAGCAAGTTTGCGGCATCCATCGAACCACTGGCGTTGCCTGCACCCACAATGGTGTGAATCTCGTCAATGAAAAGGATCACTTCATCACTCTTTGATGCTTCATCAATGATAGCCTTGATGCGCTCCTCAAATTGACCTCGATATTTAGTTCCGGCAACTACACCTGCCATATCTAGCGCCACGATGCGCTTGTCAACAAGGTTATGAGGGACTTTGCGCTCCACAATGCGCTGTGCCAAACCTTCGACAATCGCCGACTTACCAACACCAGGCTCTCCAATGAGTACTGGGTTGTTTTTCTTACGTCGGCTAAGGATTTGTGCCAAACGCTCAATCTCACGCTCGCGGCCAATCACTGGGTCTAGGTCGCCATTAGCGGCCTGTTTAGTTATATCCTTACCATATTTATTTATTGTGGGTGTCGCGTTGTCATTTTTTGTGACATTTCGTCGCTGAGTGGTTTTCTCACCACCACTTGATGGGACGCCACCTTGATCATCGTCATCGAAGTCCTCATCGTCCTCATCGCTGGCGAAGTCAACACCATCAACAATGGGCAAGGCTTGCTCATCAATAAGTGCAATCAGTTCCTCGTTGTTCAGTATTTTTATTTCTTCTTTTATCATCTAATTTAACTCACTTTGGCCGAAGCCCATTATTTAACATAAAAATTACATTTGCAATTTCTGTGCCAATATATTAATATACTTTACAAAAATACACATAATCGCCTTAATCATCATGAAAATTTAGGTTAATTCTAAAAAACAATGCGATATTTTGGAATAGAAGGCAAAAAATGACTAATTTTGCACTATAATTGGAAACATCTATATTTATATGAGAAAAAAAATAATGTTGGTGTTCGGTACTCGACCAGAGGCTATAAAGATGGCCCCGTTGGTGAAGTACCTTCAGCAACGCAAAGATAAATTTGAGGTAATCGTTTGTGTTACAGGCCAACATCGCGAGATGCTCGACCAGGTGCTCAAGATTTTTGACATCACTCCCGATTATGACTTGAACATTATGAAAGCAGGTCAAGACCTCTATGATGTGACAACGAGAGTGCTGCTCGGGATGCGCGATGTTCTAAAAACTGTAAACCCTGATATCGTCCTTGTTCATGGAGACACCACCACAAGCACAGCATCGGCACTCGCCGCTTTCTATCAGCAGATTCCCGTAGGTCATGTAGAGGCAGGCTTGCGTACACACAATATCTATAGTCCTTGGCCCGAGGAGATGAACCGTCAGATCACTGGACGAATCGCAACTCTTGATTTCGCTCCAACGCCCCTGAGCCGTCAAAACCTACTTGATGAAGGAGTAGGAGAGGAGCACATTTTCGTAACCGGCAACACGGTGATTGACGCACTGCATATGGTCGTTAACAAGATAAAGAGCAACAGCGATTTAAACGAGACCTTATCCTCTAACCTTGTTCGTCAAGGCTATGACGTTACCCGCCTTACTAATGGACGCAGACTGGTGCTTATCACTGGCCATCGCCGCGAGAATTTTGGCGACGGATTCCTCAATATATGCAATGCCATAAAACATCTTAGTGAGAAATATCCCAATGTTGATTTTGTTTATCCAATGCACCTGAACCCCAATGTGCGTAAACCTATCCACAAGATATTTGGAGATAACTTAGAAAACTTGGGCAATTTATTCTTTATCGAACCTCTTGAGTATATTGACTTTGTGTTCTTAATGGAATAATCCAGCATTGTCCTCACCGACAGTGGCGGCATCCAGGAAGAGGCTCCAGGACTTGGCAAACCAGTGCTTGTAATGCGCGACACAACAGAGCGCCCCGAGGCACTAGACGCTGGCACAGTGAAACTTGTGGGCACTGATTACAACAAGATAGTTGATAATGTGTCGTTACTCCTTGAAGATGAGAAAGAATATGACATCATGAGTCGTGCCAACAACCCCTACGGCGACGGTAAGGCTTGTCCACGCATCGCAGATGCATTATTAGAATACTAAAATCACAATAAACGATGAAAGGTAAAATATTAGTGGCAGGTGGCATGGGCTTCATAGGCTCACACACCACAGTAGAGTTACAAAACGCAGGTTATGAGGTTGTTATTATTGATAATCTCTCAAATAGTAATGTTGATGTGCTAGATGGCATAGAGAAGATTACTGGCATAAGGCCTGTGTTTGTCGAGGGTGATTGCACCGACATCAACGTGCTGCGCAAGATGTTTAACGACAATCCTGGCATTGATGGCATTATCGACTTTGCCGCAAGCAAGGCAGTAGGAGAATCGGTTCAGAAACCTATAATGTACTACCGCAATAATCTCAACATACTTCTTAATTTGCTAGAGTTGATGCCAGAGTTTGGTGTGAAAGGATTTGTGTTCTCGTCATCATGCACTGTATATGGTGAACCCGATAATAACCCTATCACAGAGGATGCTCCTACCAAGAAGGCCACTTCGCCCTATGGTGCCACTAAACAGGTGAGCGAAGACATCATTGCCGACGTGATTAAGAGCGGCAGCCCCATCAAGGCGGTCCTGCTGCGCTATTTCAACCCGATTGGCGCTCATCCAAGCGCCGAGATAGGTGAGTTGCCTAACGGTGTACCAGCCAATCTCGTGCCTTATCTTACCCAGACAGCCATTGGCGTGCGCAAAGAGTTGAGCATATTTGGTGATGACTATGACACTCCTGACGGCTCTTGCATCCGTGATTTCATCAATGTGGTTGACCTTGCTAAAGCCCATGTGAAAGCCCTGGAGCGCATGCTTGAAAACAAAAGCGACGAACCACTTGAGGTATTCAACATTGGCACAGGTGAAGGAGCGTCGGTTCTTCAACTTCTAGATGCTTTTGAGAAGGCAACCGGTGTAAAAGTGCCTCATAAGATTGTAGGAAGACGTGAAGGCGATATCGTGAAAATCTGGGCCGATCCCAAGAGAGCCAATGAAGTTCTTGGTTGGAAAGCCGAAGAGACTCTCGAAGACACCATGCTTAGTGCTTGGAGATGGCAATTAAAACTAAGAGAAAAGGGAATTATGTGATATAATCTCATTTATTTTCTTTCATTCCTTTAACTCCTTTATTTACAATCAAGTGAAGAATATAAGAAACTTTTGCATAATAGCTCATATTGACCACGGGAAGAGTACACTTGCCGACCGTCTGTTGGAATTCACTAAAACAGTGGGTGCCAAGGAGATGCAGAATCAGGTGCTTGACGACATGGAACTTGAGCGTGAGCGTGGTATCACTATCAAGAGTCATGCCATTCAGATGGACTATGAGCAAGCGGGCGAGAAATATACCCTCAACCTCATTGACACTCCGGGACACGTTGACTTCTCCTATGAGGTGTCGCGCTCAATTGCCGCTTGCGAAGGAGCATTGCTTGTGGTTGACGCCACTCAAGGTGTTCAGGCACAGACCATCAGCAACCTCTACATGGCTATTGACAACGGACTTGAAATAATTCCTGTCATCAACAAGATTGACATGGAGAGCGCGCATCCTGATGAAGTGGAGGACGAAATTGTTGATCTGCTAGGCTGTGACCCAGAGGAGATTATCCGTGTGAGCGCCCGAACTGGCGAGGGTGTGCCTAAAGTGCTAGAAGCCATCGTTGAACGCATTCCCTCACCTGATGGCGACCCCAATGCACCGCTGCAGGCTCTGATTTTTGACTCTGTATTCAACCCCTTCCGTGGCATCATAGTATATTTCAAGATTGAAAACGGCAGCATTCACAAAGGTGACTTGGTGAAATTTGTCAACACAGGTAAGCAGTTTAATGCCGATGAGATTGGCGTGCTAAAGTTGCAGATGGCACCACGCGATGTGCTCACGACT
>JAGCRW010000049.1 GCA_017964485.1 Muribaculaceae bacterium | reverse complement strand
GTAATAAGAGGTGCGGTGACCCTCGTTGTTGCGACCGCCTGTCTTGCGCAGTCCGACTGTAAGAGACTTCTCTGGTGTAGTGCTTGTGATGTTGTCAAATACACCAATAATCTTGTGTCTTTGCCCCGGTGTTGTGGGCTTGAATTTTCTTACTGCCATTTTATTAATTATAAGTTGCTATAGAAATCAATAGTTTGTCCTTCGGCAAGTGTTACGATAGCTTTCTTGAAGGCAGCTGTAGCGCCGCGCTGGATACCAGTGCGAGTGTAACGCTGTTTCTTCTTGCCGTTGTAGTTCATAGTCTTAATCTCAACCACCTTAACGTCGTAAAGCTCCTCGATGAGGTCTTTAATCTGATATTTGTTGGCTTCGGGAGATACCTTGAACGAAAAACGGTTATTTTTCTCGCTGATGGCGTTGGCCTTCTCAGATACGATAGGAATTATTTGAATATCCATTGTTTTTATATCTCTCCTTAAGATGATTAAAATTGATTCATAACTTCGATGCTACTCTCGGTAACGATCATAGCCTTGTTGTCGAGCACACAGTAGGTGTTGAGGTCGCGTGCGGTGTAAACCTTAGCGGTCTCCACATTACGGGCCGACATATAAACGTTCTTCTTCATATCGTCAAGAACGAGGAGCACTTTCTTGCCATCGAGGTTCAAAGCCTTGGTGATAGCAACGAAATCCTTAGTCTTAGGTGCAGCGAAGTCGAAGTCCTCAACTACTACAATCTGGTTGTTTTGAGCCTTGTAAGTAAGAGCCGAACGGCGTGCAAGGTCTTTAACCTTCTTGTTGAGCTTAGTATAATAGTTGCGTGGACGTGGACCGAAAACGCGACCTCCACCGTGGAACAGAGGCGACTTGATGTCACCATGGCGTGCACCGCCACCGCCCTTCTGGCGTCCGAGCTTCTTGGTAGAGCCCATAATCTCGCTTCTCTCCTTTGACTTGTGTGTGCCTTGACGCTGGTTGCCCAGATATTGTTTCACACTCAGGTAAACGGCGTGCTCGCTTGGTTCGGGGATTGCAAATACCTCATCGTTAAGAGTCACCTTCTTACCTGTATCCTGACCATTAATGTTATATACTGCTAATTCCATAGTTTACTTCAAGATTGAAATGATTGAACCTTTGCTACCTGGAACCGAGCCTTTCACGATGAGAAGGTTGTTCTCAGGCAAAATCTTGATAACCTCGAGATTTTGAACAGTAACTCTCTCATTACCCATTTGTCCGGCCATACGCATGCCCTTGAAAACTTTAGCTGGGTAAGAACATGCACCGATAGAACCTGGTGCACGGAAGCGGTCGTCCTGACCGTGGGTCTTTTGGCCTACGCCACCAAAGCCGTGGCGCTTCACAACGCCCTGGAAGCCCTTACCTTTAGAGATTCCAATCACGTCAACATAGTGGTCGTCATTGAAGAATTCAACAGTGAACACGTCACCTGGGTTGTAATTACTGATACCTTCAAATCCTTTGAACTCGGCCAAGTGTCTTTGTGGCTTTACTCCAGCCTTCTTGAAGTGACCTGCCTCGGGCTTGGTAGTGTGCTTGTCTTTCTTCTCGATGAAGCCAAGCTGCAAAGCCTCATAGCCGTCTTTTTCAATTGTTTTCACCTGAGTAACTACACAAGGACCAACTTCGATAACAGTGCACGGTACATTCTTACCGTCGGCACTGAAAACGGATGTCATTCCGATTTTTTTTCCTAATAATCCTGGCATTTCTCTTAAATTTTAAAAATTACTTACTTTAATCACTTGGATTGGTTAATAAATTGGTGTGTCGATTGTCACTACACCTTGATCTCAACTTCTACGCCGCTTGGCAACTCAAGTTTCATCAGAGCGTCAACAGTCTTTGCGGTTGAGCTGTAGATGTCGATGAGGCGCTTGTAGGCACTCAGTTGGAACTGCTCGCGCGATTTCTTGTTAACGAAGGTCGAGCGGTTTACAGTGAAGATGCGCTTGTGAGTGGGCAGGGGGATAGGACCGCTAACCACGGCGCCAGTGCTCTTAACTGTTCTGACAATCTTCTCGGCCGACTTGTCAACCAAGTTGTGATCGTAAGATTTTAGTTTAATTCTGATTTTTTGGCTCATATTTGTTTAAAAAATAAAGTTATTTCAATAAATCTACTCTTCCACCCACTTGCGCGAGCACCTTCTGAGCTATTGCGGTGTTAACTTGCGCGAAGTGAGAAAACGACATAGTGGAAGTGGCACGTCCCGATGTGATTGTCCTGAGGGCTGTCACATATCCGAACATCTCGGCCAGTGGCGCGGTAGCTTTAACAATGCGGCATCCGGTGCGGCTAGTTTCCATTCCCAGCACTTGACCGCGGCGCTTGTTGAGGTCGCCAATAACGTCGCCCATGTTCTCCTCGGGTGTCACCACCTCAACCTTCATGATAGGCTCCATGAGCACAGGACCAGCCTGGGCGCATGCCCTACGGAAGGCTTGGATAGCGCAAATCTCAAATGAGAGCTGGTCGCTGTCAACGGGATGGAAACTGCCGTCGATGACGGTTACCTTGAGTCGCTCCACGGGATAGTTGGCGAGCACGCCATTGCGCATTGCTGTTGCGAAACCTTTCTGGATAGAGGGGATATACTCCTTAGGAATATTTCCACCTTTCACCTCGTCGATGAACTGGAGGTTGCCCTCAAAGTCATCGTCAGCAGGCTCAACACGGCAGATGATGTCGGCAAACTTGCCACGTCCACCAGTCTGTTTCTTGAACACCTCACGCAACTCCACAGCCTTGGTGATGGCCTCCTTGTAGCTCACCTGTGGCAAGCCTTGGTTGCACTCTACCTTGAACTCACGGCGCAGACGGTCGATGATGATGTCGAGGTGAAGCTCTCCCATACCGCGGATGATGGTCTGGCCAGTCTCGTCGTTGGTCTCCACCTGGAAGGTGGGGTCCTCCTCGGCAAGCTTCTGCAGACCCACTCCGAGACGGTCGAGGTCGTTCTGGGTCTTAGGCTCCACTGCGATGCCAATTACTGGCTCGGGGAAGTCCATAGCCTCCAGCACGATGGGACGACGCTCGTCGCAGAGGGTGTCGCCAGTGCGCACGTCCTTGAAGCCTACTCCAGCGCCAATGTCACCGCATCCTATGGTCTCCATGGGGTTCTGGTGATTGCTGTGCATCTGGAACAAGCGCGAGATGCGCTCCTTCTTACCCGACCTCGAGTTGAAGACATAGCTGCCAGCGTCAATTTGACCCGAGTAAACACGGAAGAACACGAGTCGTCCCACATAGGGGTCGGTGGCAATCTTAAACACGAGGGCGCACATAGGCTCCTCAAAGAGGGGGCGGCGAGCCTCTACCTTGTCGGGGTCACCGATAGCGTGACCTGTAACCTCATCAGCATCTTCAGGGCTAGGCAGGTAAGCGCACACTGCGTCGAGCAGTGGTTGCACACCTTTGTTCTTGAACGAACTGCCGCACAGCATTGGCACGATTTCCATCTGCAGTGTAGCGGTGCGCAGTGCGTTCTTGATGTCAACCTCAGTGATGGTGGATGGGTCGTCAAAGTATTTTGCCATCAAGTTCTCGTCAAACTCGGCAATCTTCTCGAGCATCTCATCGCGATACTGCTGGCACTCGTCGAGCATTTCAGCGGGGATGTCCTCTAATGAGTACTCTGCGCCCATAGTCTCATCGTGCCAGTACAACGCTTTCATCTTCACCAGGTCAACAACGCCCTTGAAATTCTCCTCGGCGCCGATTGGCAACTCGATGGGGCATGGGTTTGCGCCCAACACGTCGTGCAGCTGGCGGGCTACCTCAAGGTAGTTAGCACCGGCACGGTCCATCTTATTGACATAGGCGATGCGTGGCACGTTGTACTTGTCGGCCTGACGCCACACTGTCTCGCTCTGAGGCTCTACGCCTCCCACGGCACAGAAAGTGGCGATGGCACCGTCAAGGACTCTCAGCGAGCGCTCCACCTCTACGGTGAAGTCAACGTGTCCTGGGGTGTCGATTAGGTTGATTTTGAACTTTTTGTCATCATAGTTCCAGAAAGCTGTTGTAGCGGCCGAAGTGATGGTGATGGCTCGCTGCTGTTCCTGTACCATCCAGTCCATAGTAGCTGCACCATCATGCACCTCACCAATTTTGTGGGTAAGGCCAGTGTAGAACAATATGCGCTCTGAAGTAGTGGTCTTACCGGCATCAATGTGAGCCATGATACCGATATTACGCGTCATCTTCAGATTCTCGTCAGCTTTCATCTCTATGATTCCTTTTTCTCAATTAAAACCTGAAGTGAGCAAAAGCACGGTTAGCCTCGGCCATGCGGTGCATGTCCTCTTTGCGCTTGAATGCGCCACCTTGCTCATTGTAAGCATCAATAATCTCAGCAGCGAGCTTGTCGGCCATAGTCTTGCCGCCACGCTTGCGTGCGAAGTTGATCATGTTCTTCATCGAAATTGATTCCTTACGATCGGGGCGAATCTCGGTAGGAACCTGGAATGTAGCGCCACCGATACGGCGAGATTTAACCTCTACTTGAGGTGTAATCTTCTCGAGAGCCTCTTTCCAAATCTCAAGAGGAGCTTTCTCAGCATCCTTCATCTTGCCACCCACGAGGTCGAGGGCGCTGTAGAAGATGCGGTAAGAGGTGTTCTTCTTACCATCTAACATTAGGTGATTGACGAATTTCGAAACTCGCACGTCACCGAACTTAGGATCGGGCAAAATGATCCTTTTCTTTGGCTTAGCCTTTCTCATTTTTTCTTAAATAATTGTAGTTTTTGTCCGCTTGGTTGTTTGCTTCTTTGTTCTTCAACGGCCGACTCTTCGGCCATTTACTCAACCCAAATAAATCAATCCAATAATCAAAAACTAAGTTTCTAAATTTTTTTGTCTTTTTTCTAGTAAAAATTGGTCTGCTTTACTTCTTGGCAGCTTTAGGACGCTTGGCGCCATATTTTGAGCGGCGCTGAGTGCGGCCTGCAACACCTGCAGTGTCGAGTGTGCCGCGAACGATGTGGTAACGTACACCTGGGAGGTCTTTCACACGGCCACCGCGAACCATCACGATGGAGTGCTCTTGAAGGTTGTGACCCTCGCCGGGGATGTAAGAGTTCACCTCTTTTCCGTTAGTTAATCTCACGCGTGCAACTTTGCGCATAGCCGAGTTTGGTTTCTTGGGGGTGGTGGTGTAAACACGCACGCACACGCCACGACGTTGTGGGCAAGAATCCAAAGCAGGCGACTTGCTGGTACTCTCCAGTGAAGTGCGACCTTTTCTTACTAATTGCTGAATTGTTGGCATCTTAGTTTAGTTTTACTTTGTTTGAAATTTTAAATTATTACTTAGTTTCTAAAATGCCCTTTGGGAATTGCGCAATCCTATTCATCTCTCACTAAATCAGTGATTTAGCCAAAGTCATAGGACGCTTTTTGCCCAAAAAGCGATGCAAAGTTACTAACTAATTGGCTAATAACCAAATGTTTTTAAGCCCTTAAAATTGCCCAAAAGCCTATTATTATATAATGTAAACTCCCTGAAACCACCTAACTTGGTAGATTTCAGGGAGTTCGCAAAAAACGGATTATTTGCTAAAACCCTAAAGATTTAACTTTATTTAACTTTATTCCTTTCTTGTCTTTCTCGCTGAGGAGCATTTTAGATGGATCAATAACCCAGTTGATGCCCAAATCTGGGTCGTCGAAGGCAATAGACATCTCGCTTTGGGGGGCATATACGTTATCGACTTTATACTGGAACTGCGCCACGTCGCTCAGGACCACAAACCCATGTGCGAAACCGCGAGGTATGAAAAGTTGCTCCCCACCCTCGTGTGAGAGTTCTACTGTCACATGTTTGCCCCATGTGGGACTGCCAGAGCGCAGATCGAGCACCACGTCGAGCACCCTACCCTGCGACACGCGCACCAACTTAGCCTGGCTGAACTCGCCACGCTGCAGGTGAAGGCCTCGCAGCACACCGAAACTTGAGAGCGACTCGTTGTCTTGAATAAAGTTCACCTTACCCACATGAGCTTCAAACTCCTGTTGCTTCCACGTCTCACTGAAGTACCCTCGGCTGTCACCAAAACGTTGTGGCTTGATGAGCCATACACCTTTAATTTCTAGCTCCTGAAATTCCATTTGTCGTTTACACCTTATTATTATAATATTATAGGGCACAAAATTAGTCAAAAAAATTCGTTTGTAAAGAAAAAACCGCTATTTTTGCATCCTCAAATAGTATTTTTGCAAATAATAGAGTTATGAGCAACATTATATTCTTCGATGACAATGAGGTGCGCAAAAACCTGCTGCCTCTCACCTACACCCGCCCTACTGCCATGCTGCGTTGCGGCATAACCACCATCGCAAGCAAGTGGAAAGCGGCCATTGGCGAAGAGAACATGACCTACTCGTTCCTCACCACGCCATACCTTAAAGCGAAATTCCCGCTGGTGGCACGGCGCGCCAATCTAATGATTGCCGGACATGTGCTGCCCAACCCTATACTGGTGGAACAGGTGCTTGGTCTCAAGAGTGGCGAGGCTCTAATGCTTGGTGAGGAGTTGATTGCTTTCCGTGGAGCGGCGCGCGACTTCGATACTCGCCACTTCACCAGCGTTACGCACCCGTCAACGAAACCCATCATGTTGCACTATCCTTACGACGTATTTGAACAGAATGGCGCAGCGATGGAACTCGATTTTGAGCGCATCACTGCTGGCCGCAAGTCGCAAGCCATTTCCAAGTCGTGCACTGTGATTGGCGACAAATCGAGAATATTCATCGAGCCAGGCGCAAAGGTGGAGGGAGCGATGCTCAACACCAACGAGGGGCCTATATACATAGGTGCCGACGCTGAGGTTATGGAAGGCAGCTGCATCCGCGCGCCATTTGCCGCTTGCCGACATGCCGTGGTAAAGATGGGCTGCAAGGTGTATGGCGCCACAACTCTTGGTCCTTACTGCAAAGTGGGCGGCGAAGTGGCCAACGTGGTATTCCTGGGCTACAGCAACAAGGCTCACGATGGTTTTGTGGGCAATGCCGTAATTGGCGAGTGGTGCAACATTGGCGGCGGCACCTCAGCAAGCAACCTCAAAAACGATTATAGCGAGGTGAAACTGTGGAACTACGCAACTAAGCGCTTCATGCGTACCGGACGCCAGTTTTGCGGCCTCATCATGGGCGACCATTGCAAGACTGGCGTGAACTGCATGATAAATACTGGCACGGTGATGGGTGTGGGCGTGAACCTGCACGGCTCAGGTTTCCCAAGGCCTTTCGTGGGGTCGTTCCATGAGGGCAGCGATATGGCTGGCTTCAAGAATGTGAAACTTGATGTATTCTTCGCCACTGCCGAGCGAGTGATGTCCCGCCGCGGCATCGCTCTCACTGATGCCGACCGCACAATTTACGAGGCAATATACAATATAAGGGATAAGTACAAGTAGTTTTTGAAGTAAAAAGTAAGAAGTAAAAAGTAAAAAAGATATAAATGTAAATCTCTCAGCATGGAAGAGGATATCAAAACTATTAAATCAAGAAAATTTGCCAATAGAATAATAAAGCTATACCAATTCCTGAACAACAAAGACATTGAGGACATAAGAAGACAAGTGCTACGCAGTGGCACATCAATAGGAGCAAATGTCGCTGAATCGGTTTTCTCAGAAAGCAGAATTGATTTTAAGCATAAGATCTCAATTGCACTTAAAGAAGCCAATGAGACCTTATATTGGATTGAAGTTTTGTTTTATGGCGATTATATATCAGAAAAGCTGCATATGTCTATGTCTTTGAGAAAAGACTGTACTGAGCTAATCTTAATCTTGTCATCAATAATCAAAACCATCAAAGATAGCAGCGACTAAAATCTATTACTTCTTTCTTACTTCCTACTTCTTACATCCTACTTATTTAAAAATCAAACCCTAAAGACACATAGAAGTGTAGTCGCTCGGTGTGGCTGCTCCAACCGAGGGAGCACCCCAACGGACCGAGGATTCCGCTATTGTAGAAGTAACTCAACTGTGCACCCCAAATTGGACTTTGACTAAAGATGTCGCCCAACTTGGAGTTGTGCTCAGCGACGCTAGCATCAAGCATTGCATAATGTCGTCCTTTTATGCGCTGCTGCAATCGCACCGAGGCGCTAAGGAATTTACTGCTGAAAAACTCAGCATGTCCAAAACCTTCAAGCGGCAACTGCTGTGGGAAATATTTGCCATAGGTGGGTCCACCTATAACATTATAAGCAGTCACAGGCAAATCATCACCAAATACCATGCGTCCTTGCACTCTTGGACGTATGTGTGTGCTTGGAGTCAACGCAAAAGTCATCTGCCACATCGCCATGAGCGAGGCAAAGCCGCTATGACCCTTCCACTGGGCAAGATTATCGGTGTAATAAGCCAACTGTGCCTCGGCTCTCATGCCCCGACGAGTGAAGTAACGATTGTCCTCGTTGTTGTAACGCAGTCGCAGATGGTAGTTGAAATAGTATTCATTGTCATCAAATTCAATCTCGCTGTATTCGTTCCACAAACCTTTGAAGAAGTGGTAGTGTTCCCACCCCAGTCCAAATTCGCAGTCAAAATTCATCGCGTCGAGCGAGATGAGTTTGAGGTTAGCCTTCTGATAAATTAACGAGATGTTGTCGCTTCGATGCCCATGGGTGTAAAGGTCGCTATATTTGTACCAGAACTCATAGCTACCACCCATTTTCTTGAACTTCCAGGGTTCAAAATCAAAGCCTAACCTCAGCATAGAGCGTAATCCAAGGCGCACAGTAAGGTCGACTTCCTTATTTACCTTGCTACCTAAGAAGTACTTACCTTTGAGCTGCACGGCAAAAATGTCCTCGTTGTCATATCTCACACCCACCGCAGCCCTGACGGTGCCGTTTTGGCGCAGGTCGAGCAATTTGGTCTTGTCGTGGTCAATATCGGGCAGGTCTTCAATCTCACGCAGATGCATACTGTAATTGCGTTGATAGTCGGCACCAGCCTGAGCCTTGAGCATCATCAGTGAATCGAATTTCTCACGCGTAGCATCTTCACCACGCTGCATTAGGGTGTTGAGAGCACCTGCCGAGAAGCTGCCACTTGAGAACCCCTTCACGGGCACTTTAATGAGCAAGTCACAATATTTCTCGTTTTTAGTAGATCGACGTGTAATGTCGCTGCCTGCCGAACGTTCCATCACGTCCATAAGCTTGCGATAATAAGGGTCGTCGCCTATGCCCAAGTCAAACTTCACACCTATCACGATGTCGGCGCCCAACTTGCGCGCCACGTCAGCGGCAAAGTTGTTTTTGGAACCGCCATCAACAAGCACCATGTCGCCAATGTGCATGGGAGTGAAAACTCCAGGTATCGACATACTCGAGCGGATGCTCTTTACTAACGAGCCTTGTGTTAGCACTACCTCGCTATCGGAGACCAAATCGGTAGCAACACAGGCAAACTGGCGAGGCAGGTCGCTCAGGAAATTGATGCTGTCGGTATAACCCTGAAGGTAATGCTCAAACGCGCGCTCCACATTAGTGCCACGAATCACTCCTCCAGGTTGCGGGTCCTTTCCACCACCTAAATAAAACGAGCGCTCATATATATAGGTATTCTGGTCATCGCGTTCGCTAAGCGTAAGGCGGTTTTGGGCATGGCGATCGAGGAACAGCTCTGCCCAGTCCATAGTGCGGAACATTGTAGCAATGTCGTCACTATCGTAGCCCACGCTATATAGGGCGCCCACTATGCTTCCCATACTGGTTCCCACCACCATATCGACAGGAACCCCTGCCTCCTCTATTACCTTGAGCGCACCCACGTGGATGGCACCTAAAGCACCACCGCCACTAAGCACTACTGCCACCTTCTTGCGCCCAGGCACACTATCATTATTCTCGGTCTGCGCCAACATTGGCGAAAATAACATTATTAACACCAATAGTGACAAAGTAAATCTCTTCATCTCAATTATTGTATTAGATTAATTCCCTAAAAGGATATTATAGACTATTGTCACATCGCCACTGGTGATAAAGCCGTCGCCATCTTGGTCGCCGTTCACCAATGCGCTGTCGTCGTTGTCGAGCAAGAAGTTATAGAGCGCCATCACGTCGGCTGAGGTGACATTTCCATCACCATCCACGTCGCCTACAACTGCTGAAGCATCAGGAACGATCTCTATCTCGCCCCAGTACATGCCATTGTCACCAGGACCGCAAACCTGGCCGTATTCATTTACATGTCCACCTTCAGGTTTAGTGATATGGCAATTGTTGAGTGTAAGCACAGGAGGAGTACAGAAGTAACCATCTCTGATGTAGATGTAAGCGTTGTCCAAAGTGAGCGAGCAGTCGTTGTCCTCGTTCTGTATCATACCTGCGGGCAGAGAGATAGAACAGTCGCGGATGGTGAGATGAGCTGGGGCATCAATCCTATGGGTAAAGAAGCCGATGCATGCCTGATCAACTGCCGACTCAATCAACAGTGAGCCACCACCATCAATCAGCACGCCGTCGCACTCGGTGAGATAAAGACTGTAAACATTGTGCTGGGAGACGAGATGGTTCTCACCAAG
This sequence comes from Muribaculaceae bacterium, assembly GCA_017964485.1. Classification (GTDB taxonomy): domain Bacteria; phylum Bacteroidota; class Bacteroidia; order Bacteroidales; family Muribaculaceae; genus Sodaliphilus. The sequence continues at coordinate 7,032 of JAGCRW010000049.1, read as the reverse complement.
AAGTTTGATGTGCAATTTTACAATGTCGCTGGTGATGACCTGATACACGTTGCTAATGGTCACATTGTTCAAGATCAAAGTATTATCGCTTTGAGTGTAAACTGCCTTGCCGTCACCCAAGATATTATCACAATTTTGGGTTGTAACCTGAATGTCACCAAGCCACAGGTCATACTTGCTGCCAATCTTCACATTATTAACCGAACCATTCATATCTTTTATACCGCAATGATTACCCATAGGCAATTTACAACTCCACTGGCCATCATAAGGTTCAAGGATTTTCATCCCTGAGCCAAATGTCATTGTGCCATACACTCCATCATCCATATTAAAAGCGTGGTCAATGGCTCCATATTGAGTCCAAATCTTCAGCGATCCGGCATTCATTTGATAGGCAACCCTATAAACACCTGAAGACCAGATGCCCCTTGCTGCATTAATGGTGACATCAGGACCATTAAACTTATAAAGCAAGCTATAACGGTTGAAAGCCAAGAACGCAATGTTTGTTGATCTCATTTTCAACGAGCCACTACCAGTGAAATTTATAGTCATTGGATTCTCCGAATCTTTAACAAATATGCAGCTGAGTTGATTGTCCATATTCTCATTACCATCTATTTTGGTTCTGAGGGTGCAATTTCCAATGACCTCTATCTCAAGATCCTCTACATCAAAAGTATTGATAATAGTTTGATCACACAAAATATTAGCATTATTGAGCGTCAATTTGTTATTATTGTAATCATAAGTCACAGTACCGCTTTTCAAATAGCCATCATCGGTGAGCATTTGGTTTATTTGCGATGCATAATAGGAAGATAGATTGTGTCCACAAACCTCCAATGTTGAAGCTTTGGCACTAATTGCCATCAAGGCAATTGCCAAGATTGTAAATAGTTTTTTCATACTCTTATAGTTGTTATATAATTTTAAGGTGCAAAGGTACATTATTTTTCTGAAATAGCAATAAGTCCATAAACGTAGGCTGCTAATCACAGGGAAAAAAGAAGATAATATGAAAGAGCCAATACGCAATTTGTGGCACACAATTTGCTATTTATGCAAAGTATTTATAACTTTGTGGCGAGAATCAGTCACAAATAGCAATTCAATCATTCAAGAATATGAAAGTAGCGATAGTTGGCGCTAGTGGCGCTGTGGGACAAGAGTTTATGAAGGTGCTCGACGAGCAGAATTTCCCTGTTGACGAGCTGGTATTGTTTGGATCTCAGCGTAGTGCTGGCCGCATCTTCACCTTCCGTGGCAAGGACCATGTGGTGAAACTGTTGCAGCACAACGACGACTTCAAGGACATCGACATAGCTTTTGTGTCGATGGGCGGCGGTCCGGCACGTGAGTATGCCGAGACTATCACGAAATATGGCTGCATCATGATTGACAACAGTAGCGCGTTCCGCATGGACGACGACGTGCCACTGGTGGTGCCCGAGGTGAACGGCGACGATGCTCTGAACGCACCACGCCGCATCATCGCCAATCCTAACTGCTCAACCATTATCCTGGTTATTGCCCTGAAGCCACTCGACAACATCTCGCACATCAAGAACGTGCAGGTAGCGACCTATCAGGCTGCCAGTGGCGCAGGCCTGCAGGCTATGGACGAACTGGCATTGCAGCAGAGCGAGATAGCTCACGGCAAACTCGAGACAACGGTTAAGCACTTCCAGCATCAGCTGGCCTATAACGTGATTCCTCACATCGACGTCTTTGCCGACAACGACTACACCAAAGAGGAGATGAAAATGGTGCGCGAGACTTGCAAAATCATGCACAGCGACATCCGCGTGAGCGCCACCTGCGTGCGTGTGCCAGTGATGCGCACCCACAGCGAGGCGGTGTGGATTGAGTGCGAGGAGCCTATCACCCCCGAAGAGGCACGTGCCGCCATGCAGCTCGCTCCAGGCATAGTGGTGATGGATGAGCCCGCCAGCAACACCTACCCCATGCCCATCACCTGCACGAGGAAAGACCCCGTGTATGTGGGCCGCATCCGCATCGACACAAGTAGCGACAATGGCCTCACATTCTGGGTAGTAGGCGACCAAATCAAGAAAGGCGCCGCCCTCAACGCCGTGCAGATTGGACAATACCTGATATCTCACCGCGGATTCCCTAAGAAGTAATTTTTGAAGACAATTAAGAACTAAATCTTTTGTTTCTTATTATTAAGGACAATTGTCGCAGGGAGCACATTTTCTTACAATAATATAAGCTGCTAGGCTTGCTGGGATGTAAGTTAGCAGCTTATAACTTTATTACTTATCTAAAATTACAGGCTCTCGGTGAGGATGTCGGTGATATCCTCGGGCTTGAGATCGAGATAGCCTGCAGGATAGACAACCGTGGTGCTTGTGATGCCTGGTATCATTTCGGCAGTTGCACCGAGTTCGCCTATAGTAAGAGGCAATCCAATCTCAAGCATCCAATCCTTGAGAGCAGCAAGACCCGCCTCAGCAATTTGCTCGTCGGTCATTCCGTCGCCACCAATGTTCCACACATTCTTGGCAAAGCGCACAAACTTGGGCAGACCTTCCTTCATGGCGCGCTTGTAATAAGCCATAGAAACCGAAGCCAAGCAATATCCGTGAGGAGCATGTGTCCAGGCGCCAACGCTGTGGCCAATCATGTGCACCATCCAATCTTCGTGCTTGCCGCAGCCAATGAGAGTGTTGAGTGCCCAAGTTGCAGTCCACATGATGTTAGAGCGAGCTTCATAGTCCTGTGGATTCTTCACGGCGATGCGCGATGCAGTGATGAGCGAGCGCATAAGTCCTTCAGAGAGATAGTCGCTTGTATTGTCATCGAAATCAGAGAAATACTGCTCCATGATGTGGTTCATGATGTCGTAGATGCCAGCCTTCATCTGATTATCGGGGACAGTCATTGTGAACTTGGGATTCAGAATCGAGAACTTGGGCATGAGACGATCGTCAAACACGTGGCCAACCTTGAAGTTGTGCTCTGCATCGGTAATCACCGTTCCGGCATTCATTTCAGAGCCAGTGCCCGCCATAGTGAGCACGCAAGCCACAGGCAACAGACGCTGGTCGGCAACAGGCTGCTCCTGCTTGAGCCAGAACTTGTCCCAATAGTCGCCGTCGCAGAACACCGAAGCGGCAACTGCCTTTGAGTAGTCGCACACACTGCCGCCACCAAGGGCGAGGATAAGGTCCACATTGTTCTCACGAGCTATCTTCACTCCCTCATTAAGCTTCTCCAGAGTGGGGTTGCTCATTACTCCAGGATTCTCTACAACAGTTTTGCCGGCTTCGTTAAGAATTGCCACCACTTGGTCGTAGATACCATTGCGTTTCACGCTGCCACTGCCGTAGTTGAGCAACACAACAGGTCCAAAGTTCTTCAACTCGTCCTTGAGAAAGTTCAAAGACTCATCACCAAAATACAATTTGGTGGGATTGTGGTAAGAAAAATTTCCTAACATAATCGATATTTTGATTGGTTAATTAATTATTTCACTTTATTGTAAACCTCATCGGTGACGGGTTCGAGCCATTCGTTGCTGGCTCCTGGCTGCACGTCTTTGTGGTAGGTGAGGTGCTGGAACCATGAGTCGCGGGCTGCGCCGTGCCAGTGCTTAGCCTCGGCAGGGATGGCAATTACGGTGCCAGGTGTCATTTCAACAGGTTCTTTGCCCCACTCTTGATACCAACCACGACCAGCAACGCAAATGAGCACTTGCACCTGCTTGTGGTGAACGTGCCAGTTGTTGCGGCAGCCTGGCTCAAAAGTCACGTTGAAGATTCCTCCACCCATGTCGGCAAGATAGCTATTGCCAATGAAATACTGGGCATAGGCATCGTTGGGGTTGCCCTTGGGCCATACACTGAAGTCAACAGTCTCGACCGCAGCGGGTTGAGGCTCGTTGAATACCTGAGCCATCATCTTCATGGCACGATTGGCCTCGGCCTCCCCTACCCTCTGCTGCAACACAAGAGGAATCTCATGCAGTTGGGCATCGGTCACACCCATGTTGCGGGCGCCGCTGATGTGCGCCATGAGCTGCGGCTCGCAACCAGGCAGAGCCGAAATTGCCGAAACAGTTACGATCTCACGGTCGGCAAACGAGAGATTGTTGCGCGCGAAAATGTCGCCAAAAAGATGTGCCTTAAGAAAGTAGTCGGTTTGTGGCGCAAACTCATAGTTGAAAGGACGTCCCGAGAGTTTAGTTTGCACTTCGGTGCCCTGCTTGAGTGCGTTGTAATTCTTGGGCAGTGGATCGGCATCGCGACCAGCCTCGGTCTTCTTGCCAGCCTCGGTACGCTCCTTGATTACTTGTTGCAAAGCTCCTAAGGCATTGAGCGAACGAGGAAAACCAGTGTAGGCATAGAGTTGCGACAGCGCCTCTTTGGCTTCGCTGATTGTCAGCCCACCATCAAATCCTTCGTCAAGTGCCTTTTTCAGCCCATCAATGTTTCCCTTAGCCTCGCAAGCAGCAATTGCCACGAGAGCCTGTTGTCTTGTTGTAAGTGCCATATATTGTGCTTTAATTTGCAGCGACATCAATAAAACTGTCGCTATTATTATTAACTTTTTCATTGCCGTTTTATTTTATTTGTTCTTACTTGCTTTTACCCACACTGGTTCCTCACTCATTGTGGGTTTGTTGACTGCCATTACTCCCTAAGCGAATGCAGTTGCAGCAACTATTACTGCCAACAATGATATGCGAAATCTTATTATTATATTATTCTTTATCCGTAGTTTTCAATTAGATATTTCACGAACTGTGGGTCGCCAAAGTTGATAGTGCCAGTGTCATGCTGGTTGAGATTAGCAATCATTGCCATGTCTTCGTTGTTTAACGTAAAGTCGAAAACGTTGAGATTCTGCTCCATGCGCTCTCGATGAGTGCTCTTGGGGATAGCCACGATGCCGCGCTGAGTGAGCCAGCGGAGGGCCACCTGAGCTGCGCTCTTGCCGTATTTCACACCTATGTCGGCAAGCACCTTGCTCTTGACGATGCCGTCAACACCCTGACCGCCCAGTGGTCCCCATGCCATCATCTTGGTATCGAATTCGGCATGAATGGGTTCAATGCCAGTTTGCTGGATAAGCGTGTTGCACTGCAGCTGATTCACCATGGGTTTCACGTCAACATAGTGAGCAAAGTCAAAGAAACGGCCTGCCTGGAAATTGCTCACGCCAATGGCGCGCACCTTTCCGTCGCGATAGGCCTTCTCCATTGCACGCCATGAACCGAACATGTCGCCAGAGGCCTGATGAATGAGTAACAGGTCGATGTAATCGGTCTGCAGTTTGCGCAGACTCTCGTCGATGCTTTGTGCCGCCTTTTCTTCGCCGGCATTAGATATCCATACTTTCGTTACGAGAAAAAGGTCCTCGCGCTTGAGTCCGCTCTTGCGCCAAGCGTTGCCTACGCCCTCTTCATTTTGATAGGCCTGCGCAGTGTCGATAAGACGATATCCCACACTCAAGGCATCGCTCACGCAACGTTCACACTCGTCGGGGCTAACCAAGAACACTCCGTAGCCCAGCAAAGGCATCTCAACACCGTTGGATAATTTTAGGTATTCCATAATTATTTCGTATTAATATCCCAGACCTTTGAGCCATTTCTCAACCTTGTTCTTTCCAGAACGGACATCGTGACCATAGATGCTGAAACCCTTGGTAACGTTTGCTCCTGGGAAAGCTTCTTTCACGTCCTCCACGCAATTGGCGAGTCCACTGCCCTCGTGGGTGGTGAAGGGAATAACAGTCTTTCCTTTAAGATCATTTTCATGCTTCTTGAAGAAGGTGAACATAACTTGTGGATAGGTGCCCCACCACACGGGGCCACCAATGAAGACGGTGTCGTACTGTGACAAGTCGGCGATTTCGCCTTCATAGGGTGGCAACTCGCCCTTGCGAGTCTCCTCCCGGGCAAGGTTGATGAGTGGCGTGTAGGCCATGCCATCATACTTGTGAGTTACGATTTCAAACTGGTCGGCACCAGTGATTTCGCTTATGTAATCGGCAACGATTTTAGTGTTGCCAACCTCAATGTTACCTACTGCGTAGTTGTCTCCCGCATGCGAGAAGAACACTACCAATGCTTTACCTTTATTTTCCATAGATTTTTCTTGCTTTACGCCGCCGTTGCATGCCGTTGTTACGAACAGTGCCAATACGGCTGTGATGATTGTTTTGATATTCATTATGATTTATTTTTTGTGATTAATCTTCTCTCCAAAGTTTGAATTCCCCTGTTCGAATCGAGGCTATCACGCCGCCATCGACGAGTAGGTCGGTTCCAGTGATGAACTTAGCGTGCTCACCAAGCAGGAATGCTGCCACCTCGGCAATCTCGTCGCTAGTTCCTGTGCGCTGTGCAGCCGAGGCATCAATCATAGCCTGATAGCCCTCGCCACTTGCACGGAATTCATCGTAGGCCAGCGGAGTGACAATAACACCTGGCGAGATGGTGTTGATGCGTGCACGGCGTTTGCGCCAAGTGGTTGCTGCCGCACGTTGCGCCTGCAGGTGGTTCATGCGCTTGGCAATCATATAGGCCAAACCCGAATCTTTCATAGCCACCTCTTGAATAAATTTAACGTCCTTCAAATCCTCGGTGGCAGTGTTTACCAACTGTAGTTCAATGTCATTGGGAATTGGATACATATAAGCCGCTTGGCTTGAGATGATGAGTCCTGCGCCACCCTGGGCCATCACTTCGCCAAATGCATCCACAGCATAGCCAGTTCCCACCATGTCGAGATTTACGATGTGTTCAGGACTGGCTTGATTAGGTGATGCACCTGCAGTGTCAATGAAATACATCACGGGACCAAGGCTGGCGGCCCTCTGTGCGAAGGCCTCGATGCTATCTTTTTGCAAAGCATCTACTACCATTGTATCCACGTCGTAGCCACTGCGACGAAAGTCGTCGCCCACGCGCTCCAACGCATCCTCGCTGATGTCACCTAGCAAAATCTTCTTTCCTGCTGCAATGCGACGCACGATGGCAGTTCCCATACTTCCAGC
>JAGCRW010000048.1 GCA_017964485.1 Muribaculaceae bacterium | reverse complement strand
TACTTTAAATCAAAACCATTAATACTTAATTTGAATACTGTGGATAAAGCCAATAAATTATTCTTTTATTATATGGAGCATATACGTATTACATATATGCGAGAAATCGTGGCGGTGTCTAGTCGCCTTATATTAAATCCCATAATAAATTTCTGTAAAGAATAAGTTAGTCTTTAAAAATCGACAAGTCTTATTCACCGGATTGCTTCCCGTAAGAAGATACGAACTGATAAATGTCGATAAGATCGTTGGGAATAATAATCTTCAAAGAACGAAGTCGGTTAAGTTCATCAACCTTCCATTGTGAGAATTCCTTCTTATACTTGAGTTCTTCGGCACGAATCTTGCCTTGGATGTCTTGCTTTTCCAGGTTGAACTGGTGAAGCTTTGCATCTTGATTGTCGTTGTATTTGTTCACAGCCTTTTCTACCGAGAACAGTATCTCGTTCAACTGCTTTTGATACTCACGCTGCTTGTCCTGCAATTCAAAGAACTTAGCCTGAACCCTCTCCAAAGGCACAGAAGTTGAAATGCTATAAAGCATATTGGCCGACGGAGTCTCCTTAACATAGGAAGTGCCATTGCTCTTTTCGATTATCTCCTTGGCGCCAGCATATGCGCCATTAGGGTGGATAAATTTACCCAGAGATGAAGACATACTTTGGAGATAGAAATAGCGGTTCATTTCCTTAACCGAGAAGTTGTTCTCGATATACTCCTCCTGAGTTATGTGCTTATAGTCATCGGCCTCAAATTCAGGAATCTCGTAACCAAAATTTAGATCATCAATGTTCTTCTGATCCTTCATCCACGACTCGAAGCTCATCGACTCAATCTCCTCAATTTGGAACTCCCTTGCCTTGATGGCCTCACGAAACCAGGCAATCAACGAGTTAAGCTTAGCTTTGTTCTCAAGCATTTGGTTAAGGTCGTTGAATTCCTTCTCTGAGATACCCTGCTTAACAAGAAACACCTTGCCGTCCTCAGCATGGAAGTCACGCACCATTGTTGTCTCAAAAGAGATGTTCTCAAAGATTACATAACTCTTGATAATCTCCTTTGCGATGTTGCTCAGGTAGTTAGCCGAAGTGCTAGTTACACCCTTAACATCAAAAAACTTCTTGTAGTCTTGAAAATTTTCCATACTTCCTTTTTTTGATTTGTAATTAATAAAACATTCTTAAAACAAGTCATTGATGGGCGGCGGTACCATCATCAGCCCTGCTGCAAATGCAGCACCTGGGAGCAGCCGGCTTTCTCCTCCTAATGACTTGATATTAAAAAGCATGAGCGAGAAGTGTTTTTTGCCTTTTTAATTGTCAACGTCTTGATAAGTTTCACGGTGCAAAGTAAGAAAGGCGGTGCGCAATCTTTTTGCGTAGCAAGAAAAAATGTTCAAAAAAAGTTGATTTTTTATGTTTTTTTGCGACTACGCAAATACATTGCGTAGAAAATTTGTATTTTTGTGCCAGAAACTTAAAAACTTATTTATCATGCCAGCTAATAAGAACGCTTTAATTCGCTACAAGACTATTGATAACTGTTTGCGCAATCCTTATCGACAGTGGACGCTTGATGATTTGGTCGAAGCCTGTAGCGACGCTCTATATGAGATGGAGGGAATCACCAAGGGAGTGTCGGTGCGCACTGTGCAGGGCGATATCCAGGTGATGCGCAGCGACAAGTTGGGCTACAACGCCCCCATCGAGGTCTATGACCACAAGTATTATCGCTATGCCGACCGTGACTACTCTATATTCAATATGCCAATGTCGGAAGGTGACGTGGAACTGCTGCAAGAGGCGGTTGATATGCTTCGCCAGCTTCAGGACTTTGACCAGTTCAACGAGATGGCCGACGTGGTGAGCCGCTTGCAGGACAAACTGGCAATCACGCACAAAGGTCACAAACCCATTGTGAACTTCGACAATGTGCCCGACTTAAAAGGATTGAAGTTGCTCAATCCACTCTATAACTATATAGCAAAACGGCAGACGCTTCGCATCGTGTACCAGTCGTTCAACGCCCGCCAATCGCAGGAGTTCATAATGTTTCCGCATTTGCTTAAGGAGTTCCGCAACCGTTGGTTTATCTTTGGATCGCGTGCTAAAGATATGGTGCTTTACAACCTTGCTCTCGACCGCATAATAAGTGTAGAGCCAGTTCACGATGTGCCTTATCAGGACAACCCGCGTTTTGACCCTGAACATTTCTTTGATGACGTGATAGGGGTGAGCAAGAATATAAACAACAAGCCGCGGCGGGTGAAGTTCTGGACTAGCCGCGAGCAGAGCAAGTATGTGTTGACCAAGCCGTTACACACGTCGCAGAAACTTTTGCACCGCAATCCCGATGACGGCAGTTGCGTGTTCCAAATTGAGGTTGTGATAAACTTTGAACTTTACTCGGTGCTAATGAGCTATGGCCCAGGACTGCGAGTGCTATCACCACGCAACGTGGTGGCTTATATGCGCGATAAACTCCTCGAGGCGGCAAAGGGCTATGAGGAGTAAGTGTTAAGTATTAAGTGTTAAGTTTTAAGTTTTAAGTACAAAGTGATAAGTGCTAAGGGGGGTCTCTGTACTGTGCGAATTCTTTTAAAGGTTCTCGACTGCTCTGGTGAGGAAGTGCTGTCGCACGTCGAGCCAATGGTAGTAGGGTGCGCAGTCGGTTGCGATTGGTAGAGTGGCCTCGTGCTCGTTGAGGAGAATCTTTACCAAGATGTCGTCGCTGCCTGGCTTGCGGTAGAGAATCATCTGCACGTTGGCTGCCATTGGGAACACTTCGTAGGAGCGCCAATGGTCGGCGAGTGTTGTTATGTCGGTGGTGTCGTAATCCATTCCGTTGAGTCCCATCAGGCACACAAGGGGCAGCACTACCGATTCGTGGCCGAAGCGCAGCGTGGCGCTGTTGGTGCCACTGAGAATCGCTTTGTCGGACTCCTCCACGAAGTTGCGTAGCAGGTGACGGTGCGCACGAGCGCCAGTATAGTTATTAAGTGATGTGTTTCCTGAATAGATGTACCATCGCGCATTGTTATAGGTCCAAAAATCGGTGGCATCGTCGAGAGTGAATACACCCGAATAAAGGTCGATGTTCTCAAAGGCATGATGGCTCTGCATATTGCTGACCAAGTCGAAGAGGATGTATTCAAACCTGTAGCTGTCGATGCTGTCGCGCACAAATTTCTTGTCGTTAAACAGGCGCGAGGTCATCTTTTCGAGTTTTTTCTCAGTGAAGATTTTGTCTTTCATTTGCTCTTTGATTGCTGGCATTGCGGCTTTTTGCGCAGCTCTGGCCACGGTGTCGCGGAAGTTCATGTAGTACATGTCGTGCTCGCTGGCGTCGGTGGTGATGCGCAGGTTGGGGTTGAGCGACTTGAGCATCTCCACCTCGTTGAGCATAGAGAGGATGCAACGAATCACTACTGTAGATTTTGCGTCAACCTTAGCGTCGCCTGCCCACACCTGTGGGAAGTTCTGGAACATGCGTTTGGCTATGCCCTGGTGCTGCTCGGCGCCGATGTCGCTTAGTTCGCCGAGACGTTCATTGGAAGCATCGAGCATCTGTCGGCACACGTCAAGCACTTCCTTACCGCGCTTGGTGAGTTTGCCATTGCGCTCGCCCATGGTGAGTATCTCCACGGGGTAGGTATAGTCATTGGGAGAGATTAGCCATCGGCTGCCGTGCCTGCCGTAATGGTTGATAAAGAACGGTTCATATCCTTCGGGTGCGGGCGTCAATGCCGGCAGGTTTTTGTCGGGATAGGCATGGTAGTTGTTAGCACTGACGAGGATGTCTTGCTTAAACGCCTCGCGGGCAATGTTCTGTGCTTGAGCGCAGGTTACAAACACTAGCGCTATTATCAGTAACGAAAAACGTTTCATTGAGAAAAAAATACAAAGATTAAAAGATTAATTATGCATTGTGCATTATGAATTACGCATTAATTCAAATTCAGGCAGTTGCCGTGATTATGGTGGCATCGCCCTTGAGGGTGAGGCTGCTAACGCAAGCTGGCACGAGCGACGACTCGCCCTGCTTGATGGTCTCAATCTTGTCGCCGCCGTAGTCGATGGTGGCATTGCCGTTGATGCATATCAGGCACAGGAAGGCGTCGTGAGGCATAGGCAAGTCGCAACTGCCGTTAACAATGACACGGCCCACGTTGAAGAAAATGCTATTGATCAACGTTATGCGCTCCTTATCGTTAGGGTAGTGGCGCAAGCAGTCTCGGCTGATGGTGTAGTCTATCGCGTCAATAGCGAGGTCGGTGTGCAACTGCCGCGGCTTGCCGTTGATGTCAAGGCGGTCGTAGTCATACACGCGGTAGGTGATGTCGCTGGGCTGCTGAATCTCGATTAGCAGGTTGCCCGCGCCAATGGAGTGGATGCGGCCCGCTGGCAGGAAAAAGATGTCGCCAGCGTGAGTGTTGTGGCGCATTAGCACGTCGAGCAAGGTGCCGTCGGCCATGTGCTGCAGGCACTCTTTGGGAGTGATGGTGCGGCTCATGCCTGCCAGCAATGAGGCGCCAGGCTGAGCGTCGATGATATACCACATCTCGGTCTTGCCGCAGCAGTTGTGTCGACTGCGGGCAAGGTCCTCATCGGGATGCACCTGCACCGAGAGGTCTTTGTTGGCGTCGATAAACTTGATTAGCAGCGGAAATTCAGTGCCGTGGGCGCGGTAGATGCGCTTTCCCACCAGCTGGCTGCGGTATTTCCTGATGAGCTGCCGCAGGGTGAGACCGGCATCGTTGCCGCTGGCGACCACCGACTCATGGCCTTTGAGTCCCGAAATCTCCCAACTCTCTCCCACGAGGTGGTTGTCGAGCGAGATGCCCTTGAAGGCGGCAATCTTGTCGCCTCCCCAAAGCACAGTCTTCAGGTTCAGCTCAAAACGGAACAGCTGCGGGGTCAATATTTCAGGTCGTTTAGCCACTTTTTACACATGGTTGATGCCATTAACTTGCAAAAGTACATAGAAATTTCGGAATAAGTCTAATATACTTCAAAAATAAAAAAAACTTAACATTTTATTGTTTAATGATAAATATCAAAATAATAAACTAATTTTGCACTGCTTTTCTCGAAATCTATGCCTTGATGGAGGCTAGAGAGGTTTCTGAGATATTGTAATTGGCAGAATGACAGCACAAAACAAGAAAATAACATGGTGGACTGTTGGGGCGGTGGCAGCCGTCCTGGTGCTGTTGTATATCTTTTGTCCACCAGTGCACAAGTTTGGCAACAAACTTTTGGGCAGGAGCGAGAAGGAATATCCCAAACCCGACTCATTGAAAGTTGATGAGTTTGAGTATGGTGTGCCACAAGACCTCCAGGGCGAGATTATTGATGTGCCGCGCGACACTCTGCTCGACAGCCTCATGCTTGGCGACTCTATCCTCAGACCCATTGACGGGCCACCGCCCACACCCGTGCCAGGTTTTGGCGACGGAGACTTGCCGCCCATGCCCAGCGAAGACGATTTACCCATAAAAATCACTCCCGTCAAGCCCGAAAATATGCCTATTGGCCTTGATGAGATAGAGCATTACGCATCGTCGAACGCCGCGGTCAACACCAAGCTCGCCTCATGCCGCGACAATTACAAGAAGCTGCATGACCTCTATAGCGAGTTTGTGATACATCCCACCTCAGAATACAAAGAGATAGGCACCCAGCGCAAGAAAGATTTGCTCAACGACCTCTCACAGCTGATGAAGGCCGCTCAGAGCGCCAACGACGACAACTGCCTGGAAGAGACCGCCGCCCTGCGCCGCGAGGTAAACAAGATGAAGTTTTGAAATAAAAAGTATGAAGTACTAAGTATAAAGTACCAAGTACCAAGTACAAAGGATTTACCCTCTCCCCTCTAAACAGTGAACTAAATTGAAAAATAATGGATAAAAAAGTATTTGACAAGCGATTGATAGGCGCCCTGACTTTGGGCAATGTGCTCACTTTTGTGCTATCGATATTGATATTTGCCTTTATCTCGTGGTTCTATTTCAGTTCCAACGACGGCGTGCTGCAGCAGAACGACGTTCTGCAGGGAGCCGCCAACGGCCAGGAGACAAAAGTATATAACGAGAGTCACAATGGCGAGGTTACCCGCTGGACCAACAGCCTATTTGGTGGTATGCCCACCTTCCAGATTGCGCCGAGTTATGAGAGCAACTCGATAATCAACAACATTGGCAAGGTGCTCACGCTGGGGTTCTCTCAACCAATCAGCTGGGTGTTCCTGCTCATGCTGGGTTTCTTCATCCTGATGCTGGCGTTTGACATGAAGTGGTACTTGGCGGTGCTGGGTGCTATTGGCTATGCCTTCTCGTCTTACTTTTTCATTATCATCTCAGCGGGCCACATCTGGAAACTCCTCGTGTTGTGCTATATCCCTCCAACGATAGCTGGCATAGTGTGGGCTTATCGCGGGAAATATCTGCTTGGCACGGCGGTGACGGCACTCTTTGCCTCGCTGCAGCTGCTCAACAACCACGTGCAGATGACTTATTACTCGCTGTTCATCATTGTGCCGCTGGCGATAGCATTCTTGGTAATTGCCATCAAGGAAAAGAAGATAGGACAATGGTGCATCGCTACCGCTTGCCTGGCAGTGGCAGCATTGCTGGCAGTGGGTGCCAACGCGTCAAATCTCTACCTTTCTAATAAATACGCCAAGGAAACCATGCGTGGCGGGCACAGCGAACTCACTCCGCTGCCCTCTAAGGACGGCGAGCAGCAGATTAGCAGCGAGCCCACTAATGGTGGTCTGAGCAAGGAATATATCACCCAATGGAGTTACGGCATTGGCGAGACATGGACGCTGATGGTGCCTAACGTTAAAGGCGGAACCAGCATGAAGTCGCTTGCCGAACTTGATGATGCTGCCGATGTGGCTTCCAATACAGGCGCAGAACTTGGCGTAGATGGATTGGGAGTGTTCTCACAGTACTTTGGCGACCAGCCATTTACTAGTGGCCCTGTGTATGTGGGAGCATTGATTTTTGCGCTGTTTATCCTTAGTCTATTTGTGGTGAAAGGGCCCATTAAGTGGGCGTTGCTGGTGGCTACTGTCATCTCCATTCTGCTCTCTTGGGGACACAACTTTATGGGGCTAACGGGTTGGTTTATCGACCATTTCCCGATGTATAACAAGTTCCGCACGGTGTCGAGCATTCTTGTTATCGCCGAGTTTACCATACCATTGATGGCGGTGCTGGCACTTAAGGAGATGTTCACACAGGAAGACTTCTTCAAGAAAAATGGCAAAATCTTCTATGGCGTGTTTGGCGCTTGTGCTTTGCTGTGCCTGCTATTTGCTATGTCGCCAAGCATATTTGGCGGTGGCCCCACCGAGTCAGATTCTCTCAATTTGTTGAGGGCATCGCAAGGCCAGATATCTATGGAGCAAGTTCCCAACACTGCTGGCGCTGCTGCAGTTCTCCGTCATGGCCTTGTAAGCGGTGACGCTTGGCGCAGTTTAATTATTATTCTGCTGGGCTTCGGCGTTTTGATGCTTTACAAGTTCAGGAAACTCAATGCTATGGCAACAGGTTTGATAGTTGCCGCTATCGTGCTTGTGGACATGTTTGCTGTCAACAAGCGTTACCTCAACGAGGATAACTTTGTGGATCCTGCCACTTTGCCATCTACCACCTTTGAGAAGACTCCTGCCGACGCTACCATCCTTGCCGACACCACACAGAACTATCGTGTTATGGACATGCAAGGGTTCATGCAGCCACGCTCCAGCTACTTCCACAAGACCGTTGGCGGTTACCATGCCGCTAAGCTCACCCGATATAACGACCTCATAGAGCGTCAGATTGCAAATAATAATATTTCGGTGCTCAATATGCTCAACGCCAAGTGGTTTATAGTGGATGCCGAGAATGCTCAACAAAATCCTGAAGCATTAGGCAACGCATGGTTTGTTGACACATTGACCTATGTCAAGACAGCCGACGAGGAGATGAAGTTCCTTGACGACTTTGACCCTGCTAAGCAAGCTGTGGCCGATGTCAAGTTCAAGGATGCCTTGAAAGAGGCAACTCCCGCCGACACTGCCGACTATATCGAGGAGACGACCTACGCTCCCAACAAGCTCACCTATCATGCTCATAGCGCTAATGGCGGACTTGCGGTGTTCAGTGAGATCTACTTCCCCTGGGGCTGGACTGCCACCATCGATGGTAAAGAGGCTCCCATTGGCCGTGTGAACTATGTGCTGCGTGGCCTTCAGGTGCCTGCTGGTGACCATACCATTGTCTTCACCTTCGATCCACAAGAGGTTCACAAGACCGAGACCGTGGCAAAGACTTCGGTATATCTCATTCTGCTACTCGTTCTTGGCGCTTTGGGTTGGGGTATATACTCTGGCTTGCGCCGCAAGAAAGAGGAAGAAGTGCAAAGTGTTAAGTGTTAAGTGAAGTCGCAGGCGCGACTAACTGACAACTTAAGTGTTAAGTTTTAAGTGTAAAGTGTTAAGTGAAGTCGCAGGCGCGACTGGCTGACAACTGTTAACTGATAACTGACAACTGTTAACTGTTAACTGACAACTGTTAACTGATAACTATTTTGGGTCGCATCAAGAGATATCGCACGGCGTTGCGCCGTCATCATCGCAGCAAGGGGCATGGCATTCATTCCCCTTTTGCGTATAATTTTGTGCGCTTTGTGCTGCGTGAGAAGTCGCCATACTATTGCTATGACGATATGCGCGATATGCGCCAGGCTGTGATCGATGCGCTGCGTGACGTGAAGAATCATCCCCGTGTGGTTTCTTTCAAGGGCATGAAGATGCTGTTCCGCATCACAAATTTTGTGAACCCACAACGCATCATGCAGGTGGGCACGTGCTATGGCCTCACAGCCTCGAGTATGCTCAACGTGTCGTCACAGAGCCGCTTGTGGCTCTACGAACCGCACATCGACGCCTATCCCGTGATTGGCAACGTGTTGGCCTCTTATATCGACAGCATAGAATGCTATAACCGCCTTGACGTGGCACTTGATGATTATGCCCAGGTGGTGGGCGATGAAATGTTTTTTGTCCTTGTCAACTCGGTGCCCGATGATGCCCACTTGGAAGTGTTAAAGCAACGTCTATCATCAATGCTTGACGGCGATTGTGTGCTGGTGTTTGGCAACATCCACCGCAGCGATAGCGTGAAGCAACTATGGCGCCACCTTAAAGGAGCGATGAGGCACGGACAGTCGTTCACCAACGAGAAGACTGGCGTTATCGTCGCCAAGCGCTCACTTAATCTGGAGCATTTCTTCCTATGGTTTTGAAATGCATTTTCGGGAGATTAATTAAAAAAATGTTTATAGATGATTGAAAAGTTGTTAATAAGAATTAAATTGCATGCTTTGTCTACTAAATCGTTTGCATAAAATCAGGAAAGGCACTAAATTTGCATTGCAAAACCAATAAACATTCATCATTATAATATAACCATCGTAATTAATACATTCCTTTTTAGTTGTCTGCGTCTGCTTTGTTTGAAAAGCGGGCGTAGGTTTTTTTATGCGCAATACATAATGAGCATTTTTTGTGGTGCGTATCTTGTTTTTCTCGGTTTTTTTGTGGAATTTTGCAATCGCTAAGTTAGTGGAAATGATGGTTTGCAAAACCAGGGAAATATTATTGCTTTTAGTGCTTGTGATAGTGGCAGCGCCACGGTTGAGTGCAGCGTTGCCAGGTGACACTATTGTGAGCAACAGCTTGTGCTATGTGGTACAGCCCGAAGACAGCATGGCGTGCTTGGTATCGCCAGTCGCGGGTTATGGCAGCGAGAATGTGGTCGTGCCTTCAACGGTTGATGGTTATCATGTAACGGCAATAGCAGGTGGCGCTTTCTCACAGTGCCAGTGGCTCACGGCGGTGTCGCTGCCCGCTTCGCTCACAGCGATAGGAGAGGGGGCTTTTGATGGATGCGCTGCTTTAACGACCGTTTTCTCGCATGTGCCTGACGCATCGCTTGTGCTGCCGCATGTGCCCGATGGCGCGGTGCTGGCTGTTGATGGCGAATATCGGGACTCTTACTTACAATATAACGGCACTCTTAAGACTTTGGTCAACGTGGATGCTGAGCCCCGCAGTGCCGATTTGCGCGATGTGAACCATGATGGTGTGGTCACCGCTGCCGACGTTACGATGGTCTATGACAACCTGCTTGGATATAGCGATGAGAATGTCGATGCCAATGACGACGGATGGATAACTTCGGCCGATGTGACCGAGATCTATGACGCTTTGCTCTACGGCAACACCAACGGCATGGGCGACAAGGGATATTGTTTCGCTAGCGTTGCCCGAGTCACTGGCAGGCCGATGGCGAGAGTAGTTGAGAGGCTGCATCTGTCGATTGGCGAGGAGATGTGCATCGTGGCGCACGACAACGAGAATGCCGCGGCAATAGCGTCGGGCTTTGAGGTGATGAAAGGCCCGTTGCCCTATCGTGAAGATGTGGTGCTGCCCGATGGCGTTAATGCTATAGCTTTCAATAATAAGCATTACAACACTGGCGCTAGCAGTGCGGCGGTGCTGTATTTCCCCGTTGGCGGTGATACAATATATTATAAAGATGTAACTATCGAGGTTTCTCGCCATGTGGTGACCGACACCTTGCGTGTGCTGTCGATAGGCAACAGTTTCTCACTCGACGCGTTCAGCTACATGCCGTTCATTATGAAGGCTGTGGCACCACAGGTGTTTTTGAAACTCGACATTATGTATATAGGCGGAGGCAGTCTTAATGAGTTTTACAATGCTCTCGACTCCACAACATGGGCTCCTGTTGACGCAGGAACGCCAACCAACTTCACCCACTTCTGGTCGCATGGCGCTGAACCCTGGAATGCTCAACGTGATGTGCCTATGATCGACGTGATAGATAGTCATCCCTGGGATGTGATTGTGTTGCAGCAACAGTCTAACATGTCGCGTGACTACAGCACCTATCAGCCCTATCTCAACCAGATTATCGACTGGCTCGACGAGAAAGCGCCGTGGCAGCACGAGTATGCCTGGCTCATCACGCCGTCTTATCCCGACAATCTGCCCCGCCTTGCACCCGACACCACTAGTGTGCAGATGTTTGAGCGCATCTTGCAATGTGTGGGCAATGTGCAGCAAGATACGGGCATTGAGCTGTTGCTGCCTTGCGGCACTGCCATCCAGAACGCGCGCACCACGCCGCTCGACTCGCTGGGTGACCTAGGACATTTGTTCGACTATCTGCATCTGCAAGAGGGCATACCTTGCCTGATTGAGGCCTATGCCGCCACTGCCGCTTTGCTTGCCCGTTATGGCTTGAGCGACAACGTGTGGACCGACACCACCTGGGTTGATGAGCAATGGCTCCAAGCCAAGAACATACAAGAAATTAACGGTGCACCAGTTGGCATGAGCGAAGAAAACCGCGCCCTCGCCAAGCAATGCGCTATCAAGGCACTTGAAAATCCGTTATCAATAACAGTAATAGAACAATCGTTGAAATGAAGACAATCAAGGGGATATTATTGGTGTTAGTTTTCCTTGCTGCGACTTGCGGAGCATCGTCAGCAGCAACCAATACAGCCTTGCCGCGAAGCAATCCGGCACAGGAAGGAGTTGATCCTAATGCTATTAGAATTTTTGCCGATTCGTTGATGAAGGTACCTGAGACCGACATTCATCACGTGGTAGTTGTACGTCATGGCAGTGTGATTGCCGAGGCACATGTAGCGCCATTCACCAAAGACGATGTTCACACGTTATACTCGTGCAGCAAAACGTTTACTATGCTTGCGATAGGAATGCTTGTTGACGATGGCAAGTTGAGTGTGAATGATAAAGTTGTTGACTTACTGCCCGATAAGGCTCCAGCAGAGAAAAGCGATGCACTCAAAGAGATGACAGTGAAGCATCTGCTCACAATGACTGCTGGAATCACACCAGCGTTGGAACTTCGCCAAGAGGGAGACGATTGGGCTAAAGTTTGGCTCGCCCAGCCTGTCACGAAGCTCGGAAGGTTTCAGTATGACTCTTTGTGCACCTTCATGCTCGCCGCTATTGTTCAGCGCATCACGGGCAATACGTTGCTTGAGTTCCTCAACGAACGCTTTTTCCACCCGCTTGGCATTTATGAGGCCGATTGGGAGGAGAGTCCCGATGGTATCAATGTGGGCGGATGGGGCCTAAGGCTCACTGCTGAGTCGATGGCCAAGGCGGGCATCTGCATGATGAACAAGGGTATGTGGCAAGGTAAGCAGCTGGTAAGCGCCAAGTGGATTGAGGAGGCATCGCAAGCCCATACCAACTACAGTAATCCTGGTCCCAAGCCCACCGACACCAATCAGGGCTACTGCTACCAGATGTGGCGGTGCCTGTTGCCCGATGCCTTCCGTGCCGATGGTGCCTTCGGTCAGTTCATCGTAATGTCGCCCGAGTACGATTTGGTTGTGGTGATAACTGGTGTGTCGAGCAATACCGGCAAGGAATTGGCATGCATTTGGAACTATCTCATTCCTGGTGTGCAAAAAGAAGTTCCTTCCAATGAACCTGTGTATGACGATGAAGGCCGAAGGTTAATGCGCAAAGTATCAGAAGCGATGGAAATTAAGCCACCTTTGAATGTTCTACTAAGTTTGCCCCGTGAGGATATCGACAGAATAAATATAGAGTTGGGGCCTAACACCCGTACTTACAAGACTATGTCAATTGAATTTTGGAAAAGTGACCATGGTATAAGAAGCTATTATGGTTGTAGGATGAAGGTGGTTCGTACCGATGGCACTGTTACTGAATATCCTTTTATGTATTATGATTGGGCAAAACAAACCACAATTCAAGCTCCACCCTATAACAATGGAGTAGGGCCCGTTGATCTGCGCGAAATTAAAGGATTGAAAGGAGAATACAGTACAGCAGGCAATTGCTATTGGTTAGATAATAAGCTTGTGTTAAGGCTCTACTGGACAAACTGGATAGTGTGCAACACCTTCACCTTTGATTTTAAAGATGATGGTACAGCAACCATCATCAATGATGAAGGCTATCCTGGCTGTGAGCCCGAGGTGATAACCGCCACTTATGAGCTACAATAATTGTTAGCACTGCATTACCTTTAAATAACGCATATAAATGCCTTATTTCATATGTTTGGCGGTTAATGCGTCTTGTGCTTATGGGAGAAGATGCGTTGAGGCAGCTCCATGGCAAGGATAATACCGAAGACTATGGCGATGGCGATTTTGCATGCCAACCAGCCGCTCTGCATCGAGAGGTCGAAGTGAGAACCGGTAAGGTAATAGGTAAACCAAAAGATGCCCGCTCCTGGCACTAGCGGGAAAATGCCGCACAGGAGAAAGCCTTGCGCGGGGATGCGGAACGGAGGAGCGGCGATGCGTGAGAGAATGCACACAAGGGTAGATGCCGCCAGCGTGGCACCAACAGGTGTGGCATAGCAATATCTCACTAATATCAGGTAAAGTGCCCACCCTATGGCTCCAATCACTCCCGCGGGAATATAGTGCTCGCGGTCGATACCAAACAGCAGCGCAAAAGCCGCAGTGCCAGTAAAGGCAGCAAAGGCTTGGATAAACAAGTTGGCGGTCTGTGGGTCAATCACCATCTCTAGGTTTAGCATTCCGCCATGCAGAGTTCCATCAATAATAAATCCCAACGAAACTCCCACTGCAATACACAGGAAACCGAGCATGGCGTCGGTAAGGCGGGTGAAGCCGGCAAGGTAGTCGGAATTGGCAAGATCGCGTACGCCATTTACAAATGGAACTCCAGGAATCAGGGGCATGATAGCACCAATAATTATATTGGCAAGGCTCGCGCCAAAGCCTATGCGCCATGAGATGACGCACAGCAGCGTGGCAAGCAGGGCGTTGCAAGCACCGCCCACGATTTTAGAGAGATAGCGGCCGCTTATTCCCAGCACAAAGGCGTAGAGCAAGAATCCAACCACAAGAGCGGCGGCACAGTCGAGCCATCCGCCGCCAAAGACCGCGCAGAATCCAGCGGCACCAATTCCCGAACCCAGAATCTGCTCCCAAGCGGGCTTTTGTGGCGCTGCGCTGATTTGGTTTAGGCGTTCGCGCGCCTCAGCGAGGTCGGTTTTGCCATTGGCGATATCGTAACTCAGGCGGTTCACTGCCACCACTTTCGACAGCTGGATGGCACGAAGAGGGATGAACTCCACGTTGGCGTAAGTCGATGCCTGTCCTCCAGACTTAGTGACTTTATTGGCGTGGCCAGTGGTGAAAATACCGTTAGAGAGGACAAAGAAGTTGCCCGAATCCACACCATAATGTGATGCGATGCGGCTCATGATGTCCTCCACGCGCGAAATCTCGGCGCCATTCTCCAAGAGGATGTGTCCGGCTTTAGAAGCCACCTCCAGCACTTCGGCAAAATCGACCTGTTGTGTATTATTTTTCATTCTTTAATAACGAGGGTTTTAAGATAAAGTCGCTGTTATATAAAACAACAATCACAACCAACAACTAACAACCAAAACAAAAATTGTTCTCTAGTCTAAAATAAGTTGGTGTTGTTTTTATGTTGTTAATGTTGTTTCATGTAACGGTCAGATGTTTCTGATAAATATGGGGCAAATTTCCAAAAAAATATCAAACCTAGCAAACAATAACCCAAAAATTACCGAAAAATCCCAAGATAGGGCAAAAAAGAATCGTCTTTTTTTCTTCACTTTTCAGAAAAAATATGATGAAAATTTGGTAAATTACCAAATTTATGGTAATTTTGCCACAAAATAAATGTATTACTATGGACAACAATGCAGTAGCCGAACGTATTAAGTTCTTAATGAAAGAGTTGAACTACCGTCAGGTGGATTTTGCTCAGAAAATTGACATTGACACGTCAAACTTGTCGAAATACCTCAATGGTCGCCTGGCGATGAGCGAGGCGCTTATCAACAAGATTGTGGTGAACTTGGGTGTATCGAAGCAGTGGCTGGAGACTGGCGAGGACCTGCCTTTTGCCAAGCAGCAACCACAACAGCTTGTCACTGTGCCCGACACTCGCATCGTGACCGAGCCCAGCGCAGCGGTGACAAAGCGTGGCACACCCGTCTATGACATCGACGTGACTGCGGGATATCTGCCTCAGGCGCGCATGTTTACCGACGATCAGATTGTGGGCTACGTTGACCTGCCCGACATGACGAGTTCGCAGTGCCGCATCGTGCGCGTGAGTGGCGACTCGATGAGTCCTGTGATTCGCAATGGTGACTATATTGCTGTGCGTGAGCTGAGTAACCTGCGTCAGATTTTCTGGGGGCAGATTTATGTCGTCATCCTCGACGACTACCGCATGGTGAAGTACATCCGTCGCCACGATGACCCCGCTATGGTGATTCTGCGCAGCGAGAACAAGCGCTACGATGACATGACTATCTACCGAGAGGAGATAAGAGACCTGATGTTTGTGCAGAATATCATTCATGTGGACACGAGGATGTAAGTAAAAAGTATAAAGGACTAAGTGATAAGTGTAAAGTTTTAAGTGTAAAGTTTTAAGTGTTAAGTGTTAAGTGTTAAGTGCATGGGACAAAGCACTTGCTATTTTCCCCACTTCCCTCTCACCTCTTCCCTCTCACCTCTTCCCTCTCACCTCTCACCACTTCCCTCTCCCCTCTTAACTCAGTATAATTCATTTCTATGCACAATAAAGAAAATATATATCTTCACACTCTTGGCAATGGCTTAAAGCTGGTGCATGTGCATCGCAACTCGCCAGTGGCGTGGTGCGGGCTGGCGGTGAACGCTGGCAGCCGCGATGAGATGGTGGGGCAGTACGGCCTGGCTCACTTTGTGGAGCACACCATCTTCAAGGGCACAAAGCGTCGCTCCTCAACTCGCATCAACAACCGCATGGAGCAGGTGGGTGGCGAACTCAACGCTTACACCACCAAGGAGAGCACCATGCTTTATTGCATCTTCCCTGTGGAGCATCTTGAGCGCGCCGTGGAGCTGATTGCCGACCTGGTGGAGAACTCCGTCTTCCCCGAACACGAAATCGCCACCGAGCTCGATGTGGTGCTTGAGGAGGTGGCAAGCTACCGCGACTCGCCTAGCGAGGCAGTATATGATGACTTTGAGGATATGCTGCTTGCTGGCAGT
Organism: Muribaculaceae bacterium; assembly: GCA_017964485.1. Lineage (GTDB taxonomy): Bacteria > Bacteroidota > Bacteroidia > Bacteroidales > Muribaculaceae > Sodaliphilus. The sequence continues at coordinate 76,882 of JAGCRW010000048.1, read as the reverse complement.
CAGCTGGGCCACAACATTCTGGGTGAGGAGAAGGATTTGCGACGGCTTACTTCGGGCCATTGCCTCGACTGGCTTAAACGGCTGTATGTGCCGAGCAATATGGTGTTCTTCTCGCTTGGAAGCACATCGGTCGACAGGGTGTTCCGTCTTGCCGAGAAATACTTTGGCATCCTCTCACATGCCAAAAAAGGCCTCAAGCGCAAAGCACCTGCCACCCTCGAGTCACAGCGCAAGGTGGTGGACCTTGGTCTGCACCAGTCTCACACCATCGTGGGTGCAAGAGTGCCGGGGATGTTTGACGACCATCGCTTTGCCTTCGCCCTTCTCAATAATATCCTTGGCGGGCCAGGCATGAACTCACTCCTGAACGTGAGTCTGCGCGAGAAGCGCGGACTGGTATATACCGTAGAGTCATCGCTCGTGACCTTTGCCGATTGCGGAATGATACAGATTTACCTCGGTTGCGAGCATGAGAAACTCAAGAAAGCCCTTCGCCTCATCGACAACACCATCGATTCGCTGGCGCAGGCACCGATGAGTGACCGCCGCCTCGATGCCTACAAGCGGCAGTATAGCGGACAGTTGCTCGTTGCCAGCGACAACGCCGAGTTCACCGCCATGGGAGCGGGTAGGGGACTGCTCTACTACAACCGAGTGAGCACCCTTGATGACAACATTGACTGCATTCTCAGCGTCACTCCCGAGCAACTCCAGCAGGCCGCCCAGCAACTCACCCTTGAGCATTGCTCAGTGCTAACATTAAAGTGAAATGCGAATTTTTTGGCATTTTTCTTGCAGTGAAACTAAAAAATTAATTATTTTTGTGGCTTGAAATATAAAAACGCATATTTATAAACTTAAAAACATACAATTATGGAAGATGTAAAAACTTATCTTGATGCAGCCGAGAAGAGGATGAACGAGGCTGTTGCTTATCTTGACGAGACTTTGTCGCGCGTGCGTGCCGGCAAGGCTAACCCCAAAATCCTGGAGCCAGTGAAGGTTGAATACTACGGCTCGATGATGCCCATCGCCAATGTTGCCAACGTTGCTGTGCCCGATGCTCGCAGCATCACTATCACTCCTTGGGAGAAACCTATGATTAAGGTTATCGAGAAGGCTATTCTTGACTCTAACATCGGTATCACTCCCGAGAACAATGGCGAGATTATCCGCCTCAACTTTCCACCCTTGACCGAGGAGCGCCGCAAGCAGCTTGTGAAGGACGCCAAGGCTGAGACCGAGAAGGCAAAGGTGAGTGTGCGCAACGCTCGTCGCGAAATGATTGAGGGCCTGAAGAAAGCCGTGAAGAATGGTATGCCTGAGGATGCCCAGAAGGACGGCGAGGAGAAAGTGCAGAAACTCCACGACAAGTTTCTGAAGAAAATCGACGAGGTATTTGCCGCTAAGGAGAAAGAAATTCTCACGGTTTAAAGAATAAAGTACTAAGTACTTACTGAAAACCATTGGCGGAATTAATCAAGGACATACTTGATTCTGCCAATGGTTTTCTTGATTTCAATAATTAACCCAATAATTCCGTTGACCACAATTTTTAAAATCATATTATGAAACGATTTCTACTTTTATTTGTGACAATAACCGCCTGCTTGGCTGCATGGGCGGCCGAAGGCTATGCGGTTTACACCCAAAGCAACCACACCCTTACCTTCTACTACGGCACAAAACCCGCAGGAGCTTATAGTCTGAATTATAATTCTCCTGGCTGGCTTGTTGATAGTACTTGTACTATTGTGACACGAGTGGTCTTCGACCCATCGTTTGCTCAGGCACGACCAAGCAGTAACGCTTATTGGTTTTACAAAATGGAAAACCTCACTACCATTACAGGTTTGAATTATCTCAATACAAGTAGCGTGACAAGAATGGAAGGTATGTTTGAAGATTGTAAAAAGTTGTCGAGCATTGATGTAAGCGGCTTCAATACTTCAAATGTGACTAACATGAAACATATGTTCGAGAATTGTAACAGTTTGACATCACTTTATTTAAATAATTTCAACACATCGAAAGTGACCGACATGACTAACATGTTCTCTGGTTGCAAAAATCTGACATCTCTTAACTTGAGCAGCTTCAACACTTCAAATGTCACCAATATGTCTGCTATGTTCCGCCAATGTGAAAAACTAACTGGTCTTGACTTGAGCAGTTTCAACACTAGCAACGTGACACAAATGCAAGCCATGTTTTCTCGATGCTATCTACTAGAGTATTTAAATGTAACAAGTTTTAACACCAGCAATGTTACCACAATGTTTAACATGTTCAATGAATGCGAAAATCTCACTAGTCTTGATTTGAGCAATTTCGACACATCAAAAGTGCGCAACATGGGTTACTTGCTTGCTAGCTGCTATTATTTAAGCAACCTTGATCTTAGCAGTTTTAACACCTCGAATGTTACCAACATGGAATGCATGTTCTTAGGTTGTCATAGACTTAAAACCGTGAAAGTGAGTAGCGCTTGGAATACTGCGGCTGTAGCTAACTCTAATGGTATGTTTTATAATTGTGTGTCAATCGTCGGAGGTGCCGGTACGACCTATAATTCAAATCACACTGATGTCGCTTATGCCCACATCGATGGCGGCCCTAGCAATCCCGGCTACTTCACTGGTGAGCTTGAAGAATTTGACCTATGGATTTATGGTGTGCAGGTTACCAGCGCTAATTGCAATAATCTCAGCAGCATTAATGGCGTGAGCGGCACTGTAACCTACAATCCGTCGTCCAAGACTCTCACACTTGATCATGCAAGTCTATCCTGTGGCGAGACCAACAATGGAGCCTGCATAAGAAGCCATATCGACGGACTGACCATTAATGTGACGGGCAAAAGTAGCATCTTAATAACGCCATCGGGAACCAACATGAGTGGGATGATTCTGTCAAACACCACGATAACAGGCACCGATACACTCGGCGTGTCAGGAAGGAAATCAGGCATCACGATACTGAGCGGCAAGACCCTCACGATTGATAATTTACATAGCCTGATAGCTAGAGGTTCCTATGGAATTTATGCATCGAGCTCGACCAACACTCGACTAGTGGTTAAGGGTAGCAGAACTAATGTACTTGCAGTTGGCGGTTCGGGTGCGATACGCAACATGAATGAGTTGGTTTTGGAGGACGGCCTGAAAATCACCGAACCGGCAGGGGGTTATTTTACGGGTGGAATCCTGTATGATGCCAGCGGCAATGTGGCGACTAGAGTCACGATCAGCAACGGCATTCCCGGTGACGTGAACGGCGACGGCACGGTGACGGCCGCCGATGTGACGGCACTTTATGACCACTTACTCAACGGAGACAACACCCACGGCGACCGCTACGACGTGAACGGTGACGGAGACATCACCGCTGCCGACATCACGGCTGTGTATGATATTCTGTTGGGGAACTGACGGCAGTAAGAGAATTATTTACAAAAAACGCTATATATTATGAGAAAATTAAGTTTATTTTTCCTCTTGATAATAAGTGTCGGCATGAGTTTGGAGATTCATGCCGAGCAGGTGAGTGTGAACGAGGCGCAGAGCATCGCTTCGCGGTTTATGGCACAGCGTGGAATGGGAACGGTTGCCGCGTCACAGCCGTTGAGGGCACCTCGCAGCAAGGCTAGCGCGTCGCAGCAAGAGGCTGCCTATTATGTGTTCAACGCCGCGAAGGACCGGGGCTTTGTCATCGTGATCGGTGACGACCGCACCGAGGAGGTGTTGGGCTACAGCGACAAGGGCAACTTTGACCCCACAAACGTGCCTGAGAACATGAAGGAGTGGCTCGACCAGTATGTGGAGGAGATAGCGCTGCTCGACGAGGGCGTGATAACTATCGACAGGAGCCAAAGCGAAGTCCATCCCAAAGCTGGCAGCGCGGTATCACCCTTGCTTACATCCAAGTGGGACCAAAGCGCACCGTTCAATTTATATTGCCCGAAGTACAATGGGAGTTTTTGCGTTACTGGATGCGTGGCAACGGCAATGGCGCAAATAATGTATTACTACAAGTGGCCCTCGTCAACAAGCCAAGCAATTCCAGGCTATACGCAGTCGGATGATGAAAACTATTCGATGCATGGCACAACTTATAGTGCATTGAATTCGGCTAATTTCGATTGGAACAATATGAAAGACTACTATTCCAGTAGTGAGACTTCGACAATTGACGCATCAAACAATGCCGTGGCTTGGCTGATGCGTTATTGCGGCCAGGCGGTGGAAATGAAATATGGAGTGTCGGGGTCTGGTGCAGTTTTTTCTAGTGAGGTTTTTGTCGATTATTTTAGATATAGCCCTAGGGCCCGCCAACTGTATCGTGTTGATTACTCCTATTCACAGTGGGAGAACTTTATCCTGACAGAACTGCGAGCCAACCGACCAGTGTTTTATTTTGGATTTAAATACAGAAGTGGACACGATTTTGTATGTGATGGATATGACGGTAACGGCTATTACCATTTCAACTGGGGCTGGAGAGGCGATGGTGACGGCTATTTCCTGCTGACAGCACTAAACCCTAATGGCGGTGGCATAGGCAGCGCTGTAGGCAATAATGGTTACATGATTGGAAATGCTATTATTATCGGTCTGGAACCCAACACAGTATCTACAAGTGAGAAAAACTCGGTCGCACGATGTTTTGAATTAAAAATAGGTGATAATACCACCTATACACGCAGCAACTCTTCAGAACCTTTTCAGCTCTATCTTAATGCAAGAATTTGGAATGAGATGCCAGTCTCACGAACTTACAACTTTGGTTGGGGGGTGTATAAGGCTGATGGTTTTACTCCATTTAAACAGTATGCTTTTTCTGCCACTCATTCTTTAGACGCTCATGAAAAATCAGAGTCCATCATAAGGACCTTCCAATTTGGTCAAAACTTTGCTAACGGTACCTACTATCTGCGCCCAATCTGTCGCGAGACAGGAAACTACACCTGGTTTCCTTGCCATTTCTCTGGGCTTGATTATATCAAGGCAGTAATAAACGGCAACACCTTGACTCTGACAGTTGTCAATAAGGCCATTAACAATGTTGAAGAGACCACCGACGGCGTTTCGGCAAATATCAATGCTTATAGCCCATTGAAAAAAGTCCATCGCCCCCTTTCGGTATTGGTGAAAGTGAAAAATAACAGCCTTGCCGATAATATCTTCTTTTACCTTTGGGCGAACAATGAGCGTGTGGGAGCAAATTCCATCAACCTAAGCAGTGGCTCCAGTGGATACGTGTCGATAAGCTACACCCCGACAAGTTCAGGAACCAATACCATAAAAGTGACTGGCGACCGAGCTGGCAATGAAGTGTATTGCACCGGCTCGGTTAATGTGGAGCCTTTAACAGAGGCCAGTCTATTGGTTCGCAGCAGTGTGCCTGCTGCTAATGCCAGCAATCAAGTTGCAGGCAACAAACTCACGTTAAATGCTTCAATAACAAATAGAAAAACATCTGTCTATCACGATTATATCTTTGCAAGACTATACAAGAAGACGCTATTAGGCAATGTTGCTGCAGGTGAAATACAGAGGGTCATTGAGATACCTGCTTCTAATTCTCAAACAACTTCTTCGATAAATCAGGTATTTGACTTCACCAACTTGTCGAAAGGGAAGTATCTTGTGAAATTCTATTATTATAGTCTCGATGAAGAAAAATTGGCACTTCAAACTGCCACTTACGAGATATTGGGAGGTGTCACCGGAGACGTGAACGGTGACGGCACGGTGACGGCCGCCGACGTGACGGCACTTTATGACCACTTACTCAATGGAGACAACACCCACGCTGGCAGCTACGATGTGAACGGTGACGGAGACATCACCGCCGCCGACATCACGGCGGTGTATGATATTCTGTTGGGGAACTGACGGCAGTAAGAGAATGATTTACAAAAAACGCTATATATTATGAGAAAATTTGGTATATTTTTCCTCTTGATAATAAGTGTCGGCATGAGTTTGGAGATTCATGCCGAGCAGGTGAGTGAGTCTAAGGCGCAGAGCGTCGCTGCTAAGTTCATGAAAGAGCGTGGAATGGGAGCGGTAGCCGCGTCACAGCCGTTGAGGGCTCCTCGCAGCAAGGCTGGCGCGTCGCAGCAGGAGGCGGCCTATTATGTGTTCAACGCCGCGAAGGACCGGGGCTTTGTCATCGTGAGCGGCGACGACCGCACCGAGCAGGTGCTGGGCTACAGCGACAAGGGCAACTTCGACCCCGCCAACGTGCCTGAGAACATGAAGGCGTGGCTTAACCAGTATGTCGAGGAGATATCGATGCTCGACGAGGGCGTAATTCAACTCGATGCGGTAGCCTCTAATGCTCATCTCAACGCATATCCAAGCGGTGTAGTACAGCCATTTATGAGATCGGAGTGGGATCAAGGCGCGCCATTCTATTCCCAATGCCCTAAATACAGTGGCACTTATTGCCAGACTGGTTGCGTGGCAACTGCCATGGCACAAGTGATGTATTACTATAAGTGGCCATCGTCTACCAGCAAAGCAATACCTGGTTACACTCAAACCGCAAATAGCATGAGTGGGACTACCTACGAAGACCTGCCTGTCACTACTTTTGACTGGAGTGTGATGAAAGACTATTATAGCGATAGTAACATGTGGCTTGATGATCCCGATAAGGCTGCAGTGGCAAAGTTGATGCACTATTGTGGCCAGGCTGTTCAGATGAAATATGGCGTTAGTTCTTCGAGTGCCTCTGGTTATAGTGAAGTTTTCTCAGAATATTTCAGATACAGCACCAAGGCTCGCCGCTTGTGTCGTTATGATTACTCCTGGTCGCAGTGGCAAGACTTTATCGTCACCGAGCTCAAAGCCAAGCGACCAGTTTTGTATATGGGTTCGGATCAGAGAAATGGACACGCCTTTGTGTTTGACGGTTATGACGGAAGTGGTTATTACCACATTAACTGGGGGTGGAGAGGTCGTGACAATGGTTATTTCCTCTTGTCCTCTCTAGATCCTATAGGGAGCGCAGTAATAAGCTCTTTGGGCTACAATGGCTATGTGCTCGAGAATCAAATGATTATAGGCCTGGAACCCAACACTGTTTCTACAAATGAGAAAAACTCGGTTGTTACATGCAGTACTCTTGATGTGGCAAAGAAAACTTACACTCGCAGTTCATCGAGTGAGCCTTTCAACAACATTTGTTTATATGGATTGTTTCGCAATGAGTCGTTTGTTACTAAGTCTTACAAAATAAGTTGGGCGGTGTATAAGTCTGATGGGTTTAATGAATATCAGTATTATAATCACACAGCAACTTATACATTGGCTTATAACGAAATAACCGATACTTTAACAAGATTCTTGAATTTTGGCAAAAACTTTGAGAATGGCACCTATTATCTGCGTCCCATCTGTCTTGAGGAGGGTGGCAACGCTTGGCACCCATGTCATGATTCAGGAAACTTCTTCATTAAGGCTGTAATTAACGGTAACACCTTGACACTCACGCCTATCATACACTATTTCGGCACTATTGGCGACAACACCGCCACAATTGTGTCTTACAGCGATATTAGAAAGGTCAAGCGCCCGATTCAGGTAAAGGTGAAAGCGACAAGAAGCAATCTTGTCTCAGATTATATTCAAATCTATCTTTTTGACAATGATGAGCGTGTAGCTGCCACAACAGTCAATTTTGGCGGCAACTCACTACAGTATGTTGATATTAAGTTCATTCCAAAAACTGCTGGCACTCATAACATAAAGTTGGCCTCTAACAGTGGTGGCAGCTTGGTGTACTGCACCGGGACGGTTGATGTGGAGGATGGAAGCCCAGCCAACTTGACGATGGACTATGCTCCCATAAATGCCAATTCCAATAAAATCACATATGATAATTTTCTTACATATAGGGGGCAGATAACTAATAATCACTCATCGACCTATTATGATTATATTGTTGCGGAGCTTAGGAAAGATAAGCCAAGAAGTTATCTGTGTGGTGAAAAGGCTGTCTCACTCAATCTTGCTCCAGGGGAAACCACGATGGGATATTTCACTTTCAACAAATTGGAACCAGGAGAATATCATGTCTCTTTTTACTACTATAATGAAAACATCTTAGTCAGAGCTCAGGGGCCAAATGTTGTTTACGTGGCAGTTAGGGGCGATGTCAATGGCGATTACGTTGTCACGGCCGCCGATGTCACGGCACTTTATGACCACTTGCTCAACGGAGACAATACCCACGGCGACCGCTACGATGTGAACGGAGACGGAGACATCACCGCTGCCGACGTCACGGCAGTGTATGATATTCTGTTGGGGAATTGACATTGATAAATGAGACCACTTTAGAAAACTCGGAAATCATAATAAAACAACTGATTTATCTGATTAATCTGAATTTTCTCACACACACGCAAACTACTTGCTATTGCGGACGAGACAGGTCTCGTCCCCACATTGGCTCGATTAATCGCATTTTTCAGATTATTCAGTTGTTTTTGATTCTTTTTGACGTTTTTCTTGCATTTGTCTGTTTAAATGCTTAATTTTGTAAAGTTTATATATTGGTTAACATTAAAAACTGTGTTATTATGAAGAAAATTGCTATCGCACTGATGTGCATGCTGCTTGCTGCTGGCGTGGCAACAGCGCAAAAGAGATTTACATTTGGCCCCAAGATTGGTGTTGACCTCACTCACTTCTGGGGCGAGGGCGTGGACAATGACGTTGTGTTTGGATATCAAGGTGGCCTATTTGCAGAGTATAGGGCTTGTGACTTGATTGGCATTGCTCCCGAGGTGGTGTTTGCTGCACAAGGAGGAAAGAACTCTTTGGGTAACACTTTCCATGCTAACTACATCAATATTCCATTGATGTTGAAAATTTATGTTGTGCCATCTTTCAGTATTGATTTGGGTCCGCAATTTGGATTCAATATCTACAGCAAGTATACCCCTGCCGATGGTAGTCCTGCTGTCGATATGAGTGGAATCACTAAAACATTTGATTTCGGTGCTGGATTAGGTGCGACCTATAACATTGCCAGCGATGTGTTTGTGCAAGCCCGTTATACTATGAGTTTTACCGAATTCTTGAGGGCACATCACGAGAAGCACGGCAACGCTCAAATCGCCATTGGCTACCGCTTCTAACATTGCCGTTAGAAATCCCGGAAATCACAACCTGCACACTACTAAACTGTGCAGGTTGTTTTTTCATCATTTCTTCCTTTGTAGTTTCTCGTTAATCCTTTGTCCTTTTAAAAATAATGTGTACCTTTGCACGGTTTTTGAGAATAACACAAAACAACATCACATAAACTAAATCAAGAAGTAAAATGATTTATCCTATCATTACAGCCGAAGAGGCTGCCGAATTTGTCAAGAATGGTGACAACGTGGGCGTTTCGGGATTTACCGCACCTGGTTGCCCAAAGGCAGTAGCTCCATTTATCGCCGCCAAGGCTCGTCGCGAGCATGAGGCAGGCCGTGAGTTTAAAATCAACATCTTCAGTGGCGCATCGACCAACGACTACATCGATGGCGAGCTCACCCGCGCCGAGGCTATGAATTACCGTTCGCCTTACCAGTCGCACCCCGACTTGCGCAAGGCCATCAACAGTGGCGCTATCCACTACAACGACCGCCACTTGAGCGAGCTCTCGCAGGAGTTCCGCTACAACTACTATGGCAAGATGGATGTGGCCATCGTTGAGGCTCAGAGCATCACCGACGACGGTGAGATCGTGCTTGGCACCTCTGTGGGCTGCACCCCAACTTGGCTGATGTGTGCCGAGAAGGTCATCATCGAGCTCAACGACCAGCTGCCCGAGAGCATCCGTGGCTTGCACGACATCTATATTCCTCTCGATCCACCTAACCGTCGCGAGATACCTATCTACACTCCTCACGATCGCGCTGGCTCACCCACAGCTCATGTTGATCCCAAGAAGGTTGTGGGCGTGGTAAAGACCTCGTTCAGATTGGGCAAAGCCGACGCTTTCACTCCCGTTGACGAGACTACCCGCATGATTGGTCACAATGTGGTTCAATTCCTCATCAATGAGATGAAGAACGACCGCATCCCCAAATCGTTCCTGCCACTGCAGAGCGGCGTGGGCAACATCGCCAACGCTGTGCTCGACAGCCTTGAGGAGAGCGACGAGATTCCACCATTTGAGGTTTACACCGAGGTGATGCAAGACACCTTCGTGAAACTGCTCCTCCACGGTCACTGCAAGTTTGTGAGCACCTGCTCGCTCACTCTCGCCCATGATACTATGGACGAGTTCTTCGCCAACATCGACAAACTGCACGACAAGGTGCTTATGCGCCCCTGCGAAATTTCTAACAACCCCGAGGTTATCCGTCGTCTGGGCGTGATTTCGATGAACACCGCTCTTGAGGCCGACATCTTTGGTAACATCAACTCTTCGCACGTGAGTGGTACACGCCTGATGAACGGTATTGGCGGCAGCGGCGACTTCACTCGCAACGCCTATACCTCAATCTTCATGTGCCCGTCAATCAAGAAGGATGACTGCATTTCGACCATCGTGCCAATGTGCACGCACATCGACCACACCATCCACAGCGTTGACATCATCGTTACCGACCAAGGTGTTGCCGACCTGCGATTCAAGGATCCAGTGCAGGCTGCCGAGGAGATTATCGAGAAGGCTGCACATCCAGTTTACCGCCCATTGCTGCGCGAGTATCTCAAGGTGTGCAAGATGGGCCATGTGATGCAGAACAACGAGGTGGCCCTCGCTTTCCACAATGCCCTCGCTCGCGAAGGCGACATGCGTAAAGCTGACTTCACTGTAAAGTAAGAAGGTAAAATTACCTATATAGTTTTGTGGCGCTTAAGAGTCGTTTGCTCTTGAGCGCCATAATTTTATCTATATATAATAGCGAAAATGAAGAAAAAGAGAGATTCCTTTTCTTCATTTTTTTGTTGATTTTATTGTAAAATAACCTTAAAATATTTGCATTTTACCATTTTGGTATATTATCTTTGTATCGTGAATGTAAAAAATTAGTATTACTAACCTTTTATCTAAAACCAAACACCAATGAACTATCTAAACCAGAGCGAGAGCGCTCAGCGTCGTGCCGAGCGCGACAGGGAACTGACCGAGCTCTATTGCGAGATTTATGACAGCCTGAAGGCTTGTCGAGTGAAGAACATGCGCCACGTGGCGCTCACCATGGCGCTGGCCAGCGGCAGTCCGCGATATCATGTGGGATTTGACCGGGCATATGTAGTGGTGGCTCAGCTGCTGCGTGATGAAGGTGCCATAGCTTTCAAAAGCACCAGCATCCGTGAGATGTGGGTTGAGATTACCGCCAAAGTTAGGCGCTTGATGGGAGAGTGCAAATTTTCGATTGCCCAAGCGGTAGAGCTGGTGCTTGAACAGTGCCGCGCCTCGCGTTTCTTTCTTGCCGAGGAACATGCATGGGCCATCATCAAGCGCGAGCTCAGCAAGATGAACTGCCGCCGACCTTACGGCAGAGCGGCATGAGCACAAAGTAATAAGTTGTTAGATAATCTAGAATTGCTAGAATCTCTAGGTTATCTAGGGCTTCTAGAATCTAAACCACTAAACTCAAAACTATTTTAAAAGAACTACCAATGAAAAACAACACAATCACCATCAACATCGATTTTGATGAAGTCTTGAACTATGTCTATGCCCAGAGCGCCTGGCATGCCGCCTATAACGAGGGCATGCGTGTGCTCACTCCCGATAACCGCCACATGCTGCTGCTCAAACTTAAGGAGGGCTATGCCGACATCCGCCAGCGTGTGATGGGTTATCTGACCTTTGACAACTACAATCCCAACATCGAGTCGCATAACATCACTATGACCTTTGAGTTCAGGCACAGCCAGCCGGTATCGTTTGCCGAGGCGCTCCACGACACCATGGTGGCGCTGCTGTCAAACTTCGTGCTGATGCGTTTCTATGGCGAGATTGACTTGCGCGGCATGAAGTATGGAAGCAGCATCTTCTACCTCGAGTGGCGCCGCTACAAGTCGAAGTTGCTCTTGGCCTTTGCCCATGACGAGATTTGACGAAGAAAAAGGCTTGGCAGTCAAGTGCCAAGCCTTTCTTTAATTATGGTGTGATTGTTATCTTCCTATGTCATCCACTTTGTCGATGAGGTAGTCGGCGCCTTCTTTGATAATCATCTTAGTGCCTTCTCTAAGAAAATCCTCATTTATAGGAAGGTCTAACAATGAGTCGGACCTGCCGCTGCTGTTGCCCGAATCGTCGGGAGCAACCCCGTTGCTGGGTCGGTCGCCAAACACCCGGTCGCCAATCATGTCAACAATGCCGTCGATGAGCTTGTCGTCAATATTGTCGAAGTCAAGCGATAAGAAGTCGCCAAGCCCTATTGCATCTTCCATATATTTTGAGATTATCTCATTCACCTTCTCATCGAGCTGCTCTTTGTTGCAGGTAAACACATTGCCCAAAATGCCAAACGATACTCGTGACTTCTCGGCGCCAGTGTCGATGTAGCCAATGGAGAACAGCACATAGTTGTCGACTTTCACATTATCCTCCACGGCGTTGCGTATGAGCCAGGTGGATGCAGTCTTTACAACTCCGCCAATAAGGTTGTTTCCGCCAAAATTATCGATGGTCTCGTTAACCCATGTGCGCGACACGCTGGTAATCTCGCGGCAGTGATCTTCCTTCTTGGGGTTGGTGATGGTGAGAATAATTGCAAGAGCGGCCAACACGCCTAAGGTCACCCACAGTCCAGTGCGGCGTTTCTTGGTCTTGGGAGCTTTTTTCTCGATTGCCTTCGCAGTGTGGCTGTTCCATTGTGGTGGCACAGCAGGCTCTTCCACATCAATATCAGGCATAGGAGAGTATACTAGCAGGTCTTTCAGCTCGTCGATCTCGGCTGCCAGGGTCCAGTCGTCAAGGCCCTTGTGCCATACAGGGGTGTTGGCATCTATTCCCATCTCACGCAGTTGGTCGATGGTGAAGGGGCCATGTTGTTCATCATTCTTAATAATAAAAAATTCCATAGTACTTAAAAACAATTTTTAAAGTGAAACAAAAATATGGTGGTTTTTATAAAGTATGTATAGAAATTTTTTCTGTTTTTACCATTTTTCTGCTATTAGATGGCTGAGTGCCATCGAGGTTTAATGGGGCTAATACAAAAAATGTGCCAATTTTTTTCAGATATTTCTTTTTTGATGAATTTGTAGATTTCGTGGGGTGTGATTTGCTAGGATGAAAAAAACTTCTTAACTTTGCGAGGTCTAAAGTGACGTTCAACAAAAGAATAACCCACATTAAAACCGATAGTTTATGAAAAAATCAGTATTATCTAAATTAGTTGCGTGTCTGGCGCTGGTGATGCTCCTCACTGCAAGCGTGGAGGCACAGAATAGCAGTAGTATTCCACCCACGCTCTCAGGAAAGGCGCGTGAATACTATGCAGGTGCAGTGCAGGGCGATGTGTTCTCGATGGTGGCCCTCGCCGTTTGCTATCAGAATGGCGATTGTGCTCCACAGTCCTGCGATATGGCAAGAGACTGGTATCAGAAGGCTGCCGAGATGGGCAACGTAATCGCGCAGTATAATCTTGCTGTCATCTATGATGAGGGAGATTGCGTGCCACGAAACCTGGAGGTTGCCACTTACTGGTATCAGCGTGCCGCCGCTCAAGGCGATGCTTTGGCACAGTGCAGCTTGGCAAATTGCTATTATGAGGGCGATTATTTCAAGCAGGACTACACCAAGGCATTCAACTGGTGGGAGAAGGCCGCTATGCAGGGCAACGCCGCGGCCCAGCGCTGCCTGGGAATTTGCTACGATGAGGGCAAAGGCGTGAAGAAAAACCAGAAGAAGGCCGCCGAGTGGTATCTCAAAGCCGCAGAGCAGGGCGATTCTGACGCTCAATACAACTTGGGTGCGCTGTATCTTGATGGCAAGGGCGTGAAGAAAAACAAAAAGAAAGCCGCAGAGTGGCTTGGCAAGGCTGCCGCTCAAGGCGACGAGGACGCTATTGAACTACTCAAGAAAATTAAAAAGTAATCGCATTATTGACACAAAAAATAATGAGCAGGACATCAATCGGTGCCCTGCTCATTTTTGTCTTTAATCAGATGTAATTACTGGTACTTTGCCAGGTCAAATCCCATCTTCATGCCGCTGTACTGACTTGCCAGATTGTTGATAACGCTGTTGCCGCCAGTTGCGCCAAGGGCTTGAAGTACGTTCACGAGAACTTTCGAGTCCATGGTAATTGACATGCCGTTGCCAATGCGAGTCACATAAGTGGGAATTGTGCCACCCGAGGTCTTCAGGTTGAGCTTGCCACTGCTGGGATCGTAGGTGTAAGTGCCATTGAATCCTACACCTTTGAGGGCAGCCTCATAGGTGCCGTCCTGCTTAAAGGCGAAGCCAGTGTTGTTGTTGGCAAAGCCAAGGCTCTTGTAGGTGTTGGCGAGTGTCTGCTTAACCTTATTGGCTACTGAGGTGCCGCTCTGGCTGGTGAACGCGCATCCGGGCTGAGCATAAATCCAAGTGCCTATCAGATCGCTCTTGCCGATATTTGCATTGCCAATCACCATGTCGTTGAGGTTGCTGCCATTGTCGGTGAAGCCAAAGATGCTTCCAAGGCCGCTGTTGCCGCCCATGCCTCCAAGAACGCTTCCTAAGATGCCAAGCACGTTGCCTGCAGTGCTGGCGGTGTTGTTGTTAGTATTGGTGTTGCCCAGTCCAAGAATGTTGCCGAGCAAGCCACCGCCGCAACTGCTGAGTACCAGCATTGCAGATAAAACGAGTGAATAAAAAGCTTTTTTTACCATAATCTTTGTGTTTTAAAGTTTATTTATAAAAGTAGAAATAGGATGTCCTTTTTTTGTATTAATTTGCAAATGTAGTAAATAAATGTGAGAAATGGACAAATATTTCGTAGTTTTTTATCATAATTCCTATATTTTTTATTCTTTTTCATGTCAAAATCTTTGCTCTTTCGCTAAAAACACCTACTTTTGCAGACACAAAAAAATGCCGAAATGAGAAAGTTTTTATTATCACTGGTTTCATTGGTTGTGCTTTCGGCCTTGTTGGGCGGAGCGCTATCTGGATGCGAGAGCGAGAAGAAGCAGAGCGACACTCTCGATACTACTGTTGTTAACCCACAGCAACTCATGCAAGACACTGACTCGACAGGTCAAGAAGATGTCCTCACTGTTACTGGAGAGGTGGTTGACGCTATGAAAAGCAATGTCACAGTAAAGACCGATGAGGGTGAAAAAGAATTTGAGTTTGAAGATCTCAGGGACAGCGGCAAGGATTACTATCACTCAGTTGAAGGGGATATGGTCACTGTCAAATACGTTGAGGAGAACGGAGAGGTTAAAGTGGTAAGCATCGAGAAAGCCGAAGAATAGTCTCTTTCACAATTCCTCTCTTAAAGAAATAGTTTGCGGTAGTAGCTCAGTTGGTAGAGCATCAGCTTCCCAAGCTGAGGGCCGCGGGTTCGAGTCCCGTTTACCGCTCAAAGACTCAAATTACTGAAGTATAGAATCAAAGCGGTTGATTTACCATTTTGTAAATCAACCGCTTTTTTGTATTAAGGGTGTTTTAAAGTCAATCTCCGTTTGTGTCGTGGGAGTTATCCTGCCCCTTTCGTAAGAACATAGGTAATAATTCCTGTGGTCATCTTTAAGATGCCATTTTCAATTGAAATCTCAAAAGTTTTAGGATCATCACCTTCGTTGGGGGTGATAGTCAGGACATTTTTTTTCAATTTCCATGTGTAATCATATCCACCACTCGTGGCTCCATGCCTCAAAGGACTTGGAGTTTCCTGCCAAATGTATCTGCCTGTGTGGTCTGCATTAAAAATATAATAAATAGATGTAGGATGAAGAATGGAACTCGTCTCGGATTGACCATTCCAGCCACCAATAAGCTGCTGTTCCAGAGCCGATGGCTCGTCTTTATCATCGCCGCAGGAAATGAGGACAAAAGGCAACACGATTGCCATTAACAAAAGTATCTTTTTCATATCTAAAAGGTTTTAGTTATTAATCTATCTGCAAAAATAAGAATTTTTTCCCTATTTCAGTTTTGTTTTTTTGAAATTTTGAAAAAAAACTTGATGATTTTATATATTTGTATGCGAAAAAAGTTGTAACTTTGAAAACTTAATACTTTACTGTTGAAAGCGGCTTTTGCTAATTAATTTTTATTAAGTTAAGATTGTTAACGAGAAACATAAACATAATTAATCAAAATACTATTTATGAGACTAAAACTAACATTGCTTCTAACGCTCTTTTTGAGCCTCACTGTTGTGGCTCAGACGGGGCTGCGAGGTGTCGTGGTTGATTCAAGGACCCATGCGCCTGTTGTGGGGGCTACTGTTGTGCTCGACGAGTCGGGTGCCAGTGCCATCACCGGGCCTAGTGGCGACTTTGTCATCACCGACGCCAAGCCAGGAAAAGACAGGATGCTGATATTCAGCTACGGATATCGCGACCTGTTGAGAGATGTGGAATTGCTCTATGGCATGGACGACCTGGGAATTATCACTATTGAACCAACTAATTCGGTTGCTTCTGAAGATAATGAGGAGGGTGCCGACATTATTCTCACCGAGTCGATGCTTGAAGACGAAGAGGGCAACGCGCAGCAAGTGGGGGCGCTAACCGGTGCCACCGACAACCCCTACTACAAGGCTACCAACTACAACTTCAGCACGATGCGCTTTCGCATTCGTGGTTACAACAATGAGTACAGCCAGACCTACATCAACGGTATCAATTTCAACGATGCCGCTCGTGGACGCTTCAATTACTCGATGATTGGCGGTATGAACCAGGCGTTCAAGAGCCGCAGTGTGGGATATGCCGCTGAGCCTGTGAACTTTGGCTTTGGCGATATTGGTGGCGCAACCAACATCTTTACACATGCCAAGGACTATGCTCCTGGATTCCGTGGTAGCGTGGCCTACACAAACAGTAACTACCGCTGGCGTGGCATGATAACCTACAGCACGGGCCTTAATAAATATGGTTGGGCAATGACACTCAGCGCTATCGTGCGTTATGCAGGCGAGGGCATCATCCCAGGCTCGTTCTACAACAGCTGGGGTGCTTTCTTGTCTCTGGAGAAAGAGTTTAACTCTGAGCACTCGGTATCGTTCACAGTGTTTGGCGCACCAACCAAGCGCGCGAGCAACGCCGCGACATTTGATGAGGCTTACGACCTTGCAGGCACCAACCTCTACAATGTGAACTGGGGTTGGCAAGAGGGCAAGAAGCGCAACGCCAAGGTGGTTAACTCTTTTGACCCTACGGCCATCTTGACCTGGATTTGGACTCCAAAGACAGGAACTAGTCTCATTACCGGCCTGGCGTTCCACAAGTCGTTCTACGCTTCGAGCGCCCTGAACTGGTATAACGCTCGTGATCCGCGTCCCGACTACTACCGCTATCTGCCTTCTTACTACCGTACTACAAGTCCTGAGACCGCCGACCTCTTTGAGTGGGAGTGGCTCACTATGGAGGAGAAGCGTCAGCTTAACTGGAACGAACTTTATCAGGTTAACTACCTCAATAACTATGAATTTGAGCAAGGCGGTGAGGACAAGGGTTCAACCTATATTGTTGAGAAGCGTCACAGCAACCAGTTTAACTGGATGCTCAACAGCAACCTCAACATGCGCCTCACTCCAGTGCTGTCGCTGCAAGGCGGCATTGGAGCCAACTACAGCCGCTCGTCTTACTACAAGACGCTGAAAGACTTGCTTGGCGGACGCTACTGGCTCGATGTTGACCAGTTTGCCGAGCGCGACTTCCCTGGTGACGCCGATATACTTCAGAATGATGTCGACAACCCCAACCGCCACATTCTTGAGGGCGACCGCTTTGGTTATGACTATGACATCAACTCCATCACAGGAAGGGCTTGGTTGCAGAATGTTGTCAACTTGCATAAGTTTGACATCAACTATGGCGCACAGGTTAGCGCTACCACCTTCCAGCGCGATGGTAAGATGCGCAACGGCCGCGCTCCCGAGAACTCCCTCGGCAAGGGCGAGAGCCACAGCTTCATCAATTATGCCTTCAAGGCTGGCGTGATCTACAAGATTGACGGCCGCAACAACATTCAGGCGCACGCCTACTATGGCACTCGCGCTCCAGAATATTACAATGCCTATATCTCGCCACGCATCAAGGACGACGTGATTGCCAACCTCAAGAGTGCGCGCATCCTCTCGGGCGACATAGGCTATGTGTGGAACTACCGTAAGTTCATGGGCTCGATTACCGGTTTCTGGACCGAGTTCTGGGACATGACCGAGAGATCATCGTTCTATGACGACTACAACAGCACCTTCGTGAACTACGCGCTCACTGGCGTGCAGAAGGAGCACAAGGGTGTGGAGATTGGCGCTGCCTACAAGATTACTCCATCGCTCACCCTCAACGCCGCAGCGACTATCGCGCGCTATCAGTACAAGAACCGCCCATTATGAACCCGCAGTTTTGAGAATGGTTCGGTTGAGGATGTTACCCAGACCGTTTACCTGAAGAACTTCTACGTGAGCGGCACTCCACAGGAGGCCTACAGCCTCGGTATCAACTGGAGCGCTCCCAACATGTGGTTCTTTGAGGTTAATGGCGTGTGGATGAATCGCTCTTATGTTGACCTCTCGCCAATTCGCCACGAGGTGCTTCCCGAGCTCTACACCGTTGCTAGCAGCGAGCAGGAGCTTATCCAGATGATGCAGGACATTGGCAAGCAGGAGAAACTCAACGAGGCGCTCATCATCAACATGAGCATCGGCAAGGTCATCTACCTTACCCGTTCATCTTCTCTTAACTTGAACTTGAGCTTGAACAACCTGCTCAACAACACCAACATCCAGACTGGCGGTTATCAGCAGGGTCGCTTCGACTACAAGAACTACACCACAGCAAAATTCCCCAACAAGTACTACTATGCACAAGGCTTCAGGCTGTACTTGAATGTGGGAGTGAAATTCTAATCACACATTATCATATATTGAAAGAAATAATAACAAAACAAGATATACACTATGAAACGTTTTAATTTATTCCTCAATGCATTGTTGCTTTTGCTCGTGGCTGTGGGATGTAACGAAGACTTCGACACGCCACCTATGGTGGTGCCTCACGCCGAGCATCAGGCCAACATGACAATAGCCGAGTTTAAGGCTAAATACTGGCAGGACGGTCGCAACTTTATCGACACCTGCAAGGATGACACCTACATCCACGGATGGGTGACAAGTAGCGATGAGGAGGGCAACATCTATAAGCACCTCTACATCCAAGACGAGACTGGCGGTCTTGGTATCTCTATTGATGCTAACAGCATCTGCAATACCTACCGCGTAGGTCAAGAAATCGTTATCAGCATGAAGGATTTCTGGATTGGTAAGTACAACGGTGAGTACCTTATCGGCAAGCCCGAATGGTATGCCGCACAGAGCGTTTGGGAGGCTGGACGTATGAGTCTCGACCTCTTTAAAGAGCATACTGAGCTTGAAGGTCTGCCAAATCTTGACAAAATCGAGCCTGTAGAGGTGCAGATCAGTGACGTGGTTGGTCATAGCGACGCCGAGACACAGCTCAAGTATCAGGGACAGTTCGTTATCATCCGCAATGTTGAGTGGGAAGGCGCCGACGGAGTGCTCACCTATAGTGAGACCGCTTCATCAACTACCCGCAACATCAAGGACGAGGAAGGCAATGTGCTGGGCGTTAACAACAGCAACTATGCCAACTTCCGTGGCGATCCACTGCCACTTGGCACAGGCGATGTGCAGGGTATCCTCTACATGACTGGTAGCGACAAGTGGGGACTCTATCTGCGCGACACTGAGGACTGCATGGGCTTCTCTAATGACACTAAGGGCTATCCAAGTGACCCTTGGACTGTGGATGAGGCTATCGAGCTCCAGAATCAAGGCAAGAAGGGCTGGGTAACTGGTTACATAGTAGGTGCTATCGCTCCTGGTGTTAATGAGGTTACCAGCAACAACGATATCGAGTGGGGTGCACCAACAACCCTCGACAACACTCTCGTGTTTGCTTCAAGCGCCGATGTGCGTGACTTCAGCAGGTGCATCGCCGTGGCTCTGCCACAGGGCTCTAGCTTCCGTCGCGACGCCAGCCTGTCGGCATTCCCCGAGTTGCTTGGCACTCAAATCTGGGTTAAGGGTACTCTCGCTAGCTTTATGGGCATGGCAGGTATCACCGACAACAGCGGTTCGACCGACGAGTATAAGCTCTCGATCATGACTGGCGGTGTCACCGAGCTCATCGAGCCGTTTGAGAGCAGCACTATTCCTGACGGATGGCGCATCGTGAAAGTTCAGGGCGACAAGGATTGGTATATGTCATCATTTAATGACAATGGATATATTGCAGTGACAGGATACACTGGCAAGCAACCTCCATTTGATGCTTGGCTCATCTCGCCACCTCTTGATATCAAGAATGCTGGTAGAAAAGAAATGAGTTTCCAGACCGAGGTACGTTATTATCGTGGCACCGACATGCTTGAGGTTTACGTAATGTCGACCAACGATCCAAATACTGCCGAGCTTGTTAAGCTTAATCCAACACTTGCTACAGCTGATATAGGCGGACAGTCTGACTTCGTTAACTCTGGAACTATCGACTTGAGCGAGTTTGCCGACGGCACTTATTGCATTGGATTCCGTTACACCTCTGAGCAGCAGTCCAACTACACCACTTGGCAGCTCGACAACTTCAAGTTTGGCGGCAAGGCATTGCTTCAGACCATCGACGACTTTGAGACAATGAATGGCGGCACTCCAACTTCGCAGAGTTCGTTTGCCGAATTGAATTCTACTAAGGGTTGGCGTGCTGTAAATGCTGGCTTGCTCAAGGGTGGCACAACTGATGCACCTCCAATCTACTCTATGATTGGCAAGAAGGCCGACGAGAGTGACAATTGGGCATATGCAGTGCACCTGAATGGTAAGCTGGATGGTCCTCAAGGTAGTCCAATGGGAGTCCTTTATTCACCAGTTATTACGGGCGGAATCAAGACGCTGTCGTTCAGCTATGGCTATGTGCTCACCGATCCAGGTGTGTCATTCACAGTTTATTTCTATGACATGACTAGTGGCAATCCTGTTGAGCTGACCGATAAGAGAATCAACATTCATGATCCAAGCGCTACCAAGCTCACTGCTTACAACTACACCAAGGAACTTAACATCAACTGCGATGTGATGATGAAAATCCAGTCAGATGGTGTGTCCAACAGTGTGAGCAACAAAGACCGCTTCGCAATTTGGAACATCGTGTGGGAACCGAACTAATCGGTAATCGGTGTGTAATATAAAAATTCCCTCGACCGCAATGGCCGAGGGGATTTTTTTGCGCCCTTAGTTGTCAGTGTCTATTACTGGCAAATCTTAGTCATGCCAGATGGTCACTTCACCTTTGGCAAGGGTTGCTTGCACATCGATGAGGCGCTGGTTGCGGCTGCCGCGGAAGCGCAGATGGGTGTCGCGTTCCGCCATCACAAAGGGGCTGTCAACCAGCACGTCCATCTGGCGCACTGCATCCAAAAGAATGGGTTGCTGCTTCACTTGCTCCCACGAGTAGCCAGTGTAGCACCACACGTTTTGTCCTGTCTCGCGCTTGATGCGGCTTACCAGATGTGCCAGTGGCTCAGGCTGAGCCAGCGGGTCGCCGCCCGAGAATGTGACGGGAGCCTCGTTGTAGGCTATCACCTCCATCAGTTCGTCGAGCGTGCGCTCCTCGCCTCCGCCCATGTTCCACGACTCCGGGTTATGGCATCCGGGGCAATGGTGCTTGCATCCAGCCAGGTAAATCGACGTGCGCAGTCCAGGACCATCCACACTGGTCCCCTCCACAACATGCAAAACTCTTAACTTTTCAGTCATAAGTGTTAAGCTTTAAGGGCAATTGTGAATTATGAACTATGCATTTATTTGTGTACTACACGGTCGCGGAGTTCGGCAAGCTTGCCGCTGTTCCAGCGGTCGGTGGTACCAACCAGATAACCAGTGATGCGCTGCAGCTTGTCGATGTTGGTGCCGTGGCACTCAGGGCACTCGTGCAGATCTTCGGTTGCGTCCTCGTATCCGCAGTCCATGCAGCGGTTGCGGTTGTGGTTCACCGAGCCGTAACCGATATTGTACTTGTGCATTAAGTCCACAATGTCCATGATGGCCTGTGGATTGTGGGTGGCATCGCCGTCAATCTCCACGTAGAAGATGTGACCGCCGCGAGTAATCTCGTGGTAGGGTGCCTCCACCTCGGCCTTGTGCTTGGGACTGCACTTGTAATACACTGGCACGTGGTTGCTGTTAGTGTAATAGATTTTGTCGGTAATTCCAGGAATCTCGCCAAAGTCCTTGCGGTCGCGACGGGTGAACTTGCCACTCAAGCCCTCGGCTGGGGTGGCGAGCACACTGTAGTTGTGCTTGTACTGCAGGCAGAACTCGTTGATGCGGTCGCGCATGTGACCAATAATCTTAAGTCCCAGTTCCTGGCTCTCCTTGCTCTCGCCGTGGTGCTTGCCGGTAAGGGCGATGAGGCACTCGGCGAGACCAATGAAGCCAATGCCCAGCGTGCCTTGGTTAATCACGCTCTCGATAGTCTCGTTAGGCTTGAGGTTCTCGCTGCCGTTCCACAGTTGTGTCATCAGCAGCGGGAACTGCTTAGCCATAGCCGTCTTCTGGAAGTTGAAGCGGTCGTCGAGCTGGCGTGCGGTGATGTCGAGCACGTTGTCGAGCTTGTGGAAGAACTCCTGTATGCGCGCCTCTTGGTCCTCAATTTTCATACACTCGATAGCGAGGCGCACGATGTTGATAGTAGAGAATGAGATGTTACCGCGGCCAATACTCGTTTTAGGGCCAAAGCGGTTCTCAAACACGCGGGTGCGGCAACCCATAGTAGCAACTTCATATTTGTAACGCTCTGGGTCGTTGATGTCCCACTGCTCGTGGTAGTTGTAGGTCGCGTCGAGATTCACGAAGTTGGGGAAGAATCGACGTGCCGTCACCTTGCAGGCTAGATTGTAGAGGTCGTAGTTGGGATCCTCGGGCAGGTAGCTCACGCCACTTTTCTTCTTCCAGATTTGGATGGGGAAGATGGCAGTGGAGCCATTGCCAACGCCCTCCCAGGTGGAGTGCAGCAACTCGCGGATGATGCAGCGACCTTCGGCGCTGGTATCGGTACCGTAGTTGATGGAGCTGAACACTACCTGGTTGCCGCCACGGCTGTGGATGGTGTTCATGTTGTGAATGAACGCTTCCATAGCCTGGTGCACGCGATTGGCGGTGCGGTTGATGGCATGCTGCAGCACGCGCTCGCGGCCTTTCAATCCGTCGAGAGGACGGATGATGTAGTCGTCGAACTTCTGCTCATACATGTCGCTGTAGTCCTCACCGTTGATGTCCTCGAGAATCTTCACTTCCTCGATGAACGAGCGGCGAACGAAGGGTGCCAAGTAGAAATCGAAGGCAGGAATCGCCTGACCGCCATGCATCTCGTTTTGTGCTGTCTCCATCGAGATACAAGCCAGCACGCTGGCGGTTTCGATGCGCTTGGCGGGACGTGACTCGCCGTGGCCAGCCCAGAAACCACCGTTCAAGATTTTGTCAAGCGGATGCTGTACGCAGGTCAAGCTCTTGGTGGGGTAGTAATCCTTGTCGTGAATGTGGAGGTAGTTGTTCTGCACTGCCTCACGTGCCTCATCACTCAAGAGGTAGTCGTCGACAAAGGGCTTAGTAGTCTCGCTGGCAAACTTCATCATCATGCCGGCAGGAGACTCGGCGTTCATGTTGGCGTTCTCGCGGGTGATGTCGTTGTGCTTGGCGTTGATGATCTCAAGGAACATGTCGCGTGTCTTGGCTTTGCGGGCCACGCTGCGTTTGTGGCGATAGTTGATATAGCACTTTGCCACTTCCTTGCGTGGGCTCTTCATAAGCTCGAGCTCCACCATGTCCTGGATGCCCTCCACGCTCATTTGCTCATTGCCTCGTGCACCAATGTGGTCGGCGATGCGCTGAATGAGCGCCTCGTCGTCACCAGCTTCGGTAGCGAGCATCGCTTTGCGGATTGCCGCCTTGATTTTCTCCTCGTTGTATCCAACAACTCGTCCGTCTCGTTTTACTACTGTTTGTATCATTGTTTGTCAGTAATGTTATTTTATATAATAAGGTGTTAATGAATTCTTGTTTGCAATAATGGGGCATCAATTAAGTG
The DNA here is from genome assembly GCA_017964485.1 of Muribaculaceae bacterium. GTDB lineage: Bacteria > Bacteroidota > Bacteroidia > Bacteroidales > Muribaculaceae > Sodaliphilus. Next base: position 52,592 of record JAGCRW010000048.1, on the reverse strand, counting down.
CGTGCAAAAAGCCCAATTTCTCGGGCTTTTTAGATACTCTTTTGATTTGCACTGCAAAGCTACAAAAGGTTATACAAACAGCAAAATATTTTTTCAAAAAATTATCAACAAATTTTCATTTTGGAAAACTTTTTTACCTCACTGAAAAATTAAAGCACTTATAATCAGCTAGATAAAAATTTTTTTGGAAAACTTTGAGAAAAATGTTACAGCAAGAAAAAATCTTTTTACAAAAATGCCCAGCGACCAAAAGGCCGCCAGGCATTATAAATTATGATTGTGGGCTAGCCCAATTTTGCGTTATCTGTTGAGCGGCGCACCTTGTGACCAGTAGGTGGTGTTGAGCGTGCCTTCCACAGTGGCTTCTATATCATCGGGCAGGTTGCAGAAGAAGTCGATGCCAGTGCGCAGCTCCAATTCTTGGATGGTGATATACTGTGCATTCTCCTTGTTGATGATTGGCCAGTCGTAAGTGCCGCTGCCGCTGGCGCCGGTAGTGCCGCCATTGTAGTGCTTGGTCCAGATACCCATCGCCTGATAGGTGTTTGAGCTCTTATCATAGGCAAGCAGTGCCATGTAGAAATATTTAGCAACCAGCAAACGGCCGTTACACATGAGGTCTTCATAATATGTGCCGTTGTAGGTGGTGGTATACACGCCGCTCTCAGTTACGTTGTTGAGGGTTATGTCGTCGATAGTAGCGGCTTTCACCACATAGAGGGTGTCACAGCGAGCTGCCCATTTCCTCACATCGCCCTCAAGGTTGGCCCACTGTGCCTCGTTGTGCTTCTGCCACTGAGGCTGCATGTTACTCAGGTAGTAGGTAAGAGCCTGTTGGTCGTAGGATGCGCGGCGGTCGGCGCTTGGGCACAGGTGTCCGCGAGCATATCCACTGCCGCTGTAGTCACTGAGCTTTGAGCGGTAAGCAGCCGGAATCTCTGGATCTTCCTTGAAGGAGTCTTGACGGCCCACATTCTGTGCCGAGTTGTTTTCATCCATATAGTAGCAGGTAAAGCGATTTGCAATTTTGGTGTTATCCCACTCCATCTCTAGAGCGAGGCCATACTCATCCTCGCTCTTAGCGAGCCAAGTTTGGTTGCCGTTCTCCCTAATGCGTGGCCACTCCAGGCGGTACATATATTTGCTTGCGTTATAATAATTTGACAGAGCATTGCGGTTCAGGTTGTTATCCACTTCTAGCGTGTAGATGGCCGTTGCAACAGCGCTCGATTGGCCATCGACCACGGCAATAGCCTTAAGTGTCATGTTGAAGCCTACCATAACTTCAATTGAGCCATAGGCGTTGTTCTGATAGTTGGTAGTGGTTGGTGTGCTGCCATCAGTGGTGATATACACGCGGCTGTTGGCAGGACCTGTAACAATGACAACTGTTGGTGTGTTGAATACGGTGCCCGATGGGTGACTGAATGTGGGCATAGGCACGACGGGTGTAGGTGGCTCATCACCAACGAGCAGGTAGTTGTAAATTATGGTGATGTCGGCACTAGTGATAGCTCCGTCTCCGTCAACGTCACTGCTATCAATGAATGTGGTGTCGTCATTGAGCAGATAGTTATATATGGCAGTGATGTCGGCACTAGTAATGGCGCCGTCGCGGTCCACATCGCGCGGGTCGTAGTCAGGAACTTCCAACTCATAAGTCACCGTCATCGAATACAGTGTGTTGCCGCCGGTGCCGGTGAAAGTTACCTCGGTTGCAGAGCCGCTCCAGTAAGTGTTGTTGGCATCAAAGCCAGCGGGATTTGCGGTAAAACGTTGCGACTCATACATTCCGTTGAAGTCGATGCGAGTGATTGTAGCACCCTCGTCAGCACGGAAGGCGAACGATTGACCATTGCGACTATAGAAGGTGTAGCCGTTCTGATAATAGGTGATAGTAGGGGAGTTGGAGTTAGTGACAAGTGTAATCTCTTCATTCACAAGGTTCCACTCCAGATAGGTGGGGTTGCCCTGAGTGGGCACTGGCAGTCCCCAAGCCTCAATCGCCTCGGCTGAGTTGAAGGCGAAAGTCACGCTTTTGGTCTCGGTAGTCGCCATCGCGCCCATAGCCAGGCACGCCAGCATCGAGAATAGATAAATTCGTTTAAGCATAGTCTTTTAAGTTTATTGTTAGTATTTTGTGTTCGAAGGAATAGCTGCCATCACACAGCAGCGATTTAAAAAGTTGTGCAAGTTACTAATTTTTCTCTACTTGACAAAATTTAGCGTTACAAACTTCCCTCAGCATTATTATTTTGCCTTTAAAAGTTGAAGCAGTGGCGACTTGTTGTGATTTAAGCCAGCAATAAATAGCGAGAAATAATGGTATTTTCAATTGCGGTTCATTCTGAATGCGTGAGCCGCCTTGATTATTTTTTCAACTTTTTTCTTGCAAAATGCGTCACAATTCAAGAAAAAGTAGTATTTTTGGAGAATAATTAATAATATACCCGAAATATAAACATAAAACACATAAAATCTATGAAGAAGTTATTTTTCGCCGCATTGGTGGCAATGGTTTTATTACCAGCGATAAATGCACAAGACGGAGTGCAGCAGAAACGTTACAAGGTGTATGGCGTCATGTTCTATAACTTAGAGAACCTCTTCGACACCATCAACTCTAACGGCACCTACGACATGGAGTTCTCGCCTAATGGCGCTCGCCAGTGGGACGGTCGCAAGTACTGGGCAAAAATCCACAACATGGCATATGCCATCTCGCAGATGAAGACCGATGCTACGCCCTTTGGCCCAGCAATCATCGGTGTGAGCGAGATTGAGAACGAGACAGTGCTCAAAGACATCTGCCGTGACCCGCAAGTGCGTGACTGGCACCTGCAAATCGCTCCTTATCACGACAGCCCCGACCGCCGTGGTGTGGACGTGGGAGTGTTGTATAACCCGCGCTTCTTCCGTGTGCTCAACGTGACTAACCAGCGACTGAGCGAGGAAGACTTTGATCGTGCTCGCGAGGTTGCTGACCCTGCACGCAAGCTTGATTATGAATGGAACGACAACTTCCGCACCCGCGACCAGATTTGCGTAGTGGGCTTGCTGGCTGGCGACACCGTGGCAGTGATGGTGAACCACTGGCCCTCACGACTGGGAGGTCAGGAGGCGTCAAGTCCCAAGCGTGAAGCAGCGGGATATATGTGCCGTCGCACTATCGACTCGCTGGTGAACGTTCACGGTAATAACATCGGCATCATCTTCATGGGCGACCTTAACGACGACCCCATGGATAAGGCCTGCGCCGAGTCGGTTGGCGGTAAGCGCAATATCGAAGACGTGAATGGTCCAGGTGAGATGTTCAACCCCTTCTGGAGCGTGCTCGACAAGGGCATTGGCACCCTTGCCTATAAGGGACAATGGAACCTCTTTGACCAAATCATGTGCAACGGCTTCTTCACCAGGTACCGTGACGTAAAAGACAAGCCGCAGCTCACCTACCTGCGCTGTGAAGCGCTCAACCGCGACTTCCTGAAGACCCAAGAAGGCGACCGCAAAGGATACCCACTGCGTACCTATAGCTCAGGCGTCTTCCTCAACGGCTTCAGCGACCACTTCCCAACTGAGATATTCCTCGTGAAAGAAGTTGAGTAAGCTGCTTTGCAGCGGGGATCGTGAACGTGATCGTGAACGAGAGCGTGTGAATCGTGATTGAAATAATTATGAAGTGATCGTTAGTTGTGATCACCCAATTGTTATATGTATATCAAAAGTCTATAAAGAGTCATGGATTCATTTTATTTCATGTATGAGAGACTTGATGTGTGGAAATTTTCTATGGATTTTGTTAAAGAAATCTATGAGTTGTTGGAAACATTTCCGTCTGATGAAAAATATTCATTGGTTAGTCAAATTAGACGTTCTGCAATTTCGGTGCCTTCAAATATAGCTGAAGGCTCAGGAAGAATGTCAATTAAAGAAAAAATTCATTTTATAGACATTGCCACTGGTTCTCTTTATGAGGCTATTTGTCAGTTGAATATTGCGTTGCAAGTCGGTTATGTTCAAGAAGATAATTATGATAATATTAAAAATCAAGCAACAAGGATTGCTATGATGCTTGGTGGTTGGCGTCGTTCATTATCTTCAAGAGAAACTGGTAACAAAAAAGAGAATAATAATGAATGATTTATTTTCACAATCCCGATCACGTTCACGATCCCGATCCCGAACCCGAACAGATTTTGAACTAATGGCTCCTGTGGGTTCTTGGGAATCATTGGTTGCTGCGCAGCAGGGTGGGGCCGATGCTATATATTTTGGCATTGAGAATTTGAACATGCGCTCTAAGTCGAGCGTGAATTTCTCGATTGACGACCTGCACACTATCGCGCAGTGGTGCGAGGAGCGTGGCATAAAGACCTACCTCACTGTCAACACCATTATCTATGACGAGGACATCGACTATATGCACAGCATTGTTAATGCTGCCCGCGATGCCCACATCAGCGCTATAATCGCCAGTGACATGGCGACCATCCTTTATGCCCGCAGCATTGGGGTGGAGGTGCACATATCCACTCAGGTCAATGTGAGCAACAGCGAGGCTGTTCGCTACTATGCGCAATATGCCGATGTGATGGTGCTCGCACGCGAACTCAACCTAGATCAGGTGTCGAGGATTCACGAGAGCATCACCGCCAGCGATGTGCGTGGTCCACATGGTGAACCGGTGCGTCTTGAGATGTTCTGCCATGGAGCCCTTTGCATGGCAGTTAGCGGCAAGTGCTATATGAGTCTACATGAGGCGAACTCCAGTGCTAATCGTGGTGCCTGCCGCCAGATATGCCGTCGCAGCTATGTCGTCACCGACCGTGACACTGGCGACGAGCTTACCATCGACAATAAATACATCATGTCGCCTAAAGACCTAAAAACCATCCACTTCCTTAACAAGATGGTGGATGCGGGAGTGCGTGTCTTCAAAATTGAGGGTAGGGCACGCGGGCCAGAATATGTGCGCACCGTGGCGAGCTGTTACAACGAGGCTCTCAATACCATTGTTGACGGCACCTACTGCGAGGAGCGCATCGAGCAATGGAACGAACGCTTGGCGCGTGTCTTCAACCGCGGTTTCTGGGATGGTTACTATTTAGGTCAGAGGCTAGGGGAATGGACGTCAAAATACGGCTCCAGCGCTACCCACGTCAAGGTCTATGCAGCCAAGGGAGTGCGCTACTTCTCCAATATTGGTGTTGCCGAGTTCCTGATGGAGGCTGGCGAGCTACATGTGGGTGACGAGATTCTCATTACTGGTCCCACTACTGGCGCCCTGCCCATGACGATAGAGGAGATACGTGTTGACCTAAAGCCCGTTGAGAAGACCGTGAAAGGCGAGCGTTTCTCAATCAAAACCGACACAAAAATCCGCCCCAGCGACAAGCTATTTCTCTGGAAGCCCGTCTGAAATGGTGGTTAAAACGGCTCTAACTCTTGCAAATATCAATTATTTTACGGAAATTTGCACACTTTTTTAAATAATAAACATATTTATAAGTAACGAATATAATAGAGATGAAAAAGTTCTTTTTAATGGCCTTTGCTATGGTGGCAATGAGCTTGGCAGCACAGGATGTTGCAACTAAACCATTTACTGTAAGATATATAGATGAGAATAGGCTTTATGAGCAATATATCGTTGCTCAGCAGTATATTCAGCTGCAGAATAAGCTCAAAACCGAGTTTCAGCAAGCCGAGCAAAAGAAGCGCAAGGAGATAGAGACATTCTACAACCAAGTGCAGAACAAGTATCAGAAGAACCTGTATAAGACCCAGAAAGCTTTTGAGGCCGACCAGAAGAAGCTCGAGCAGATGCAAGACAAGGCCCAAAAGGACATGGAGGCAATGCAAAAGAGCATGGAGGCACAACTCAACACCGAGCAGATGAAGCTTGCCAACGAGATTGACCTGTTCTTATCGGACTATGCCATTCGCAACGACTACGACGCTATCCTGCGCAAGGAGGCATCATTGTTTATCAACCCCAAGTGGGATGTTACCGATGAGGTAGCCGAGGGTCTAAACGCGCGCTACAACGCTGCTCACGCTCCCGTTGCCAAAGGCGAACCTATTGTTGACGGTCAACCACCCGTCGATGAGAGTGCTCCTAAAGACGTGCAACCTGAATAATTGCACATAAATAGAATAAATGAGACGATTCCTGCTGATAACACTCGCGCTTGCTGGCACCTGCGTCTTGCATCATTCTGTGGCGCAAGACGTGGAGGCTATTGTGGGTGACACCATAGCAGCCAGCGACACTGCAGTTGTTATGATGTGTGCTGCTCCCGAATTGAATCTTTATGAGCCTCCCAAAGCTCCTGATTTCAATTTTATCAAGAGTCGCACTAATCCTGCTGTGAAGCCTTACAAGTTTCTTGACGACCAAACGTGGGTGGGAATCCCCGTATTTGCGGCAGGTCTTATTGCCAAGGCCGAAAAGACGGCTTTCAGGCAGGACTACAACAATCCTAACACTAAGATACGTCTCATCAAGACCAATTTCCACAACGAGATTGACAATTACACCCAATATGTGCCTCTGGCACTAACTATTGGATTGAAAATCGCAGGTGTGGAGAGTCGCAGCGATTGGCCCAGGTTCTGGGCATCGTCGGCTGCTTCGGCAGCTATTATGGCAGGACTGGTCAACGGCATCAAGTACACCGCTAGCGAGATGCGCCCCGATGGCTCTACTCGCAACTCATGGCCCAGCGGTCACACCGCCACGGCATTCTTGGCGGCGACAATTCTTCATAAGGAGTATGGTCTCACGCGTTCGCCATGGTACTCAGTAGGAGCCTACACCCTTGCCACTGCCACTGGCGTGATGCGCGTGCTCAATAACCGCCACTGGATTAGCGACGTGCTCTCGGGTGCTGGCATTGGTATCCTCTCGGTAGAGCTGGGATATGGTCTTATGGACCTGCTGTTCAAGAATCGCGGACTGATGAGGGGTGACCTTAGCGAATTTCCAGACTTGCGCAAGAATCCTTCGTTTTTCGCCATCGAAATGGGTGTTGGCTTTGGCAACAAAACCCTAATATTGCCTGCATTTCACTTCGATGTTCCCACCGATATCTTCGATGAAGAGGACATCAACGATGATACTCCCCTAGAACTAAAATTCCGCTCAGCAACTGCTGTGGGTGTTGAGGGCGCTTATTTCTTCAACCCATATATTGGCATTGGAGGGCGCTTGCGTGTAAAGGCCACTCCTATCAATGGTTGGAGCAAGTTTGCTTTGACCGAAGAAGATGAGATTCAGAGGGCATTCAAAGACCCATTGTTTGACAACACAGTTCAGAATGTGGTTTTGACCATTGAGAGTGACCATATAACAGAATTTGCTGCTGATGCCGGTGTGTATGTCAGTTGGCCATTGTCATCGCGTTTTGCATTAGGCTCAAAACTGCTCTTTGGCCGCAGCATTATGGATGCCATTGATATCAATGGCCACTACTCGGGCAATCAGCTCGAATTCAATTTTGCGAGCATAGAAGATGATAGCCAACCAATGTTCTTGCCATCTGAAAACATCATAGATTACAAGTGGGATTATATTGATGTGTCGGCATCTAATTCCTTTAAATTTGGTACAGGAGTTTCGCTTACTTATGCCCACAAGAACCACTTCTCGTGGCGTGTGTTCTGCGACTATGACTACTCACGCAAGATTTTCACAGCTACCTATGATCCTTTAGGGGTGATAAAAGGCTTGTCGCCCAACTTGGTGGAACTTATGGATATCTTTGGCTGGGACATGACCAAGCCTGTCTCCTCGAGCGTGAAGAAGTCGCTACACCAGTGGGTTTTAGGTGGCGCACTATGCATTCATTTCTGATTTAAATAATAGAATAAGCATATGATTAAAAAATTATTATCTGTATTTTTAATGTCCTTAACGTTCTTGATGGGATGGTCACAATTTCAAAGTAGCTACATCCCTTACAAGACGTTTGACGGCGAGCACAAGAATGAGATTTCAGGCTATTTGATGGGTGGTAACAATGTCGTTACTGACAAGTTTGGAGGCCTTGAAGCGTCCTATACCCGTCACATAACGCCACGTTGGCATGTGGGTGGTGACGCACAGATGCAGTTTGGCAAGGAACTTTTTTCTATGGACGTGAGAGGAGGTTACCGTCTGCCTATTAAGTGGGGCAACATCTCTTTTGAAGGTAAGATTATGTATAACTTCTATCACAAGTTCGGCTTCCATGAGATGAGCTATAACCTCTCAGCCCTTTGGGAGAGCGCCTATGTTGACATTCGCCTTGGCGAGACACTGGTACACTATCACAGCCACGTTTGGGACATGGGATGGGGATATACCGAGACTCCACTGCTTACCTTTGGCTTTGGGGCCAATATCCGCCATCGCAACAATCCCTGGAACGTGGGATTGTTCTTCCGCAATTACGATGATTTCTACTATGAGAACTGGAACATCAACTGGGGTATCCGTTGGTATGCCAAGGTTAAGGACCAGTGGAATCTCTTTGGGGAGTTCAACATTCGCCCGGCAGGCTCAATGAGCCAGTTGGCAAGTAAGTATGAGGGTTCGGTAAAAGTTGGTTTAAAATATAAATGGTAATAACGATGATGAAAGCAAAATATATATTTATCGCAGCCCTGGCTGCTGTGGCACTTACACAGACATCATGCGAGAAAGTGAGTCCTCAAGGTGTACTCATGGGCAATACTGCAGTTGAGGACCGTGTGGAGATGTCCTACAAATACTATATGCTGAACAACTTTGAGTACAAACTCGACCCCGACATACATTTATCGGACATAGCTACAAATGGCTATTCGTTCCTCGTTGGAGCCGACAGCCATATCACCACCGACTTAGGGCGTATGAAAGAGATGTTCCAGATAGGTCTTGACAACGACGACCTGCTGTACTGCCACCTTGGTGATATAGCTGACACAAAGCCCGATTATTACATCAACCTGCAGAACTGCCTGGAAATGGCCAGATTTGACTATATCGAGAAAAATTACACCCGAAATGAAGAAAATGGGTTGTTTTATCGCAATGATAATCCCGAAGGGTGGGGGCGTGAATACAATGAAATTAGGTTCCCATTCTTCCCTGTAGTAGGTAACCACGACCTCACTCATAATGGTTGGGCGCTGTGGAGCAACATCTTTGGTTCGTCATTCTATATGTTTGATGTTCCCGTGGGCAACGACGAGAACGGTTACGAAATTTATGACCACTTTATCTTCCTCGACACCGCCAGCGGCACGCTTGGAAAACTGCAAGTTGACCTTATCGAGCAAGGTGTTCTTGATGGTGAAAACCAATATCGTCACACCTTCATTTTCAGCCATACCAACATCTTCCTGCCACAGAATATGCAGTTTGCATCAACATTCCCACGTGAGGAGGCCTACTTCCTGCTTAAGCAGTTTGACAAATGGAATGCCTCGATTGTGTTCTGCGGGCATGTGCACAAGTGGGATGAACAAATTTTCAATGGGGTTTACTTCCTTACTCTTGACTCGATGAGCGAGCGCAACAGTCCCGACCCAGGCGACTATCTCGTGCGCGTAAAAATTGATAAAGAAGGATCCGTCGACATAGAAAAGGTACACATGAACTATGTGGCACCGATGAATTAAAAAGTATAAAGGATTATTGTCGAAAAAACAGAAAGTGCCCCAATATTTTGGGGCACTTTCTTGTTGTCCTGGTACTCCGACTGGGAATCGAACCCAGATTTTAGGTTTAGGAAACCCACGTTCTATCCGTTGAACTATCAGAGCGGCCACACAATGATGCGCTTGAATAGGGTGGCGCTATTTTGCGGTGCAAAGGTAAGAAATATTATTTTAAAAAATGCTTTTTTGGCACAGAATTTGCTTGTTTATTACTAACTTTGCAGTTCGCGACGGCACAAGTTGTGCCGCATAAATTCACTGATTATGGCTAAACAACAGGGCTCAGTTAAGGAGCGGGAGAGGATTTTCACCAACTTTCCCAAGCATTATAAGGTGATATTCCATAACGACGATTTCACCACGATGGAGTTTGTGGTGAAGGTGCTTATGGAGGTATTCTATAAGAGTGAAACTGAGGCTACCACCCTTATGCTTGCTGTGCATCAGGAGGGAAAGGCGGTGGTTGGCATTTACAGTTACGACATGGCGGTGACAAAGGCCAACAAAGCTATCGCCATGGCAAAAGCTGAAGGTTATCCTCTGCGCGTTACCTATGAGCCGGAATAGTTTTCAGTCATCAGTTTTCAGTTGTCAGTTTTCAGTGTTGAGGTGAACTGCACACAATTATACAAATGATATGTCAAAAGAAATTATAAATAGTTTTCACTTGCAAGTGGCGATGCGGTTGTCGGTTGACAATGCCGTTGCCATGCGTAATCCGTTTTTCACACCTGAGCATTTGGTGAGTTCGATTCTTGTCACTCAGCCCGTTATCGAAGCTTTGAAGGAGATGGGGGTGGAGGTGTCGCTGCTGCGGTCACCATTGCGGAACTACATACGCGACCTTGAAGCTGTTCCCGATGATTTACCCTATACCCTTGAGCCGTCTCAGCAGTTCCAGCAGCTGATAATGGGCGCGGTGGAGATTATGCATTCTTCAGCGGCGCCTGAGCTTGAAATCACTCATGTGTTGCGTTCAGCGATGGAACTTGAGGACTCGTTGGTGGCCAATGTCCTCAATGACTTTGCCCGTGAGCATAGCGACTTCATGAGCACTCTGATTTGGAAGATTGAGGCGTTCACCAGTAAGTATCCAGTTAAGGGTAGAGATATGTCTGATAATGGCGATCTCACCGTGATTGAGGATGGAAACAAGAAACACGTTGAGGTTACTCCTCCCAGCAATCAGCCTCTTGATGATGAGGAAGAGTTTATGGAAGACCCGTTTGAAGCGCCATTTCAGCAGTCAGCGCCTAGTGATTTTGTTACATGCATAAATGACCATCTCAAGGACCATAACCCGCTCATTGGGCGTGATGCTGAGTTAGAGCGCACTATCCATGTGCTGTGCCGTAAAGACAAGAACAACCCGCTGCACGTGGGAGAGCCTGGCGTGGGCAAGACGGCGTTAATCTATGGTTTGGCTCAACGCATCGAGGATGGCAATGTGCCCGACACCCTTAAGGGTTTCAAGATATACCAGATCGACATGGCGGCGATGCTAGCTGGCACTCAATATCGCGGTGACTTTGAGAAGCGCGTGAAGCAGACTATGGACTACCTCTCGGGCCTCGACAACGCCATTGTCTATATTGACGAGATTCACAGCATAGTAGGCGCCGGTGCTACTGGCGACAGCGCAATGGATGCCTCTAATATGCTTAAACCCTATCTTGAGGGCGGCAAGCTGCGGTTCATTGGCTCCACGACCTACGAGGAGTTTAACCGCCAACTCTCACGCAACAAGGGCGTTGTGCGCCGTTTCCAGCAGATTGACATTCTGGAGCCTTCGGTTGACGAGACCATCGAGATAATCAACGGCCTGAAAAAGGGTTATGAGACTTATCACAAAGTGACCTACGCCCCCGCGGCGATAGAATATGCTGTGCGGGCGAGTGCCAAGCACATTATGGGACGTTTCCTGCCCGACAAGGCCATTGACCTTATTGACGAGGCGGGCGCTTACCGCCACATCCATCCCACAACCAAGAATCGGCAGACGGTGGATAAAGCGCTTATCGATGATGTGCTCCTTAAGGTAATGAAGATCAACGCCACCGCTATGAAAGAAGATAACAACGCGCAGCTCAAGACCCTCGAGAAGCGCATCAAGAGTGTCATATACGGTCAGGACCAGGCTGTGCGAGAAGTGGTGGAGGCAGTGCAACTGTCGAAGGCTGGACTTATTGACGACGGCAAGCCGCTTGCATCGCTGCTATTTGTGGGACCCACAGGTGTGGGTAAGACCGAGGTTGCTCGCGTGCTGGCGAAGGAGCTGGGTGTGGAACTGGTGCGTTTCGACATGAGCGAATATACTGAGAAACACACAGTGGCTAAGCTTATTGGTTCGCCAGCCGGTTATGTGGGCTATGAGGACGGCGGTCTGCTCACCGATGCAATCCGCAAGACGCCAAACTGCGTGCTGCTGCTTGACGAGATAGAGAAGGCGCACGAGGATATCTACAACATCTTGCTGCAGGTGATGGACTATGCCAGTCTTGCCGACAACAAAGGCCGCCATGCCGACTTCCGCAACGTGGTGCTCATAATGACCAGCAACGCTGGAGCGCAGTATGCCGGCATGAATGTGGGCTTCGACAGTCGTGGCAGCCGTGGAGGCGATATGCTCAAGCAGGTGAAGAAGACCTTCAAGCCCGAGTTCATCAACCGCTTGTCTAACATCGTTGTGTTCAACGATATGGATGAGACTATGGCTGGCATGATTCTCGACAAGCGTCTGCGTGAGCTGCAAGAGAAACTCACGCCTAAAAAGGTGACTCTCAAGGTGGATAGCGAGGCAAGAGCACTGCTGCTCAAGGAGGGATTCACTGCCGAGTATGGCGCCCGCGAACTCGACCGCGTGCTGCATCGTGAGCTTAAGACCAAGCTTATGCGCGAAATTCTATTCGGCAAGCTGAAACGCGGCGGCACGGCTCATGTGACCCTCCACGACGGCAAGATTACACTGAAATGATAACGACTCGGTTATATAAGACAACAGTAACAACATATAAACAACATACACAAAAATAATTTGTTGTTTAGGTTGTTTGTAAGTTGTTTAAGTTGTTTGATATAACAGCGAAGTTACAGAAAGGGAGTTTATGGTTTTTGAGCTTGATGAGAATATATGGTTTCCGCATCCTGAGATGCCGATTCTTGATGAGCCTAGCGGCATAGTTGCCATTGGGGGAGACCTCAGTGTGGAACGGCTGCTGCTTGCCTACGACCATGGTTTCTTCCCGTGGTATGCTTTTCGTTATAAGGACATTCAGTGGTATTGCCCCGAACAGCGTTTTGTGATATTCCCCAATGAGATTCACGTGAGTCACTCGATGCGCACCCTGATGAATAAGCATCAGTATCGCGTGACGTTTAATACCGCCTTTGACCAAGTGATAAGAGGATGCAGCACAGTAGATAACCGCATCGACCATGAGGGCGCGTGGCTTGGCGACGAAATCATAGCGGCCTATACTACGCTCCACGAGTTGGGGCGGGCGCGAAGCGTGGAAGTGTGGCACGGAGAAGAACTGGTGGGCGGACTCTATGGCGTGACTAGTGGCACAGGTTTTGTGGGCGAGAGCATGTTCTCACGTGAGCCGAACACGAGCAAGTTGGCTCTCATTGCCCTGGCGCGGCAGATGCAAGAGCATGGCGGCTCGCTCATTGACTGTCAAATTTACACCGCACACCTCGAAAGCCTCGGCGCACGCTTTATCACCTATAAGGACTACATCACCGCCCTGAAAGGCGAGGACGCCTACCACCCTTGGGAGGAGATGCCATTCCTGGAATAGTGTGTCGTCTTCCACCGTTAAATTAAACAACGTGCACAACAAAATAACAACCTGAACAAATGTTGTTGTTTGTTCTGTTTTTAATATAAAATGTTGCGCTAGTTGTTTATGAGTTGTTATAGTTGTTTGATATAACTGCTAAAGTGAAATAAAAAAACCACCCAACAACTTGGGTGGTTTTTAAGTTCAGCAATTAAGTTTTAATTACTTAACATACTTCTTGCCGTTCTGGATGTAGATGCCATGCTCTGGAATGCTCTGGAGCTCGCGGCCCTGGAGATCGAAGATGCGGTTGTCAACTGGTCTGTCAACAGCGATAGTGCTGATGCCAGTGTACTCTTCAATCACGTTACCATTCTTGGTGAGGTAAAGCTCAAGAGGCTCATCGCCAGTCCAAGCGCGGTTACCCTCTGGACCACCAGTGTAAGCGAACGAGTAGTTAGATGCTACAGCAGGAGCAATCAGGTGATATGGGTTGTCCTCACCTCTGTCCTCGCAGTTCGACATGTCAACTTTGAACTTACCAACGCCAGTTGGAGTTGCAAGTTGTGGGAAGAAGCGGCAGTCGTTAGTTGAGAGAATCTCAATCATTACCAAGTTACCATTAACAGGATCATTAGGCTTCAAGCTGCTCTTAATGTCGGCCATGTCGCCAAGCATTTCCTCGAGCTCTTCAGCGGAAAACTCCATACCCATGTTCTCAGCAAGCATGCCGAGGATAACAGGAGCATAACCCTTAGCAGTAAAGTAGTTCAAACCTTGAACCCTTTTCCATGCAATGGCTTCACTACCAGCGTCCTTAGTAAGCTCAAGATTGAAGCCGTTCAGGTTAGCGCTCTCATTAGTGAGTTGAAGCTCTATCTCAACATTTGCAGGATCATCTGCATTAAGCAGAGACAGATAGCATTTTGATGGGCAAGGTGTGTCATCTGCAAACGCGCAGAGACCAACTAATGCAGCAGCAAAAAGAGTAAAAATTTTCTTCATGTCAAATCGATTTTAATGTTAAAAATTTAATAAATATTTGTTAGTCACGTCTTTCAATTTATAACAAATTGCTCCATTTGAAGCCTCAAATGAGAACTTCGCATAGATTTCAATGCAAAATAAGTAAAACTTTTTTGAACAGCCAAACATTTTTGAAAAAAAAACATGAAAAAAGTGATTTTTTTTCATTCTCTCCACGAAAAAACACAATGTCTCGGTCAAACAACTCTCACTTCTCCTCTGCAAAAAATATGAGCTAGAGAAAATTGGAAAAATAAAAAAAACCACCCGAAGATGGGTGGTTTTTAGTTCAGCAATTAAGTTTTAATTACTTAACATACTTTTTGCCGTTCTGGATGTAGATTCCGTGCTCGGGAACGCTCTGGAGCTCGCGGCCCTGGAGGTCGAAGATACGGTTGTCAACAGCCTGGTCGGTGCTGATAGTGCTGATAGCGGTCTCAACTTTCTGTCTAACAATGCCATCAACCTTCTCTAATACGATAGATGCGTCATTGTCGGGAGTCCAAGCGCGAGTACCCTCTGGGCCACCAGTGTAAGCGAATGAGTAGCGAGAAGGCTCAGCAGGAACAGTGATTGTGCACTCGTTAGCTGCCTCATCTCTGCCACCATCTGCTACATTTGACCAGTCCATTTTGAACTTGCCAACAGCAGTTGGATTGTCAAGAACAGGGAAGAAACGGCAGTCGTTAGTTGAGAGAAGCTCAATCATTACCAAGTTACCATTAACAGGATCATTAGGCTTCAAGCTACTCTTAATGTCGGCCATGTCGCCAAGCATTTCCTCAAGTTCTGCATCAGAGAACTCCATGCCCATGTTCTCAGGAAGCATGCCGAGGATAACAGGAGCATAACCCTTGCCGGTAAAGTAGTTCAGGCCTTGAACTCTTTTCCATGTAACATTCGCGTTGCTCTTCTCGGCCTCAAGGTTGAAACCATTGAGGTTATTGCTAGAGTTAAGGAGCATAAGCTCAATCACAACATTTGCGGGATCAGTACCGTCAAGAACCTGGAAAGATACCTCTGATGGGCAGCCTTCTTCGGCAAAAGCACAGAGACCCAGCATAGCAGCTGCAAAAAGAGTGAATAATTTCTTCATTTTAAAATGATTTTTTTGGTTAAAAGTTTAATTATTATTTATTAGTCACGTCGTTCAGTCGTTAATGAGTGAGCGCCAAAATAGCGCTTCCCTAGAAAGATTGTGCAAATTAAGGAAAAAAAATTCAAACGTGCAAACAAAATTGCGAGAAAAATGAAAAAAAATTAATGTTTGCAATGCATTTTTTTTATAAAACCTAATCAATCATTGTGTTGAAATTTTCGGGGGCAGGAGAGGTGAAAGTTACCGCTTTGCCGGTGATGGGGTGAACGATGCTAAGCGTGGTGGCGTGGAGGGCGATGCGGTTAATGGGGCTGGGATGGCCGCCATATTTACGGTCGCCGCTCACTGGGTTTCCCAGGTCGTGCATGTGCACCCTGATCTGGTTCTTGCGCCCGGTCTTTATCTCGAGCTCGACCATGGCATAGCGTCTGCCTTGCTTTACTACGCGGTAGCGCGTGACGGCGAGTCGCCCGAGTTTCTTGTCTTCGGTAGAATACATCTCAAAGGTGTCGGGGTTCTCGGCAAGGAAGCTCTTTACGGTACCTTCTTTCTGCTCCACCTTGCCTTCAACGATGGCGATGTATTTGCGCTCGATGACCATATTGTTCCAGTTGCTGATGAGCTTGTCGCGTGCCTGCTTGGTGCGTGTGAGGAGCATGAGTCCCGAGGTGTCGCGGTCTAGACGGTGCACGACATATACGTTGGCCTTGTCGCTAAAGCCGCGGGCATATTTCTTCACAATATTAAACACGGTGTCGTCGCTGGGCTTGCCGGCGGCGGTAGATAGCACGCCATAGCCTTTGTCAACGACGATGATGTCGTTGTCCTCAAAAACGAGTTTTATGCGCGGGTGGCTGAAGACTTGGAATGAGCGGTCGAAGTTCACCCACAGCTGGTCGCCAGCGCTGACGGGCTGGTCAAATTGTGTGGATGGCACGCCATTGATTGCCAGTTGGTTGTGGCGCAGCATGGACTTGAGTTTTGTGGGCTTGTGGTCGGGCAGCAATGCTGCTGCGGCAGCGAGCAGTGTGCCGTCTTCTTTGATGGTGAACTTAGCCACATTATCGGTGGCAGGACCACGCCGAGGAGATTTCTTGGAGTTCATAGTTAAAAGTTTATAGTTTTTGCGTTAGATGCTTGAGGGGCGCACTACGTGCTTAAAATTAAATGAAAATTAAATAAAAAAAATGTTTTCGTGGACATGAAATTTTAAAAACAATTTTAATAAAATTTTAAGCGAAGCGCCCTTGTTGCGTCAAGTTGCATTATGCCTTGTGTATTTGATTTCTTGGGTGGTGGGTGAGGATTTCTTGGCGCAGGGTGGAGCGGTCGATGTGTACATAGATTTCGGTGGTCTCGATGCTCTCGTGGCCTAGCATCTGCTGGATGGCACGCAGGTTGGCTCCGCCCTCTAGCAGGTGGGTGGCAAAGGAGTGCCGCAGGGTGTGGGGGCTAACCGTCTTTCTGATGCCCGCCAGCTGGCACAGCTCCTTGACGATGTAGAAAATCATTACACGTGTGAGTTTATCGCCGCGGCGGTTGAGGAACAAGATATCCTCGCAGCCGCGTTTTGCCACCTGGTTGCTACGCGTCTGCTCAAGGTATAGGTTTATCTGTTCCAGCGCTTCTTGTGAGATGGGCACTAGACGCTGCTTGTCGCCCTTGCCAATGACGGTGATATATTCCTCTTGCTCAAAGATTTGCGACATGCGCAGCTCTACCAGTTCGCTCACTCGCAGTCCGCAGCCATAAAGCACCTCGATGATGGCGCGGTTGCGCTGGCCCTGGGGCTTGGAGAGGTCGATGCACGATATCATGCTGTCGATCTCATTGAGAGAGAGTACCTCGGGCAGGTGCCGGCCAATGTGTGGCGCTGGGAGCAGCAGAGTGGGGTTGACATCGATGACGCCTTCCATCTTTAGGAATTTGTAGAAGCTCTTGATGCCCGAGATGATGCGTGCTTGCGACCGTGGCGAGATGCCTAGGTCGTGGAGTGTGCCAAGGAAGAGTTCCAGGTCTTGGCGCGTGATGTCCTGCGCGCTTTTGCCGTTGTCACCGGCATACTGCAGCAAGTGCTCCACATCACGGCAATAGCTTGCTGCGGTGTTTTGCGATAGGCCTTTCTCAATGCGCAGATAGGCGTCAAATCGCTTCTTCAGTATGTCGATATTGGGCATTTTGAGGTTAGAGTTTAAAGGGGTGTCGGTGATTTTATACTCCCATACATTTTGTCGCGTCGGACGAGACAGGTCTCGTCCCTACAGAGTGGCAATGAGCAAAAAAATGTCATCAAAAGAGGAATCTCCTTTGATGACATCAGTTTTTAGCATCACTTTTTATTTTCCACCTTGATTAGCTGGTGCTTGTTGAGCAGGAGCTGTTGGGAATGCGTTTGCGGCATTCTCATTTTGTGGCTTGGTGGTGTTCATCTTAGAGATGTCAGGAGTGTCAGTGTCTTTTTGACCTCTAGCGTTGGGTGCAATGAAAGCGCTAGCTATGCTGAGCACGCAGATGAAGATAGCGAGTCCCCAAGTTGCTTTCTCAACAAAATCGGTAGTCTTGCGAACACCCATGAATTGGTTATAATTGCTGGCGCTAGCGGCAAGACCGCCACCTTTTGACTTCTGAATGAGAACAACACCAATCAGCAGAATTGATGCTAAACAGATAAGAATAAAAATTGTAACTGTCATTTTATCAAATAGTTATAGTTTGTTTTTGATGTTTTCGTTAAGCACAATTTTGCGCAAAAACCGAATTTGGTCTGCAAAGTAAATACTTTTTTCTGGAAAATTCAAATTTATACTCTCAATAATTTCAAGAGCTTTAGAATATTTATGACGCGCGATGTACATTTTTGCCAGACTTTCGCTTAGCATTGAGCTATCGTTTTGAGTAGATTCTTCAACCGAGTCGTGCGCCACTTGTTCCACTTCTTCCTGATCAATATGGTGCTCCACTTGTGGGCTGCTGGCTATGGTTTCTTGCTCCTGGCGGCGCGAGTGGGCAATGAAGCTGTCGATTAGCTTATCTTGCTTGTCAGTGGCATCAGGAGCGTCGTCGGCATGCTGTGCCGCGAGGATGTCGGCATAGTCGGGGGTGGGGTTAAAGATGGCGTTGTTCAGGGCGTCTATCTCCTTTTGGTTGCTCTCTCCAGCGAAGTTGTTGAGGAAGAGGTCAATAGCCTCTTCGGGATTGGGCGACGCAGAGTCCTCGGTAGGGTAGAAGTGGGCAAAGGCGGCAGGTGCTTTCCCTACCACTATGGCGAGGTCGCGGCGGTCGGGACTCATTACCGCAAGCCGCTGCATAGCGTTGTCATCGCCATTATGCTTGAGTTGCAAAAGCAACGGCAAGGCGAAATAAGGATACTGCTTCCTCACTTCGTCAACCCACTGCTGCTCAGGCACCCCGCCCTCGCTTAGGATTTTCTCTATGTCGCTTAAAAGTTCCAATCTTGTGTTTTATAGATATTCTAGAGAATCTAGATTCCTAGATTATGAATTGGCATTGTGCATTGTGCATTGTGCATTGAGCATTGAGCATTGAGAGGAAACTACCAGTTTCCTACCGTTTGGTTGAAGATGAGGTCTACTAGCTCGGCGCTGATTTCTTCGCAAAGCTGGTCTTGGACATCGATGAGCAGCTGGTTGCTGTCGAAGTCACGGTAGGCCGAGACATTGACATCGTTGCTCAAAGCGTCGTTGACGTTATCGATATACCTGATTCTCACGCTGATAGTGAGTCGTGTGCGAGTGGCGTAAGCATTCTCGCCCACTGCCTGTGGTGAGAGGTTGTAGTTGGTGATTTCGCCCTCAAAGCGCAGGTCGCTATTGGGATTGTCAATCTGGCGGAGTCGTGTCTGCTGCGTCACCACGTCTTGCAACTTGTTTTGAAACAGCTGCTGTAGAGGCGGGTAGACGAGTGCGGCACGGATGGGGATGTTGCCAAACGATACGGTCTTGTACTTGTTGTAGTCGAGCGCCGCGCCATTGAACTTGTAGCTGATGCACGACTGCGCTATGGTCGTGACCAGCAACGCGATGAGAATTTTGCTTGTTGTGCGCATGGTGTTACTTGCGGTTGTTGCGGTATTCGAGACCATATTCCTTAATCTTGCGATAGAGTGTACGCTCGCTGATGCCAAGCTCCTCGGCAGTCTGGCGACGGCGACCGTGGTTGCGCTCTATAGCGTTGATAATCACCTCTCTCTCGGTGTCTTCAAGAGTCTTGATTTTGTCTTCTTCCACATCGATAGCAGTCGCCTTTATGTCGCTGAATGGGTGGCGAGACTGCTGGTTGCGTGGAGCCTCTTTGATATCATAATCCTCGGTAACGTTTTGCCACACCATGTCATCGTCACCATGAGCTGTCAGCGGTGAGCTCTGGCGCTGCAAGTCGTTGATATTGCTGCTCATGTGCAGTTTGTTGCCTTGCTGCTTGGTAGCGATGTTGCCGTTGGCGATTGCCTCTTTAAGTTCATTCAACTCGCTCTGCATCTGCATAATGAGCTTGAAGATGAGTTCTCGCTCTTGGGTGTAGTCGTGTTGCGCTTTGTCATAGACCACGGGCAGATTGCCGCTGTGGTTTTTCTGGTTAAGGTACTTCTTAACCACCTCGCCAGTGACGACGCCACTCTCGAATGACGACATTTCCCTGATAAGACTCTGCAGCTCGCGCACGTTGCCGCTCCAGCTGAATGACATGAGCTGGCGGTAAGCGCTCTCGTCAAACATCAATGGCGGACGATTGTGCTGCTCGGCGTAGTCATAGCTGAACTTTGTGGCGAGCATCTTGATGTCTTCTCCGCGCTCGCGCAGGGGTGGCACTTCTATGCGGATGGCCGCGATGCGGTAGAACAGGTCCTCGCGGAACTCGCCAGCCTTGACCATCTGAAGCAGGTCTTTGTTGGTGGCAGCCACCACGCGCACGTTGGTCTTGCGCACCTCTGATGAGCCAACTCGCAGATATTCACCCGATTCCAGCACGCGCAACAGTCGTGCTTGCGCGTCGAGGGTAAGGTCGGCGACCTCGTCGAGGAAGATGGTGCCGCCGTTGGCAACCTCAAAATAGCCCGCATGCTCCTTCTCGGCATTGGTAAACGAGCCCTTTTCGTGTCCGAAGAGTTCGCTTGATATTGTGCCGGCAGGAATTGCGCCGCAGTTCACGGCAATATATTTCTTGTGCTTGCGCGGACTGTTGTCGTGTATTATCTTGGGAAAGAACTCTTTACCCGTACCATTCTCACCATTGATGAGCACCGAGATGTCGATGGGCGCGATGATGAGGGCGCGCTTCACGGCGTTGACCAATGCTGGCGCTGAGCCAATGATGCCGTAGCGCTGCATGGTGGTGCGGATTTCGTTGTCGGTTAATCTTGCCATTTTTTCAATTTGTAAGTTTCTTGTTTCAAAAATGCGCCCAATTCTTCGGGGGTGCTGTACTGCGCCATTGTCTCGGGAGTGATTATGTCGCCCACCGAAACGCGGAAGTCATAGCCTTTCTTGTTGAAGACCTCGGTAGGAAGGCGCAGCGTGCGCAAGCGCCAGTCAATCATACCTAAAGCGGTGAAAATCCAACTGTTGTGGCCGTGGAAGTAGATGGGAACCACAGGCACCTTGAGCTTTTGGATGATGCGAATTACCGATGGCTGCCAGTCGCGGTCCTGGATGCGTAGGCCCCAGGTGAGTTTCGACACGGCGCCAGCGGGGAAGAAGCCTAATGGATGTCCTTGTTTCACATGGCGCATGGCATCGGTAATGCCTTTTACCGACACGGCGCGCTTTTCAGGGTCGTTGCTGGCGAGGGCGTCAACAGCGATAAAGCTAGGCCTGAGAGCGCCAATGTTGTTGAGTATCATGTTCACCATCACCTTGAAGTCAGGGCGGTGGTGGCCCACGATGTCGATCAGCGACATGCCGTCGAGGGCGCCGTAGGGATGGTTCGACACCGTGATAAACGGCCCTTCGGGCAGACTGTCGAGCACCTCTTCATTTTTTATAGTTACTGGTGCACCGAGCTCTTCAAACATCTTGTGCGAGAAGTCTGGTCCCGACAGGTGCATGTTGCGCTGGTGGTAGTCGTTGGTCTTGTCGACGGCCAACCAGTGAAATACCCTGTTCACAAGCTTTTCCTTGCCTTTAAAGAATGGCGCCATCTTGCAGACGTCATTATAGTCGAGCACGGTAGGCTTGATGGGCTGTTGCTCTTGGGTATCTAGTATTTTGTTGTTATCTTCCATTATTTGCTTGATTTTTAAGGAGATAAATGACCATAGTGAGCCACTTGCCCCCAATTGCGGTTACAAAGATACAGCAAAAAACTGAAAAAATGTCAGTTTTTCGCTTTTTTTAATAATAAGAATATTTAGGAATATTTCCTTATTCTCTAATCGTGCTAAACACAACTAATCCCTGATCAGCGCGCAGCGCTTACTTTGGCCAGATGACTGAGGTTTTCAGTTTCTGTTGGTAGTAGGGCTTGATGTCGTTCCAGCGGTAGTAGGGGAAGTTGTCGGTGTGGAAAGGCAACTTAGCCTCATGCTCGTTGAACAGCACTTTCACAAGGATGTCGTTGCTGCCGTTGCGGTAGAACACCATCTGGATGTTGCATGCCATGGGGAAAATCTCGTAGTTGCGCCAGCTCTCGTGCAGGATGTTGAGGTCGTCGCACGAGTAGTTCACGTTGTCGAGTTCGAGCAGGCATGCCAAGGGCAGCACACATGTCTCGTGGCCGAATCGCAGCGCTGCGCCGTGGTGGTCATGGTCGGCGATAGCAGCATCGGCGGTCTCTATCATGTTGGTTAGTAACGCCCTTTCGATGAATGGCATTCGGTTCCCGCCCTGGGGTGAGTTTGCCCATTGCAGATACCAGTATATATTCTTTGTTTTCCAGAGTTCATAGATTTCCTCATCGGTGAAATAGCTGAAAAGGTTCATTCCGTCGAAGGCGTGGTGGTTTTGCAGACTGCCAGCAATGTCATAGACATCCTCCATAAGCTTTGCGCACTGTTTGAAGTGGCTGTCTAAATAATTAGAATCGTTAACTATCTGACTGATAAAACGCTTGGGTTGAATGCGGGCGTCAAAGATGCTATCGCTGATGTGGCGGATGGCTTTGCGCTGCGGGTTGGCAAGTGTGTCCTCGCCGTAGCCCCAGCCTGTGTAGTACATGTCGTGGTAGCTTGCGTCGGTGAAGATGCGTGCGCGAGGATTGAAGGCGCTAATCTCGGCAGTCTCATAGCCCATCGACAGGATGCAGCGAATCCAAATGGTTGAACGCGCGTCAATGCGTGCGTCGCCCGAGAACACCTGCGGGAAGTTCTCGCACATGCGCTTAGCGATGCCCTGATGTTGCTCGGCGCCTACATCGCTGAGCTCACCCACACGCCCATTTGCTTCCATTGCCACCTTGCGCAAGTCATTGAGCAGCACCTCGCCTTGCTTGGTAAGGAGATGCTGTTTCTGAAGCTTCTCGAGTGTCTCCACTGGACGGTCATAGGAGCTCTGTTTTGTCAGCCATCGGCTTCCATGGCGTCCATAATGGTTGATGAAGAAAGGCTCATAGCCCGCTGGGGCGGGAGTGAGCTGTGGCAGTTGCTCACTAGGGTAGGGGTAGGCATAATGGTTGCTGCCGCTACGGTTATGGTTGGCTGCGAGCTGCTGCTGAGCTAGCTCAGACTGTGCCATCGCCCCAATCGAGGCGACACACATCAATAAATAGATGAAAAACTTGCGCATTTTATGTTGTTGGTTTTTGATTATCGACTTAACACTTAAAACTTAACACTTATCACTTATCACTTACATTTACCCCTTTTTCCCTGTAATTATGCTCTTTATGTCGTTGAGTTTGTTGAGGGCCTCCATGGGGGTGAGGTTGTTGATGTCGGTGTTGAGGATTTCGTCGCGCACTTGGCTCAAGACGGGGTCATCGAGCTGGAAGAACGACAGTTGCATGCCGTTGCGGTGGTTGGCGACATCGTCAAGATCTTTGCTCAGCGAGTCGTTGTTGCTGTTCTGCTCCAGGCGTTTAAGCACCTCGTCGGCGCGGTGCACGATGGTTTTGGGCATGCCGGCGAGTTTCGCCACGTGGATACCGAAGCTGTGCTCGCTGCCGCCACGCACTAGTTTGCGCAGGAACACCACTTTGCCGTTCATCTCTCGCACGCTCACGTTGTAGTTTTTCACGCGTTTGAAAGTCTTTTCCATCTCGTTGAGCTCGTGGTAATGGGTGGCGAAAAGCGTCTTGGGATGCGCCTGTGTCTCGTGGATGTATTCCACTATCGACCAGGCTATTGAGATGCCGTCGTAGGTGCTTGTGCCGCGACCCAGCTCGTCGAAGAGGATAAGGCTGCGCTCGCTCAAGTTGTTGAGGATTGACGACGCCTCGGTCATCTCAACCATGAAGGTTGACTCTCCCAGCGAGATGTTGTCGCTTGCACCCACGCGGGTAAAAATCTTATCAACGATGCCAATGCGAGCTGCCTCGGCAGGGACAAAGGAACCCATTTGCGCTAGCAGCACTATCAAGGCGGTTTGTCGTAGCAGTGCCGACTTACCCGCCATGTTGGGACCGGTGATAATCATCACCTGTTGCTCATCGTTGCTGAGCTGTATGCTGTTAGGCACATACACCTCGCCCACAGGCAGTTGCTTCTCGATGACTGGGTGGCGCCCCTCAGTGATATCGATGTCGAGCGAGTCGTCGATAATTGGGCGGTTGTAGCGATTCTCGAGCGCCACACGGGTAAAAGACAGCAGGCAGTCGAGCTGGGCAATTAGTGCCGAATCGTTTTGAATGGCAGGGATGTAGTCGCTCACGGCCGCTACCAGTTCGTTGAACAGCTGTGCCTCAATGGTTAGGATTTTCTCCTCAGCGCCGAGGATTTTCTCCTCCAGCTGTTTGAGCTCGGGGGTGATGTATCGCTCGGCACTGACTAAGGTCTGCTTGCGAATCCATTCTTCGGGCACTTTGTCTTTGTGGGTGTTGCGCACCTCGATGTAGTAGCCAAACACATTGTTGTAGGCAATCTTTAAGCTTGGTATGCCAGTGCGCTCACTCTCACGCTGTTGCAACTGCATCAAGTAGTCCTTGCTGCTTGAGGAAATGTTACGCAGCTCATCGAGCTCGTCGCTCACACCATTGCGTATCACGTTGCCGCGGTTAAGCTGGCTGGGGGCATCGGGGTTTATCTCGCGCTCGATGCGGTCACTGATGAGCGGACAAGGGTTGAGCTGTTCGCCGAAGCTGTATAGCACCTCGCTGTCGCTTTGCTCACACATCCGCTTGATGGGGTTGATGGCTTGCAGAGCGCATTTGAGCTGCACCAGTTCGCGTGGTGTGATGCGCGCTGCCGCCACTTTCGACACAAGTCGTTCAACGTCGCCAATCACTTCTAACTGCTCCTTTAGCAGTTCGCGCCCCTCGGTGTCCTTGAAGAAATGCTCCACCACGTCGAGGCGGCGGTTGATGGCTTTCACATCTTTGAGCGGGAACATCATCCAGCGGTGCAGTAGGCGCGCGCCCATAGGCGAGAGGGTCTTGTCGATGACGCTGAGCAGACTTTTGCCGTCGTCGGCCATCGGAGCGATGAGCTCAAGGTTGCGCACCGTGAACTTATCGAGACGCACATAACGTTCGGCCTCGATGCGCGAGAGCGAGGTGATGTGCTTGATTTGGGTGTGCTGCGTGAGGTCAAGGTAGTGGAGAATCGCTCCTGAGGCGATTATAGCACACGTCATATTTTGGATGCCAAAGCCTTTCAGGTTTTTGGTCTCAAAGTGCTTAAGCAGGCGGTCGGTGGCCGATTCCTCAGTGAAAATCCAATCCTCCATCTCAAAGGTAAGGTATTTTGTTGATACCGACTGCTGGAATCGGGTGCGGTTGCTACGCTCTATGAGCACCTCCTTCGGGGCGAAATTGCCCAATAGTTTGTCAACATAATCTACCGACCCCTCGGCAGCGAGAAACTCGCCGGTGCTGATGTCGAGGAATGCCACGCCGGTGGATTTCTTGCCAAAATGCACTGCGGCGAGGAAGTTGTTCTCTTTGCGGTCGAGTAGGGTATTGCCCATCACCACACCAGGGGTGACAAGTTCGGTGATGCCGCGCTTTACAAGCTTCTTGGTTAACTTGGGGTCTTCAAGCTGGTCGCAGATGGCCACACGCTTGCCGGCGCGAACGAGCTTGGGCAGATAGGTGTCGAGGGCATGGTGGGGGAAACCAGCCATTTCCAAATTCTTACCACCTGTGCCATTGGAACGGCGAGTGAGCGTGATGCCCAGTATTTCGCTGGCTATAATAGCGTCGGGACCGTAAGTCTCATAAAAGTCGCCCACACGATAAAGCAGCAGAGCATCGGGATGCTTTGCCTTCATCTCGTAGAACTGTTTCATCATCGGGGTTTGCCCCACTTCCTTTGCCATAGTGCGTGTGTTTTTGTGACTACAAAGTTACAATTTTTTCTTTTAAAGGCGATATAAAAAAGAAAATTTTCTTTCATACCTTTGATGAACTCCGGCAGTGCGGCACAATACATTAACAACGCCCCGAGTTCTTTGCACGCTTGAAGTACATTTAAAAAAGTTCCCCCTCTAAGCTGAACCTTAAAGGGGGAGTTATTAAGTTTAGGGAAAATTAGTAAACCAGCGAGATGTTGTCAATCCAGAGTGCCATTCCGGGGGTGCCTGTGTAGGCAGTTCCGCAGCCCGAGGATGCCATCACGATGATGTGGGTGGGAGTAGCGTTGGGGTCATCCCACTTCTCCTCAACTACGGGTACCATCTTGCCCTTGCTGTTCTTGGCGTAGTAGGACTTCTCCTTGGGTATGAGGCCCATGTAGGATTGGTATCCAGCATGCTTAGTGATGTCGCCATACCAAATAGGGATGCGGTACTTGTTGATCCAGTTTGCCACTGTCTTGCCAAAGCGCTGGCGGCCAGTGCCCACGCGAGCGGCATGGATGTTGCCCTTGCTGTCTTCCCAGCGGCGCTGCAAGAGGACGAATACCTCGGCATAGTCTTGTCCTGGGAGGTCTTTCTTGCTGCCGAAGCCGCTGGAGTAGATTCTCTGTCCAGATGGAACATTCACTTTGTAGTCAAATTGCAGGAACTTTGGTCTTTTAGTGAATGGCACACCCATATTCATCTTGCTGTAGGGGTTCTTGGTGCTGCTCACAGGTTCTAGCATCTGTCCCATGAAGATGGTGCCCGACACCAGCACATCTATGTTGATGACACCAACTGCCTTGCAGTGTTCAATCATAGTGGTGAGCTTAGCGCAGAAACCGTTTCCGTGCACGTCGGGGAACACGGCATTGCTGGTCTTAACAATACCCATTACTTTTGCAAATACGTTGCTAGTTCCCCAAGGCGAGCCGCCCATATTGGTATAGGCTTTAGCGCCATTGATGTTTTGTTTAGGCCCAATCTCAAAAACCTTTTTCTCTTGACCGCCGAGGACTGCCGACTCCTTGATGTGTCGGGTAATCCATTGGTCGAAATTGCCATAAGATAGAGGCACCACAGTTTCGGCATGGGCGCTCATCAGTCCCAAGCACCACAGGGTTGCCATCAATAGAAGTTTTCTCATGTTTTTGTTTGTTTAAATGATGTTGTTATTAAATGTTTTGTTGTTTTTTATTTATGTGCGCTCTCTCTGAGCAGTCGATGCCCAATCTTGCAGTAGATGCACTTGCGGGCATCGCAGTAGCTGCGTCGGAGCTCTATTAGGGCTTGCGAGGTGAGCGCGCTGTCGCACTCGATGCCTGCCGCCACAAATGATTTGACTATCGAATTGCTCTCAGGTTTAAGACTCTCAAGCAGACTTATCGCCTTATCGGTGAGAGCATAGTTGCCAGTTATCTCTCCATAGGCGTAGTAGAGCGGTGCAACAGTGTTGATTAGCACGATGTCGATTGACTTCTCGCTCAGCGCCAGCGTTGGGTGCTCGTTGGGCTTGCCAAAGGAGAAGTGGTTGCTCCAGTAGCCAGTGAGTTCCACCTGGAAGAGTTTGCGTAGTTCTTTCTCTCCGTCAGCGTCGAGAATCTTGCTCATCAAGTTGAATCCACCCTCTATGTATTGCGCCAGCATCGCTATGCGGCGGTAAGGGAAGTTCTGTGGTCTGATGCGGAACATCTTCCATGCCTCGCTATCCAAGGGGCGAAGAGAGAATTTGTTGGCAAGGAATGAATACTCCGAGCACAGGTGCCGGTAGTATTGGTCGGCACAAGTCGCCTTTGGATCTAGCAGGCCAGCTTGCCCGAAGAGCAGGGCCTCTATCTGCAGTAGCGAGTCGCTGTGCTTGTGCAGAAGTCGCAGCGGAGTGCGCCGTGCCAGTCGCTCAAATGCTTCGTTATTGATGCCAAAGCCTAGATTCCTCGCGATGGTGACGTAGCACACATCCTCCCAGCTGCCGTTGTAGAGCTCGAGTGTGTCGCGCACGCGTTCCACCTTGTTGTGCAGCCGCTCAAACGCCAGCCTCTCAATCCATTCAGTTATGGTGAGTTGAGGCACAGTGGCGATTGTAGTGGCGCAAGGCAGTTCTTGGTTGCTGTTTATGAGCTGGTCGTAGCTTATGTTGAACAACGGTGACACTTGCAGCACCAGTTGGGGGATGCGCTCGCCGTTGGTGCGATACACTGGAGCATCGTCTTTTTCCACCACATGCAGCACCACACTGTCGTAGGCGCTGTCTCTGTCGTGGCCGTGGCGTTTCCAGTCGCTGGCACGCACGTGCATCTCAACGTTTCCCACCCACGTCTGTCCGTCAATCTCCACTTTGGCGTTGAAGAAGTCGGGACCTGCGTCGGTGTTGAGAAGGCCTGGGTCGAGTACTCTCACATGGCGGCCGTCGTTGGTGACCATGTCGTCGGCTCGCCATAGCCGGTGTTGCCATATATATTGCATCAACTGCTCCATACTGTAGCTCTCAGAGCTTCGCTAGTTAGTCGCTTTTTGAGTTTTTGCCTTTTGCGAAATAACTTGCTAAGGTACGGATATTTTCTCAAATAGGGTGGGCAAATTTCCGTTTTTTTCCACTTTTGTGCGTTTTTAGAATATAATTTGATTTTTTTGCGCAAAAAGTTTGGTCATCTCAAAAACTTGACGTAACTTTGCAGTCGCAAATCGCAAAACCACGTTGGTGCCTTAGCTCAGGTGGTAGAGCAATGGACTGAAAATCCATGTGTCCCCGGTTCGAATCCTGGAGGTACCACAGCAGAAATCCCGCAAGCAGTTATGCTTGTGGGATTTCTTGTTATGAGGAGGTTGAGAGGGGAGAGGGGAGAGGAGAGAGTGAAGAGTGGAGAGATTTCCGTTTCACGTTTCTGAGAAACACAAAGAAAAGCCTGGCAATCGTTGAGATGCCAGGCTTTTCAGGGTTATATAGAAAGTTTTATTATTTAGAAGCCTTCTTCTTGTCTTCTTTGCGTTTGCCAAGGGCTTTGGTAATAGCGTAAGCCACTGGCGAAGCGATGAAGAGTGACGAGCAAGTACCGATAATCACACCGAGGATCATCGCGAAGATGAAGCTGCGGATAGAATCACCGCCCAGGAAGAAGATGACGAGCAATACCAGCAAGGTGGTGATTGAGGTCATCATTGTACGGGCGAGGGTACTGTTCAACGCCTTGTTGAATGTTGTGCTCAGGTCTTGCTTTGGATAGAGCTTGCGGTACTCACGCACACGGTCGAATACCACCACGGTATCGTTTACCTGATAACCAATCACGGTAAGGATAGCAGCGATAAACGTCTGGTCAATCTCCATTGCAAATGGCAGCAGTCCGTGCAGTGTGTAAACACCAATCACGAGGAATGCGGTGAATGCTACTGCAGCAAGAGCGCCGACCGAGAATGCTACGTTGCGGAAGCGCAGCAAGATGTAGGCAAACATAGCGAGCAATGCGAAGAATACGGCCCAAACTGCCGAGCGTGTCATGTCCTTAGCGATAGATGGACCCACGTGCTCGATATCGATGATACCGGTTTGGTCGTTGGCGGTACTGAACTCTTCTTGTGAGATCTTGCTCTTGAAGGAGTCTTTGAGGTTGTCGTAAAGTATCTTTTCAATCTCATTGTCAACCTTCTTGGTGTCAAATCCCTCGCCGTTCTTGAAGTTGGTCGAAACACGAACGGTTCTATCGTTGTTGATAGTGATGATTGAGGTACTTGAATTAGAGAATTTATCTTTAATCTTGTCTTTGAGAGTCTCAACGTTCACTGGCTGGTCAAATTGCACGATGTAGTTGCGACCACCCGAGAAGTCGATACCGCGGTTCAGACCACGGATTGCGAACAGGGCAATTACAGCCAAGATGATGATACCAACGATAGTGGTGCTGAGTTTGCGCTTGCCCATGAAGTCGAAGTTCACGTTCTCCATCAAGTGGCGTGTCCATGGGGTAGAGAAGCTGATGTTAGCAAACCAACCCTTCTTGATTAACCACTCAAGGATGATGCGGGTGAGATATACTGCAGTGAAGAACGAGCAGCAGATACCCACGATGGTGGTGATGGCAAAACCCTTGATGGGGCCAGTTCCGAGGAACGCCAAGATGACCATAGTGATAATAGTGGTCAAGTTAGAGTCGAAGATTGCCGAGAAGGCGTTGCCATAACCGTCGGTCACGGCAGCCTTGAGGCCCTTACCGGCGCGAAGCTCTTCCTTGATGCGCTCGAAGATAAGCACGTTGGCGTCAACCGCCATACCGAGCGCGAGCACGATACCTGCGATACCTGGCAGTGTGAGCACTGTCTGGAACGAGGCGAGAATACCTGCAGTGAAGAAGAGGTTGAAGATAAGACCCAAGTTGGCGATAGAACCAGCCTTTATGCCATAGACGCAAACCATGAAAATCATCAGCAGCACGAGTGCTACGATAAACGAGGTGAGACCCTTGTTGATTGACTCTTGACCGAGCGAAGGACCAATCACGCGCTGGCTAATAACCTCGGGTTGAGCGTCCATCTTACCACTCTCGAGCACGTTAGCAAGGTCGGTTGCTTCCTCAGGAGTGAAGTCGCCAGTAATCTCGCTACGTCCACCAGTAATCTCCTGGTTAACTCTTGGATAAGAGTAAACTTGATCGTCGAGGACAATGGCCACTGGCTTGCCGATGTTGTCGGCAGTAACACGTGCCCAGCGTCTTGCACCCTCGTCGTTCATTGTCATGCTCACGGTGCTACCTTTGAGGTTCTCATAGGAAGTTGAGGCGTTAGTCACCACTTCACCAGTGAGGGCGGGGTTGCCATCGCTTTCAGTTCTCAGAGCGATGAGAGAAAATCTCTCGGGCTCGCCTTCTTTTTGGTTTTTCTCTGCCTTTACCGACCAGCACAATTTGAGGTCTTCGGGCAGGATTTGGCCAGCGAGCTCGCTGTTGATGATTTTGTTGATTGCTGAGGTGTCGGAAGCAAGAGCGTAACCTACTACACAGAATTTAGGATCACCACCCATAAGCATTGCCATGAGAGGTTTCTTAGCTGCTGTAGTGTCGGCTGCTGCGCTGGCGGCATATTTGCTGCCTAGCTCATTGAGGCTTCCAGTGATGTCGCTGAGTTGATATGTTGCATAGAACTCGAGGTTTGCGGCTTTCTTAAGCAGGTCGATGACACGGTCAGGATCTTTGATGCCTGGGAGCTCAAGCAAGATGCGTCCCTTCTTTGGCAGCTCCTGGATGTTTGGTGCAATCACACCAAAGCGGTCGATACGCGTGCGCAATACCTTATAGGAGTTATCGATGATTTTGTCAACTTCCTCTTCGATGTATTTCTGCACCTCTTGGTCGTTGGCTTGTGGATTTTCTCTAATTTTTTGTACTCTCTTCTCGAAGAGTTTCTTCACGTTGCTGCCTGTAGCATTGTACTTCTTGCAGAACTCTGCAACGAAATTGTCGCTCTCTTCGTCAACTTCATTAATTGCTTTGTCGAAGTTTTTGTCTTGGCCATCTTTTTGGATACCGGCAAGAGACTTAAGCACGTTAGGAACTCTGATCTCGAGGGTTACGTTCATACCGCCCTTCAAGTCAAGACCCAAGCCTAATTGCTTCTCGCGCACGTCCTTGTAGTCGTATCCGAGCCACACTTTTTGTTTCTCGATTTTGCTAATGTAGTTGTTGTAGGCATCTTTATACTTTTGGCTGCCCTCATCCTTTACGCCGCCATTGGCCTGCATAGCAGTTTGAATGGCTTTGTTCTCCCATTTGTTGGCCACAAACGAGAACGAGAGGTAGAAAATGCATATCAACACTAAAGCACTAGCAATAGTTAAAATAAAACCTTTAGTTTGCATTTTTTAGATTATTAATTATATTTGTTTGTTTAATTCAATGATTATCAGTGCTTTTGACACGTCATTAGGGCGTGAGAAAAGCACTTTTTCACGTTTCAGCCTGCAAATATACAACAAATTATTAAAGTGGAAAAATTTTTTTACCACTTGTTGAGATTTTTTAGTTTTTCACTTATTGGGATATAGCAACAAAACGAGCAATCGAGCGCCAAAACCAGCGTAGCGACAAAACTAGCGTTGGCGTTTCATGTCGCGGTATTTGTCGCCGCTGTAGGTGTTGTTGTTCATGAAGCCATTGCTGTTGAATTCGTCTTCCTCCTCTTCGTCTTGGTTGTTTTTCTTGTTGTCTTCCTTCTTCTTGAGTTTAGTGTCGCGCTCCTCGGGATGGAACTTGCGGATATCTTCGGGTTTCTGCTTATCGACAGGTGTGTCATAGACATTCCACGTGAGGGTTATGTCGCTGTATTTCTTGAGTTTGACTGGATTATGGTAGTAGAACACGTCCTCGGGTTGCAGGTGCAGGCTGTAGTTGCCTGCGTCCCAGCGTCCGTTGCCGTTGGCATCGAGCACCATCATCACATAGTAGGTATCGGGAAGAACGTCGTAGAAGTCGGCATATTTCCCTAGAACGTCGACGGTGCGCAACACGCGTCCCTGCTTGTCGAGCAGGCGGGCGAAGGCTTTTCCCTCGAAGCCGAGGCAGTTGACGTGGAGATTGGCATACTCCTCCTCGCCCTTCACCTTAAAAGTGGAGCGGATGGTGTCGCAGGCGATGCCGTAGATCGATGTCACGGCGAGCGAGTCGATGGTTAGGCGGTAGTCGCTGTTCTGCTTCAGTGTCATGGGAGCGACATAACGGTAGATGTCCCACTCGTTGCTGGGAATCATGGTGGGAAGCGGCACTACCTGCCAGGTGCTGTCGGGGTTCATAATCTCAAGATGCACGCCCCCAGGGTCGATGTGGCCTATTGGGGAGTTGGACTTGATGAACAGCGAGTCGGTAATCTCTACCGAGCCTTTGTTGGTCTCGACTGTTAGCAGCTCGGTTTTCACCTTTAGCATGTCGCGCAGACCTTTGATTTCTTCTTCTAGGTCGGTAGCATCTTTGCCCTCTTGTAACTGCTTGGCGAGCTTCTCCTCGAGCTTGGCGAGCTCTTTCTCACGTTTCTCGCGCTCTTTGGCGGCCTTCTCCTTCTCTTTTATTTGGCTGGCGTTGCGTCGCTTGGCAAAGGTAAGGGTATCGGTCTTGAGCTCGAGTGAGTCGTTGTCGGCAGTGTGCAGGTAGGTCATCTCTAGCCTGATGGTGTCGGCCTTGATCATAGTGGAGTCGGTGAGCCAGTACACCAGCGAGTCCTGCGCCTCGCGCGTCTCGAGTTTATACCAGTCCTCGTTGTAAATCTTTGGCTCTAGCACGCGTGTGGTGGGCATTTCGGGCAAGGAGGCAGAGAAGAGGGTTATGAGCTTGTTATCGCCTTGGCGCTCGCTTTTCTTGAAATATAGAGAGCGGAAATTCTCGTTGAAAAGGCTCAGCAGCACATCGTTAGGTGTAAATTCGGTGTGCACCGCCGTCATGATGGTGTCGATGCGATGGTCGAAGGTGAAGATAGTGTCTTGTGAGGTGAAATCGCTGGCGCTGGGTACAATCACACGGTCGAGGAAGGCGTAGTCCTCAGTGCGCACCATTTTGTAGTCGTTGTCAACATCGTTAAGGGCGAAGATGTGGTACTCACCGGGAGGCACGTTGCGCAGCACAAACTCCCCGCGGCTGTTGGTGCGGCTCACGCGGTCGAAGGGCAGCGTGGTGAATGCCGTGTCGTTTAGGTTGCTGTGCAGGCCCACGAGCACGTTCTTCATCGCCTCTAGGTCGTTGGCTCGCAGCACCATGCCACTCACTTGCAGCGAGTCGAGGTGGTCGCCGGTAGAAAAAGCGAAGCTAAAGCCGTCGAGCACGTTGCTCTCGTTGTTGTCTTCGATGGCGTCGCTGAAGTCGATGACGTAGGTCGTATTAGGCTCCAGGTCGTCTTGGAATTCCACGGTAATTTTCTTGCCTTGGGCGCGGATGATGGGCTGCTCCTTAGGCGCGGGCGACACTATCACTCGTGTGGTCTGGTCTTTGAGGTTCACGATTTCGTCGAAGTGGAGCTCCACCTTCTTGCCGCTGAAGTTCACCGCCCCGGGAATGGGGTTGCTTCGCAGCATCACCGGTGGCGTGTAGTCACGCGGACCGCCCTCGGGCGAACCTATATTGGCGCATGCCACCCCCACCAGCGCCAAGAGCGCCAGCAGGGCGATAAATAATATATGCCTAGACCATCTCATCATTTCAACCTGCAAAATTAGTAAAAAGTTTTTGATAATGCACAATTCACAATGCATAATGCAAAATTAGGCCATTCACGTTCTGCGTTTCACCATCTGCGCTTCATTTAATCGTGGCAATAGCAGCGGCGAGGGCGTTGAGGTGGTAGCATATTTGCTCGGTGAGGTTCGGCTTCTGGTTCTTGTATTCAAAGGGGGAGATTAGCAGCAGGTCGCCGCGTGCGCAGGCGTCAAAGTCCTCGCCCGAGGGTTTTGACAGAGGGGTGAAGCCATTGTCCACTATCTTTATCACTTTGCAATGAGCTTCTTGAGCAGCTTTCATTACCTCTTTTTCGCCTGGACTGATAGCTGGTGACACAAGCACCACACCACTTTGAGCCATCTCCAAGAAATGCTCTACTTGCTCCTGAATCTGCTTCTTAGTTAACTTGCGGGTGCATTGCACAGCTGCTATCAAGGGGAAGTCAAGCAGAAATTGGTTGCCCAGCGCCTCCACTTGCTGCCCGCCAGCCTCCACCGTCTTTCTCACTTTGAAGAAATCGCTGTGGTTCCTCTTTATCCATAGTCGCCGCGGATTGTCGAGCACATAGTTCATCATGTGGTGCAACTGGTCTCGTGAGGTGAGGATGAGGTCATTATAGCCACTTTCCCACAAATACTGGGCGACACCCATCTCGCGGGCCGAGATGTTGCAAGCCATCTTGAAACCTTTTATGATGGTGGTCAGATG
This sequence comes from Muribaculaceae bacterium, assembly GCA_017964485.1. Classification (GTDB taxonomy): domain Bacteria; phylum Bacteroidota; class Bacteroidia; order Bacteroidales; family Muribaculaceae; genus Sodaliphilus. Next base: position 17,665 of record JAGCRW010000048.1, on the reverse strand, counting down.
CACCTCCGTTTTCTTGGTTACATGAAGAATACCATGGAAATGGTCGGGCATGAGCTGGCTTCGAAATAGTTTCACATGAGGGTGGTGTGACGGAATCTCGTGCCAATGGCGTTTTACCGCCTTACCAAGAGGCGTGGCTTTCACCCAGGCCATGCTATGATTCTCATCGGGATCACAAAGCATGCCTAGCACATTACGGCGGTCAGCAACCACCACGGTAATCATATACACAAAATGACCACGGTAGTCATGACCCGCCTTACGGCGAGTCATAGAGGGCTTCTTTTGGTATTTCCCTGCATTGCGCTTCCACCACTGTCGCCGTTGCTTATTGCGATTGTCGTCCATAGCGCAAAAATAGCTGTTTTTTATGTGCAAAGCAAGAGATATCAGCTTTTTTTTGTTGATATGAGAGTTTCTTTTGATATGATGTGAGGAGAAAAGGCAATTTTGAGCGCCGTCAGTGCGGCGCAATGCGGAAACAGCTCCCAGTTTTCAGGCAATAGTATAAAGGAAAGTGAAAAGAGGGAAGCAGGAAGAGTAGAGTGTTTAGAGAAAAGGTGCGATAGTTAAAAACCAATCGTGGGCGCTATTGAAGAAGTAAGCAATCGTGGGTGCTGTTGGTGTACTGTGCCGCACCGCCGACGTTCGAGAAGTCTCAAGGAAGGGGTGGAGAGTTGGTGTGGAGAGTGGTGTGGTTGAGAGGAAAACCGAGCGTTGGCGTTGTTAGTGTATTACGCCGTACCGCCGGCGTTCAAGAAGTCTCAAGGAAGGGGTGGAGAGTTGGTATGGAGAGTGGTGCGGTTGAGTAGAAAACCGATCGTGGGCGCTGTTGAAGAAGTAAGCAATCGTGGGCGCTGTTGGTGCATTACGCCGCACCGCCGGCGTTCAAGTATCCTCAAGGAAGAGTGAGAGAGGAGAGTGAGTGTAGCGAGGGTAGAGAGCTAGGATTGGTGCAGTTAGTGTATTGCGCCGCACCGCCGGCGTTCAGTGTGCGCTAAGTGTCAAAAACAAAGATGCCCGCCCTTGATTGGGGCGAGCACCTTTAATTATAATAAGGGATTTCCGATCACGTTCACGATCTTCGTTCCTCGCGCCTTAAGCGCTGATTACTTGCGGAGCATCTTAGTTGTAGTGCGAGTGCCGTCTGTGTACTCAGTTACTACAATGTTAATGCCCTGGAATGGAACATCACTTACCATACCTGCTACGTTCACGTACTTCACGCTCTTAACAAGTCCGTTAACAACAACACCATTGATGGCAGTTGGAACTTCAGGATTGAGGTCAGTTGGATATACCTCGTAAGGACCTGCTTTAGATATGTTCTTACGGATGATGGCCTTGAAGTTATAAGTATCGCCAGAGGTCAATCCAGAAGTAGGATATGAATTAAGCTCTGGATTTATAGTAAACGAACCTTTGAATCCGTAATAATTATAATCATTGTCTGTTGTCATATTGAACTTTTCTCCGTCCCAAACAGCCCACAAGATTTGAGCATATTCTTGTGCTTTTGGCGTAGAGAAGAAGAAGGTCTGAGTCTCGCCGTTGTTGGTGTACTCCTGATTTCCAGCAAAGTTGGCAGGAATATATGGATTAAGTTCGTAGGCTAAACCACTAGATGGAACCTCAAAAACATCATTATCCTCATCTACTGCTACGGTTAGAGTGAGCTTAGGATTACCATTATCGCAAGAGTATGTACCTGTCAAGTTCTTAACATATGCATTGGTGAAATCCTTTGCAGCAGGGAATACAACCTCAATCCAGTTGTTCTGGGCGAAGTCTTTCTCGCTCTTGTTGATTTCTAATGTTGGTTCAACAACTGTATAGTACTTGTATTCGGCAGCAGTTGGATTCTGATAGTCAACAGCCTGCTCCTCGTCTTTGAACCATATTGATGTGCCGATCTTGTGAACACCAAGCAGACCATCAGCGTTGCTGATCTTGTAGGTCTTGCCTTCAGCATTTTCTCCTAAGGAAATAATCTGAGCAAGGGTCTTGCTCTCAATTACTGAAGGATTGCGGTAGTACAAGTACACTTTATGATATTGAGTATTAGCCTGATTATAATTGTTGTCTGCCCAGTGTCCAAATGGTTTGCTGCCATCATAGAAACCAATTCGGCGAGTGCTAGATGAACCAGTAGTTATACGGATGGTGTTGTCTTCGGACTGGGGTTCTATGATTAATGACTTTGAATAATCTGTATTAGAATAAGTACTTGCTTTCGAATAAATATTTGTACCACCTTTCTGTAGCCAGATATAATTGTTATTCTTCTGCTTTAAATTCCAAGCACCAGCAGAACCTTCCAATGTCAAAATATTAGCACCAGTGGCAGGTGTCACTTCAGTGTGGTCATCATTAAAGACACTACCTTCGACCTTAGCTCCATAATCGTTACCACCAATGATACCCATAACATATTGGTAATCGTGAGATACTATAATATATTCACCTCCTGCAACAATCTGATCATCACTTGTTACAAGAACAAACTTATCTGATGCTGCCTCAGCGAATGAGTAAGTTGCTTGTGCTATATCACTGTCGATATAACCGGTCAATGTGGCCTTTGCGTAGAGTGTTGTTTCCTCGCTTACAGGAATTGAAGCAGTGTACTCGGTATAAGTTTCTCCATCTGTACTGTAGTAAATAGTCGCACCAGCGGTTGCACAAGTGATTGTCACATTTTGTGCACTGGTGTAGATACCCTCACCAGGATCGAATTCTGGTGTTGCAACCTTTGGAGTTGTGATTGTATACTCAGCTTCTGCTGTCTGACTTTGGGTGTATCCTTCACATGTCGCATAAGCGTAAAGAATAATGCTCTCACTTACGTTAATTGCCTCTGTATATTCCTGGAAGTCTGTTCCATTAGTGCTGTAGTAAATAGTTGCACCATCGGTAGCGCAACTGATGGTCACGCTCTGCGCCTCAGTGTATTCACCAGCAACTGGTGAGAAGGTTGGAGTTGCACACGTTGGAATAACTGTGCCTTCTACTTGCTTATAGAGCTGGACAGGAAGCATTGAAACAGTATAGTCACTTGTGTAATTCAAGAAACGAGGACTGTTTACATTGTGAATAATGCGTCCATAAGAACCGTAAGTAATTTCAGCTTTGTTATAAGTGATATTATCATTTAAAGTTTGAGTGCCGAACGAAATAGTAGCTGTAGTGACAGGATCATCATTTTCGTCATAAGTAAGAGATTTTGCGGCCTTAGCTCCAAGTACTTCTCCGTTCTTGTTTGTTAAGGTCCAACCATCTGTTGCATTGCCGCCAAGAGTAAATACCTCAACATTGTCATTAACAGTTGCAATGTGGCTGTTAAGATCAATGGTAATTGAGTTTTCGCTCAAATAAACGCCGTCCATGGCACCAGCGGCCTTACCCTTAGTCTCGCTTACAATGATATACTTCTTGTTAGCAACAAGATCATCAGTGCTTGTAATAAGCTGATACTGGGTGTTGGTGTTAGCAGCTACCACATTATAGGTTGCGCTGCCAGTAGCATTGATGTTGCTGTTGCTGCTGAGCCAAGACTTTCCATAGACAGTTGCAGAGCCAATGGTGCTGAGCGTTACGCTTGGGTCCCAAGTGTTGCCGTTGTCGGTGTTCACACCCACGGTAACATCACCCACTGCATCGCTATCGATAGCCTTGACTGCGCTCACATGAGTTTCAATATTGCTTGTTGCACTAACGCTTGTACCTTGCTCAACCTCACCAGTAGGGGGAGTAAAGCTAATGGTGGGAGTGACCTTGGTGAACTTCATGCTGGTGAGCGCACCATTAATCTCGATGTCGAATAAGCCAGGTGCGCAACCGAAGTTGTTGCTGTTGCTACCACTTAACTCGAATGGCATTGAGCCACCGTTTAAGTCAGAGATGTAGTAGTTGCCCTGATCTGCCTTCGGATGCTTCTCTTCACCGTCGAGGGTGAGGAAGAAGTAGTCATTGTAACCGCTGTCATCAATTCCAGTGAAATAAGCTTTGATAGTGTAAGTGTCGCTACTGCTGTCATAGGTGAACGCTGGACCTGCAGTACCAGTGCGCCAAGTAGAATTGCCGTTGAAGTGACCTGCAAGGCGAAGCTCTCCACGATAATCAGTAAAGTTGGCGGTTATAGCTACATCACCACTAGGCATTATGAACGAGAAAGAGATTTGGCCATCATTATTAGGCTGCCAAGTGCTTGTGAGAGTTACAGGGTCACCGTTTTCGTCAACTGCAGTGACATTGCCTTGAACCATCTGATAGTTGTTGTTGGTACCAACCATAAAAGTTACTTCCTTTCCAACAGTAGTGGTTACACTATAATTGGGATTAGTTGCCCAGTCGGTACCTACGGTACAATTATCTCCCCAGCTGCCTACCCAACCACCAGCATCGCTGACGTTGCCGTTAGTCTTGATGGTGCGAGTAATGTTCAGAGTGCGGGGGCTGAATGTGGCGGTGATGGTCGCGTTGCCGGCAGCTGTGATTTCGTTGTTAGCATCAGGCTCAGTCTCCTCTGCACCAGTGATAGACCAACTTGTGAATTCATAACCTGTGGCGGGAGTAGCTGTCACGGTAATCTTATCACCCGCGTCAACAACTTTCTCGCCTACTGGTGAAGCAGTGATTGTGCCACCTGTGGCTTGAGTTACGGTAACGTTATAGGTTTTCTCTACAACCTCGGGTGCTTCAATCTTTACTTCGTCAAGGAAGAAGCGAGAGTTAGAAGCACCATTGCCGCCAAAACCAATTGTTAAAGATGATGCTGTTGCTGTGACTGTTATTGTATATTCAGTCCATTGTCCTTTAACTAAAGTTTCTGTAGAAGAACTTAATGTTCCACCATCACAATAAAGTTTTAAATTTGTGGACTCACTGTTAGTGTTCCATGCAGCAGCCTTAAAAGTCAAAGTATAAATTTGACCATCAGTAACATTAATAGAAGGAGTGGTAAATATTGTATTGTGCCCTGTACGAACACATTTGTCACCAGCAAACACTTTTGCCGTTGTATTGCTAGATGAACTCGTTTTGCTAATATCCCATCCAGTATTATCAAGATCAGTTGATGTTATTTCAGTACCGGCAATACTGCCACTCCATTGATTGTCATTTCCTCCAGATCCGCCACATTTATCAAATGATTCATAGAACAAATAATCTCCACTTGGAGGTGTTGATTGTTCTGTGAAATTAGCAGAAACTGTTACATTGTCAGTCACGGTGATATCGTAGGTATAGGCACCGTTTGTATCAGGACCAGTCATGTTGTCAAACACGTCAGTGCCATTAACAGTGAAAGCAGTAAGCTCATATCCACTATTTGGGGTGGCCGTGAGAGTCACGCTTGTTCCTGATGTGATGCCGCTGGTTGCAGTTGCACTCACAGTTCCACCAGTAGTAGCACCTGTGCCAGTGATAGAATAGGTAGTGGGTTGAGGTGTGCCGCCATCAGTCTCCCAAGTAAACCAAATATCACCTATATACATTGCTCCACTTGCAGAACGGACTCCGATATAGGCGTAGTCGCCACTGATTTCAAGCTCAGTTGATGTGCCTTTAACAATGGTTCCAAGTAAAGTTCCCTGAGTGGAAGTTGAATAAAGGTTGCTTGCAGCAGTATAGGCTGAGTTCGAGCCATAAATATTAAGAGTTCTAGTATCGGCTGTATTTGAGTTCCAATTGACTCTTACTTTTGTTATTTTGCCACCAGAGGTGGTGGTGACAATACCAGAATTGTTCCCACTTGAGCGTATTTGGATTGCATCATTGCCTCCTGCGCTACAGCCAGCAAAAACAGCACTAGAACCACCATCACAAGTTTTTCCTGACCAAGTAGTGTAATCGGAGCTACCCGCAGTCACTCCAGTAATGCTCCGAACTAAATGATCAACAGCTTCTGCTGCCCACCCCACTCCTATGGAGAGCGTGAGCAAGGTTAGAAAAGTTAGTAATTTTTTCATACGCTTGAAAAGTTTAGTAGTTAGTAAAATATAGTTATTTAAAAATCTTTTTTTTGTCTTTAGTGGTGTAATAAAAAAAGGCGCACAATATGGCATAGTGCTCTATTGTTGGGTTGTAGAGTACTGTAACATATTGTGCTTGTGGTTATTACCTTGCATTTTATTACCTTAATTCATTACCACGGTGCAAAGGTAGGAAAAAGTTTTGAAATATATATTTAATAATGTAGGGTATTTTTTTGTGTGAAGGTAAAAAAGATGTTAACAGGGAGCAGCGTCCCACTAACGGCAAATTTTTATCAACAAATCTCACCCAGCATTAGGACATAAGAACATAAGTTGTTTTTAGACATACAGACAAAATACTCAACACAATTTTCAATTAATTTTAAGCGCAGCGACCTTTTTGTAGCGTGGTGGGAGATAAAAAAATGCTTGGCACTATTACGTGCCAAGCATTTTAGATTGTGCATTATGCATTAAGCCTTGTGCATTAGGCTTAGTGCATTATTTAAACAGCACTTTGCTTACTGTGCGCTTGCCGTTGTTGTATTCCCTGACAACGATGTTCACGCCCTGAACTGGGGTAGGAATCTCGATGCCCTGGAGGTTGTAGTAGCGCACTGATACTACTCCGCTGTTGATGTCCATAACACCAGTTGGGATGCTGCTGTCGGGCTCTTCAAGAGCGTTGGCGAGGTAGTTCTGGAAGTCGTAGTCATAGTCAAGCATGTTGACTCCGCTAGGCTCGGCTGGTTGCCATGGCTCCTTGATGGTGATGGCAGCAAGCACGGTATAGAGAACACCGTCGTCAAGCTTATCAGTCGAGTAGTTGTCAAGCCAATCGGTGCTGAGCGTGAGGCTCTGGCCTTGGATAGCGTTGTCGGGAGCGTAAGCGCGGAGAGCGCCGTCATGTTTGTTCCAGTAGCCAGTCACGTCAACCACTTGGTTCATCTTGAGGACGAACTCCTCGGTTAGATCCACGGTCTCAATGTTATAATTCACTTGTTCTTCGCCAACCTGTGGAGTAGCAGTGAGGGTGATGTAAGGATTGAAGTCTCGGTTACTGAGAACGCCCTTAAGGGTGCCGCCCTTGATAGCCATTTGGCTCATAAAGCTCTCGATGATAACGCCTTCGTTCTCGCTTCCGGGTTCGAAGACTACCTTAATCCAGTTGTCGTTGCCGTCGGTGAGGAATGCGAAGTCCTTGTCCATAGGCGCAGCTACAACTGCAAGGTTTTCGGCAATCTTATACTCAGCGCCATCCACGCCTTCCTCGAGCACCTCGGCAAGAGGAGTGAGATTCTCTACGTACTCACCAATCTTAATGGCATTGATAACAGAAATATTTGTTTTCCTGCCACCAATCTTGGCAATACCCTCAATATTGTAAACGCCATTCTCCTCGAAGAACTCACTCAGCTCGGTGTCGCCCTGATAGTAAAGCTGCTCGCCAGCCAAACGAACTTCACCTTGGAGCGATGGAATATCCCATTCGTTCTCGCCACTTTGGTTGGCCATCTCGAACTTGCCGTCGCCCTTATAAATGGCATACTTGACGAAGTTGTACTCCTGAGCCTTTGGCTGAACGAAGAAGTAGTTTGCAGCAGAATGAGACAGGAAATAGTTGGCAGGGAGGAAGTTGTTAGGAGTGTAGCTTATCTCCTCCTTAGGAATTGGGTTGGCAAGCAACTCAATCTGTGGATTGGGGTACTTCTCGACGAGTCTACCAACCAAGGTCTGACTGAACAGGCTCATGTCGTTGAGAGTGAATTCGCTATCGCCTGGAAGCGTAAACTCAACCCAGTTACTCTGGTCGAAGGTCCAGTCTTGCATAACAGGATGCATTGGCAGGTTGTCGTAGTTAACCGAGAGGTCTAGGGCTTCACCATCGGCATCCTTAGCGAAGACGTGTACGTCGTCCTTCCTGTTGACGGTGATTATAGCGTTGAGGTCGTTGCTGATGAGGTATTGCTCGTCTACCTTGCCGTTCTGGATAATCTGTGCAAGGGTCAAGATGTCGTCGTGAGCCACGCCAATCAAGCCGTCGGTTGTGTAGTAACCGCCGTTCTCAAACTCAAATGGACCGCTTTGATCCTGACCATTGTTGCTGAAGATGATGTCGCTAGGATGGCTTTCGCTGTTGCTGTAAGTCCAGCGGTAAACGAGGTTACCGTTAGGAGCGGTACCCACAACTTCGGTAAGTGCCTCGCCTGGCCAGCCGTGCTCACCAAAGGTGTTGGTGTTGCTGTAAACCCAAGCATAAGGCGAGCCGTAGCTGCCGTTCTCGAAGTAGAAGTATAGGCAATCTTCCATTGCTACAGCGCAGTCGGGGATAACATCCTTTTCTACGGGAGTTACGTTGCCGCCCTCCTCGGGTTTCTCAACAGTGGGCAAGTAGCTAGAATACTCATCGGTAAGATCTGCACCAGTGCTCCAGTTGTTGGCTGCAGCTGGGAACTTCATGAACACATGGTCCTCTATGCCAGTTACCTCAAAGCGCTCGCCTTGGTTGTTATAATTGTAGAGGATAGCGCCAATGTTGTCCTTATCCATGAATGTGCAGTAGAACCAACTCTGGTTGTTGATGACTGTGGTTGGGAATGCCGATTCGGCCCATGAGCCTGCCCAGTTCCAGAAGATATCGCTGGTGCCGACGTAAGGATAGAGCTTAATGCCGTTAGACCAGTCATAGTTGTCGTTGTCAAACATGAATACTGTGATAGCCTTCACATCGGTAGTGTGCTTGCTGTCGGCAGTCACGTCGATGAATCCAGGCTGGAAGGCATCGTTGCCGAAGTGTGCGCCTGGGTAGTAGTAGAAGTAGTAGTCATTACCCTCGGCTACATAGTTGATTGTAGCGCACTTGTCTTTGTCGCCACTGAGCATGAAGAAGAATCCTGCTGGCACCTCTTCGAAGTGCTTCCAGTACCAGGTCTGGCCGCAGTTGGTCTCGGTCTCGCTAAGTTTCTCTCCACCTTCATCAAATGACGGAGTAATAGGATACTCGTCGGCATTCCACGCATAGATGTGAGGCACATCTTCGGTAGTCATGTTCTTGACATAGATGTTCACACCCTCGCCGTGGCCGTTCTGAATATAGTAGCTTCGAGCCTCCTGGTTGATTACCTCGCCATCCTTGAGGATACCAGCGCGCAGGTAGTGGTTGCCGTCGGTATTGAAGTTAATGGTGCTTCCGCTGGCGATGGTTGGGCTGCTTGCAGTAGGCTCTGTTCCATCGGTGGTATAAACGATAGTAGCGCCGCTGTAAGAAGCTGTAATCGTTGCGGTTACGCTGCCCTCATAAGAGCCTGTTCTCTTGTCGATGTTGAGACCAGGATTCTCAATCATTGGCATGTAGGTGTTGGTCACGTCGTTAGGTTGACCTTCCTGCACTGTGTAGAATACATCGCTAGTGATTCCGTCGATATCGGGAGTCTGGCTGCCCTCCCAGTTGATAATCAGGTTAACTGGGTATTCGGGCTTGTCCATCTGCACGTGCCACCACTCGAGGCCGCCCACCATAACCTTTTCATATGCCAGCCAGCCACGCCATGCGCCGAAAGGCTCATGCTTGTTGCCATCGTTGTCATAGTAGTAGGTGTAGAGGTAAGGAGCGTTGTCGTCCTTCACATAGAAGTTGATCTTGTCGCTCTCGGTAGCAGTCTTCACATACTGGCGAGTCACTACCGATGAGGCGGGAACATTGTCGTTAACCACTACGCCCACCTTGAGTGTGGTTGTTTCGTTGATGGTGAGAGCAGTCTCCTCGGTGATGTTAGTGTCTTTGGAAGTAGGATTCTCACCGTTGGTGGTATAAGCCAGTACACAACCTTCGGTTGAAGGTTTCACTTTAACGGTCATTTCACCTGTGAAGGTGCAGCTCTTGCGGTCAATAACGGGATAACCATTGATAAGGTTCTGCTTCTCGTTTTTGTCAATCTGGTCGTAGAGGCCTTCGGTGATGCTGTAGCGAGCCACTTTGTAGCCATTCTCGTCGGGGTCGCTCTCCCACACGGTTTTGAAGCCATCGGGGCATCCCTGACTAACAGCATCGCCAAGCTGGAAGCATACTTGACCGTTGGTACCAGTCACAACCCATTGGATACCATTGGTGCCAAAGAATTCAGCAGCTGAGCGTTCACTCTCGTTGGTGATGCCGGCAGTGCGGCGAGCCTTGATGAGTGTGCAGAAGGTATCATGCCACTCGGGGTGCATGAAGTGGGGATAGAACATACATGGGGTTCCAGGCATCGCCAGGATAAAGGCGGTGGCCTCTACGATGTTCTTCTCTACACGGTGCTGATAGGCTTTGCCGTTGCTCCAGTTGTAGTTACTACCATCGGTTGGCAGGTCCTTGAATGTGTCGTGGTTGTCAAGGAAAGTAACGGCATAGCGTTTGAGCACTGGGTCGCTGATAAGGCCTTTGTCATTAAGTCTTTGATAATTTCCGTAGTTGAAGGCCTCACGGATTTCCGACTGCAGAGGGAAGTCAAAGGCGGCACTCTGATAAGTGCCCTCCATGTAAGTTTGGTGGATCCAGTTAGAGATGTTGTCTTTTGTGCCCCAATACTCAGCTACGCTGAAGGTTGGGCGCAGGGTGGTGTTATACTCAGCGTAGTGCTTCTCTTCGAAGCCCATAGCGTAGTCATAACGATAACCCACATAGCCCAGGTCGTTCTTCAGGAAGTCGAGGAACTTGAGGACTTTGAGTCGGGTTGCTGCGCTGTGGTGGTCGATGTCGCGAGCCCACTGGCCCTGGCCGCCGCAGTCGGGATTACCAGTTCCACGGTTGCTCTCGTCATCACAGCACACATCATCGCTACTCCAAGTAATGAATTCTCCCTCGGGGCAGAAGGTGCCTTTGTACCACTCTGTCGGGAACTCGATAGAGTACTTATCGCCAGCCCAAGTACCAAGACCGCCACGGTGGTTAGAAACTACATCCTCGATGGCGCCAGTGCCTTCGGCCTTGAAGGTCGAAATCAGCTCACGCAGCTCGGCCTCGGTGCCGAAGTAGGAGAGTGGTGTCCAGGTGCGTCCCTCGCTGTCGGTGTAGGTCCAGGGTACGAGCTCACCCTGATCATTGTACTCGTAAGAGAGTCCGTGGTGGAAGTAGAATACTGGCACAAAACCCATACAGTCGGGATTGGTGATAACCTCACCAGCGCCATATTTGTCATATTGCCAATATGCTCCTTGACGCCAAGGACGCCAACCCTCACGAGGACTGTCATCTGTGTTTTTGTAATAAATCATTGTTGAGTCGGCAACTGTTGAGCCACTTTGAGGCAGCCACAGCAGGTCGATGTAAGGAGTAATTTCATCCTTATGAGCCATAAGGCTAGTCCAAGTGGTTACTGGCACTTGCCATTCCTCACCACTTGTCCATCCAGCGCCATACATGGTCGCCCAAGTGTAGCCTGGCTGGTGCGTAGCAGTAGCCTCGTTGGTCTGGTGGTTGTCCCACGGTCCAAAGGGGCTACAGTCGGGGGTCTCTTTGTAACTGTCCCAGAAGAAACCCTGCAGCATCACTCCGCCATAGTTGGCTGGCCATCCCTGGGCAAGGGTGGTCAACGGCAGGAGCAACGCCATTACTAAAATAATGTAGTTTTTCCTCATAATTAGTTTATTTTTAATTGGTTGGTTTATATAATTTTTTTCGTATTGATGAAATGTTATAATTAGCACCCAAAATTAATAAAATTATTTTTTTAATTATTATAATTATAATATTATCTAAGATAAAAAATTATGTAATCGTTTGCGTGATTTTTGGAGGTTATGATTTGTAAGTGCTAAAAACTCTAGAAAAACTAGCGCACTAGAGCTATGACTAACCAGCGAGCATCGCGAGCGGTAATACAGCGGAGCTGCAAGCTCTTCACAATATTTCAGGTAATTTGCAGTTATTGTTATAGATAAATAAACTATGAATATGCGACGATTATTTACGATATTGATGGCTGTGGTGGCCCTTTGTGGTGCTGCTGCCACGGTTGAGAACGAGTTTTTCACCATTTCTACCCCCGACGACAGCTGGTTCCTTGCCAATGATGACGCTTTGCGACCTTATGGCGCGCGAGTGGATGTGACGCGCCTTGACGCTAAAGGCGCCACCCTTGAACTGGCGCGCATCGACTCCATTGAGGGGGCTTTTGAGCCTGCTATCTACCTCCAGAAGCAGGTGATAGAGAAAAAGGATATCTTTTGCCGCGCAGCAACCGATTTCAGCGAGGTCTATCCCTCGACATTGGCAGGTTTTGTGGGGCAAAGTGTGGGATTTAAGAAGTCGTCAAACAACTACACCTACGATTGTGAGGCCGTGGCGTTTAACGCTGGTTATGGCACCTTCCTTGTGATTATGGCGCATCGTCAAGGCGACCCGTCACTCATTGGACGCATAGTGGGGACTTTGAAGTGCAAAGCCGATGTTACACCGCTCCACACCACAGCGCTGATGGTAAAGGCCGCCCAAAAGGTAGTGGCGAAACATCACCTGCCTATTGGCAACAACGAGCACCTGAGCGGCGTGGAGATGGCGCCCGATTCATCGACGGTGACACTTAAGGTCACAGTGCCTTATATCACTAAGGAGAGCGTTAACGTACCGGCTTTTGTGATGACTAAACGCGACGCGTGGTTCCGCCAGGCTTCCGAGGCGATGAAGTTTAACCTGCTGCTTGCAGCGGCAGCACGTGAGCGCAAATTGTTGCGTTATCTCTATGTTGACACAAAGGGCAACGAGATTGGCACGCTGCTGATTTATCCTGAGGAATATGAGCAGGTAGAACAACTTGAAGCCGAGCGCATTGCCCGTGAAGAGGCAGCTCGACTGGCAAAAGAGGAAGCCGAGCGCATCGCCAAAGAAGAGGCTGAGAAAGCCGCGAAAGCCGCACAGGAAGCCGAAGCCGCTCGCATTGCCGCCGAAGAAGCCTCGAAACCAATCATCTACGAAGTGAAACGTGGCGACAGCCTCAACAAAATCGCCAAGCAATATGGCGTCACGATTCAAGACATCAAGAACGCCAACCCGTCAATCAAGAATGATAAGATTCAGTTAGGGCAGAAATTGGAAATACCTCGTCACTGATACTGGTCGGTGACATCCTCATAGCTCTTGTTTCCATCGTATATAAAATAGTGATTTCCAGGAGCAAGACCTTCAATATTAGACGTTTTCTTGCGACTGCTGCCAGCATTGATGATGATGTTGATGGCGGGATATTCTACGTCAAATCGCTGAGTCCACCACGTGACTCCGTCGGGGGTAGTGCGCGTCTCGGTCATCTGTGTGCCAGGCCAGTCGTCGTTGAGGATTACGGTTACCCCGTCAATGCGCGCCCATGAATAGAGATATGGCGCCACATCGCATTGCACGTTTATGATGAATCCTGTTTCGGTGACTGGTGGCTCGAAGTTGCCGAGCAAGATGTCGTAAACCCTAGTAACATCGGCGGCAGTTATTGCGCCATCTTCATTCACATCGGCAAGCGCTGCCAGTTCATCGTCAAGAGCCACATTGCCCAGTAGTATGTCATAGAGCAAGGTGATGTCGGCAGCTGTCACAGCGCCGTCGAGGTTCACGTCACCCGTCACTTTCTCGGGCTCGCCCCACTGGTTGGCGAGCCAGTTGTGCTTGTTGTGGAAATAGCTCTTGAAAGTGTCGCGATCGGATAGGATGTCAGGGTTGCCATATTGATGCCACCGTGCCGCGTCGCTCATAGCCGCCTGGTAGATTTGGTCGATGAAGTGGTCGATAAAGTCGTCCATCTCGTTGTAATGCAGCAGCTCAAAGCGGTCCCAATGCTTCTTTACAACCTCCTGGAAGTGAGGAAACTTGGCAATCTCGCCAATCCATGTCTGAGTGAATGCGGGGCGGTCGTAGATAAAACGGTCGGTGCCGCGGTGGAAGGCGTTGCCGAAGTCCCACACAGGTCCAAACATAATCTTTGTGCTGTCGCCGTTCTCCTTGTGCCAGAAACAACTGCCGTGGAACGACTCGGTGTCGTCGAGTAGCTCTTGCACCAGGTAGAATCGCGCCAACTCATCGACATCGACATATTTCTCCCATCCGTTGTTGGTTTTGTCGTTGACATATATTGCGGCATTGGTGGTGTTGATGAGACCGGTAAGGTAGGTGCGCTGCACATCGCTGAGGTGCTCAGGTGACTTGTAGGTTGACCAAATGCTCTTGCCGTTGCCCTCAACGGTGCGAATCTGCTCCTCTTCCTGATAGTTGTCGATTTCCACGAGCCAGCCGCCGGTAATCAATAAATGATCGGTCTCGTAGTCGGCCTGCTCGGTGATGTTCACGCGGTCGGGGTCCACACGAATTATCTCAGTGAGCATGTAAAGGCCAATGTAATCGCCATTCAGCACCACTTCCAGCGGTTGCTGTGAGGGTGTCCACGCCAGTCCAAGCCGTCGACTCAGCTCGTAGCCCACTGTGTTACGCAAAAATCCTAAGTTGTCGTCGGCATTTGATATCAGCGCCCAATGCTTGTTGCGTTTCATGCCAAGAAGCGGCATTTTGTTGTCGAGTTTAAGGCGATAGGGTTTCTTGTCAAATGCCGTCCAAGTGTAGTTGCCACGTCCGCGAATCTGCATCAGTTCGGGTGCGTCTTCCGACCCCACATTCTCAATGCCGTCAATGCCCATATTATCAATGTAATACTCGGCATAGACATAGTCCTCCTTTGAGGTGATGGGCACTCCGTCGTCGGTGTTGATGAACATCACTGGCAGTGTGCTGGAGTAGGATGTCGCATCGCCAAGCATCTGCCACGACCCCGACGCCCAGTTGTTGCCGCTGGTAGGAGTGAACACCCACCCCACGGGGATGGATAGTTCGCAAGTGGCTGTGCGCTTTTCGCCTAAGGTATTACTAATGCGGTCTTTCAGATTTGGGAATGTCTCGTTGTAAAGTCCATCTAGTAGCGAGGTCTCGGCGAAGCAGTATCGGTACATTCCCGTCACAGTCTCGGGGATTGTAATGCTCCAGATGTTGTCGCCCTCGTTGGTCATCGTCATCACATAGCTCTCGGGATTGGAATAGCTGCCGAAGACGAATTTCACTATAGAGTATTTCGTGAGCGAGTTGTCAAAGTAAAACGTGCCTTTGGGAATGTCGAGCGCCTGAGCGTTGAATGCGCTCAGTATAAGTAGCAAAAGGGCTGTTAATGTGTTTTTCTTTGGCATTTTTTGTTGGCAGTAGACTATCAACATGCTGACGAGGCAGCAGCTAAACTATATTGAGATTGAAGAGGGCGATGGCGTTGCTGTCGGTGGCGTTTTCCACCTCTTCATCGTTCACTCCAAGGTGCTGTGCGACGAAATGGCACACATGAGGCACAAATGCACTCTCGTTGCGCTTGCCACGGTGAGGGACGGGCGCCAGGTAAGGTGAGTCGGTCTCAAGCAGCAGTCGGTCGAGTCCCACCACTGGCAGGATGTCCTTGACATTGCTTTTCTTGAAAGTGACGATGCCGTTCACGCCAAAGTAGAAGTCTCCACGTTTTCGCACCTTTTCTACCTCCTCGGGCGTGCCAGTGAAGCTGTGGAACACACCTTGCGGCAGCGGTTCGCCAAAGTTATCAAGCACGCTCAGAATCTCATCGATGGCATCACGGCAGTGCATGATGAAAGGGATGTCAAGTTCCTTGCACCAGTGCAGCTGCGTATCTAGTGCCGCCATCTGCTGCTCACGCCAAGTCTTGTCCCAATAGAGATCAATTCCTATCTCTCCCACAGCCACAGGGTGATGCTCATCGAGCAGCGGACGCATTGCCGCAAGCTGATGCTCAAAGTCGCCATCCACGTCTTCGGGATGCAGGCCCAGCGCTATCGAGGTGCAGGTGGGGTAGTAGTTGTGCATCCCTACCACGCGCGTCACGCTTTCGAGGTTTTCGTTGGGCAGCACAATGTGCTTGACGCCAGCATCGAGTGCTCGCGCCATAACCTCATTGCGGTCCTCATCAAAGTCGTTGCAATACAAGTGGCTGTGAGAATCGATCATTTATAAGTGTGAAGTTTTAAGTTTTAAGTGGAAAGTGCGAAAGATATTCTGCCCTCTTTCCTCTCAACTCTCTCCTCTTATCGGTCACGGTTGACGAGGTTTTCGATTACTGCCTCAAATTGCTTGTAGGCGTCATATTTCATCTTTGTCTCGTGCAGCAGGTCGAGGGCCTGGTGCGAGTATTTGATGATGGCGTTGCGTGCAAGGTCTTTAAGGCCAAGACTCTCGTAGAGTGCTGTCACAGCCTCGATTTTGTCCTGCTTGGGAGCGTATTTGTCAGAAAGCCAGTGGTTGAGTTCTTTGGCTTCGTTGCCGGCGGCGTGGTCGATGGCGTTGATTAGCAGGAAGGTCTTCTTGTTGTTTACTATGTCGCCGCCAATCTCCTTGCCAAAGGTGGCAGGGTCGCCCCACACGTCGAGGTAGTCATCTTGCAACTGGAAGGCGAGACCGAGGTTCACCGCCATGTTGTAGATGCTTTCGGCGTCCTCTTCGTCAGCGCGAGCCACGATAGCTCCAGCCTTGCAAGAGCAACCAGTGAGCACCGAGGTCTTGAGGCGAATCATTTTCATGTACTCCTCAACGGTCACATCGTTGCGGCTCTCGTAGTCCATGTCATACTGCTGACCCTCATAAACCTTTATGGCTGTGTCGTTGAATAATTCCATCAGGGGCTGAACGATGTCAGGCTCGACGCGTGTCATTGCCTGAGCCGCCATCTGCAGCATGGTGTCGCCGCTCAAGATTGCCACGTTCTGATCCCAGCGCTTGTGTACTGTAGGTTTGCCGCGACGCATGTCGGCATTGTCCATCACGTCGTCGTGGATAAGTGTGAAGTTATGGAACAACTCAATGCCAAGAGCAGCATTGATTGCTTTGTCGAGGTCGCCACCCATGGCCTCACAAGTCATCAGGGTGAGGACAGGTCTTACTCGTTTGCCTCCTAATCCCATAGTGTAAGCGATTGGCTCATAGAGATGAGCTGGCTCCTTAGGATAGTTTATGTTATTGATAGCCTTGTTTACAAGGTCGAGATAGAAATTGTAGTTATGCATAGTCCTAATATTTTTTGGTTATTTATCTTCTTCTAGTTCTTCAAACTCATCCCATTTCGCGCCTTCGGGAAGATTATCGGGGCGCTTGATAAAGATTTCCTTGGCGAGGTCGGGGTCGTTCTCTTCAAGATATTTCTTGTAGGCTTTGTTAAAACTGGCGATGGCGATAGAGTCGTCAGCAAGCTGGAACTCTGCCTCGAGCGCCTTTGCCTCAAGGATGCAGTTCTGCATCGCAAGGGTGTCGGTATGGTCGGTTTCAACAAGTTTCTTTGCTGCCTCGGTAGCCACTTCGATGGCTTTGCCCTTGAGTTTCGACACCTTGGGTTTAGGTGCAGTTTTCTCCTCTTGCTTGCAGCCTCCAACCACTAAGGCGGTAGCAATCAAAAATATTGTTATTAAGATTTTTACTTTCATGGTGCAAATTTAGTGCAAGTTGAGAGCAGAACAAAATATTAAACGAAGTTTTTTATTTTTTATGCCGAAACGCAGCCTAAATTTTCTAAAAAAATAACATGAGACGATATTTTCAAAAAAATCCCCCGCAAAGACTTTGCAGGGGACTTTTTAGAACATTAAACACAAATCGGTCCTAATAACCGAATTTGGTTAAAGACTGAGATTAG